>JBKJKI010000073.1:0-4536 GCA_046597475.1 Polaromonas sp. | reverse complement strand
ATCACCGGGCTCGGCCGATCAACCATCTACCGACTGATCGCTGATCAAAAATTCCCGAGCCCAGTCCGCCTCGGGCCTCGTGCGGTGGCCTGGCGCCGGACAGAAATTGACCAATGGAGCGACGCTCGACCGATTGCCTCTCACTGATAAGGGCGATCTCATCACGGAATGGATCGCATTCCCTCAATGCGGTCATCAACATCAGGGATGCCGCCCCGGGCGACCTCTCAGGCTGAAGCCATCAGCTTGACAACCAGCCCGATCACCATCAGCGCGGTCACGGTTCGACCCCAACGCCAGGTGGTGAACCAGTATCGATGGTTGGTCCTCACCGCACGATGGATTCGCTCTACCGTGAACATGAACGCAATGGCAACGACCATCGGGCCAACGATCCCGACCCGCGCATCGACGTGGCGCAGAAGGAGCACCCAAAGTAGTGGCCAGACCACCGCATCGAGGGCCGAGAGCCATCGGCGACCGGTCCAATACGGCGCATTGGCCCGAGGTTCACGCGCAACAAGTAGCCACATACCACCTCCTGTCAGATCAAATCTGTCGGACGCTGAGCTTGACCACACCTGCTTGCCACTGCGGCCAGCCAACTATCAGAGACTGCCACATCGGAAATGAATACTCAATCCCCATAGCAACTGCTTGTAAAATATGTGACATAGTTTGCGCGCACCAAATCCGTTCTTCACATCAAAAGACCTGCTCTGTTCACTTCAAAAATGCTATCCGGCCGAATTTCCGAGAGCGTCGGATTGAGCTTCCCACTCTCGGCAATATGGTCTACCAAGGGAACCGCCCTGCCCCGCATTCGTCGGTCACCGCGCGAAGCCTAAAACATTGCGACTAGGCACGGTCACATGGTCGCCGTGAAATAAAGGAAAGGGGTCCGGTAGAGGGAATCGATGGCGGGAAAAAACCATTTATTAAGCTGCGAATTGCCCTTGCGCCTGCGCTGAAAGCACCATGGTTCGCGTGACTGCGAGCAGCAACATCGGGACGTGTGCATGCTTGGGGGACCTACCTGATGCTGCGGTATTTTCACACCTGTATTCATGTTCTTGATGCCGCCCTTTCCACATCGATCTCGAATCGAAATAGCTCCGCAAATTCCGCGTGAAGGAGAAATCTGTTAACAAATCGGGTGCTACCGATGCACGCACCCTATAGACAGGAGTCCGCCGCGCACCTCTAAATGGCAGGAGTCCGAGATCAGTCGCCGCAGAACCAACGGGAGGAGCCACACATGCTGGATCGTGATCAGTTAGAAACATTTGCCACGGTGATCGAGCAGCAGAGCTTTGACCGTGCGGCAACGGTGCTCAGCGTCACGCGTGGTGCCGTCTCCCAACGCATCAAAGCACTGGAAGAATCGCTGTCTACCGTGCTGGTCAAACGAGAGCGGCCGGTGGCGGCCACACACGCAGGAGAGGTATTGCTGCGCCATGTTAAAGCGCTGCGCATTCTTGAGGGGTCGGCGCTTCAGGAGTTGATGCCGACGGCCAAGCCGCACTCGCCGGTATCTCTTGCCATTGCTGTGAATGCGGATTCACTGGCTACCTGGTTCCCCGACGTCCTCAGGGAATTGTTGCTGAGCCAGCTCGTGGCGCTGGAGGTTGTCGCTGACGACCAAGACCACACATCAGCCTTACTGACACGTGGGGAGGTGATTGGTTGCCTCTCGACATCGGCCAAGTCAGCCGATGGGTTTATCGCCGAGTGCCTGGGCGCCATGGAGTACCGCTGCTATGCAACGCAGGCTTTTGCGAGCGAGCACTTTCCGGAGGGACTCACCGTGCCCGCTGTGCTTTCAGCGCCTGCTGTTTTGTTCAACCGCAAAGACTCTCTGCACGACGATTTCCTGAGAAGCCATTTTGGGTTTTCCATCGACCGTTACGCCAGGCATTACCTGCCGTCCCCCATAGCCCTGCTCGAAGGTGTCGCCATGGGTGCCGGCTATGGCCTGATTCCAAGCTCGCAGGCTGGGCCCCTGATCGAGGCAGGCCATCTTGTGGACGTCTGCCCCAGCGAACGGGTGATGGTGGACCTTTTTTGGCACCACTGGGACCTTGAGCCGCCTCTGGCAAGGGATATCACCGCCCTCGTTGTCAGGATGGCAAGGCGCAGCCTGGAGCCATCTGCTGAGTACGGTCTGTCACCGCCGCAAGCCGGAGAATCGCCCAGTCCAACCTCCGGCCGAAAACCGAAACCACAGTGCGGTGAAAGTGGACGAGAGACATCCGAGCACCAGTGAAATCACATCGGTGTCATCGCCATATCGCCCAATCCAACCCACCAGATACACGGTGACTGAGACGGCGAAACCCACAGCCATGATCCATCGAGCATGCTGCGGGGGTACGACGATCCCTGCGAGCAGGGTTGCAAAGCAAACACCAATGCTGGCGATATAGACCACGTTGACCGACACCATGGTATCCACAATGCCTTGATCGCGTGAAGCCAACAAAGCGCTGACACACAACGCGACAACTGCAAACACAGGGCGACTGGCAGGACGGTTTCCTTGTGTTGCACAGGCCAACGCCTCTGTCATCGCACGCAAGATTGCGGCCCCAGAGCCCAGAGCGGCAAAGGAGAGCGCAATGAGCATGAGTTTGTCGGCGCCCTGCCCGATTGATCCAGCGACTTGGCTCAGCACCCAGGGTACCACCTGTTTGGTGTTCGTCATGCCGTCAAGCGCCCCTTCGTGCTGCATGGCGACAACAACTGCCGACGGCAAAAAACCAATGAAAAACAGCAGCAATCCCGCCAGAAGACAGCCTCTTACCGCGCCGCCGGGAGTGCGTGCGGCCAGAACAAACTGCTGGTAGTCGGCTCCCGTGCACACCAAAAGACCGACTGCCAGAGAAATGGCGACCACCCGGGATGGCGTAAAGGTTGACAGATCTTTGGCGAAAGTGGGGAACGCCTGGAAGTAAAGGCCAGCGCCGTTGGCAACGACCAAGGCATAGACCAGGACTGCGGCGCTCGCAAAAAGGCAAATGGAAAACGCTACCGAGGCAAATCTCAGGTCCATGCGCGACGCACCGTAAATCAGTATCAGGATCGTCAGATACCCCTGTATTGCGCTAAGCCCAAGTAACTCCAGAACCGCAACACCGCCTTGAATTTGAGCAGCTAGGACACCCGACATCCAGATCAGCGACAGCAGTGCCACCACGCCTTGAAGCTGCGCGCCATAGGCACGACCGAACAAGTCCCAGACAGGAAGCCCGACAGCCCACAGTCGACGAGCGAACAGCGCCAACACGAGCATTCCACAACCCGTGGCGACTCCATAGATGCTGCCCGCCATTCCATGGAAGAGCGCAAGTTCGCCGGAGCCGAAAAGGAAGCCAATGCCATAGCTTGCTGAGACCAGCAGCGCCGCGACCTGCAGACTGCCGAGTGCCCTGTTCATCGAGTCCGCTCCCGTCCTTGCCAGGTCTGAGTCACTGCGTCAGGGCCAGTGAAGTAAGCGGAGCAAACGTTTGCCCGGTTTTGGAAAACCTCCTGTGATTTCAGCAGCCTGTGTGCCTCAGGCAGTCGGTAATACGGCACCGCAGGCAAGAGGTGGTGGGTAAGGTGGTAGCCATTGTTGCGTGGGTGGATGAATTTGCGCCAGAAACCATGACAAGCCATGTCGCGTGTGAAAGTAAACACACCGCCCGACTGAAGCCCAAAGTGATCGCACATCTCGCGAAAGGTGGTGATCAGATGGAAGACCGTCGCTCTGGCCAGTAACCACAGCACCAAGAAGGCTGTCATGAAGCTGCTCTCTGCGATTGCCCACATCAACGCGACCGCAGCAACCCACCACCCAAGGATGTAGAGCTGGCTGCTTGGTCGGATTTGGCGGGAAAACAGGTGTCCCCCGATAGACGCCAGCCATGCATTTGGTGAGAAAACTTGCTCCAGGTACCTCAAAATCCAGGACGTAGAAGTTCGTGGGGAAACGAACAAACGATCCGGATCACCCCTTTCGTCGCCGAGCTCCATGTGATGTTTGAAGTGCGTTTCACGGTATCGGGTCAGGCTTGAGAACAGCAGCGGAGCGATGAAAAGACGCGCCACGAGATCGTTGCGATCTCGATCTCGCCACAGGTTCCGGTGCCCGGCATCGTGGAGGATGTTTCCAAGCGCCCGCTGTCGGTTGGCAATCCATAGGACTGCAAGCGGCGCGAATAGGTGACTCCACCAAACGACCGCCGCAACAGCGCCGAGGATGCTGATCCAGTCGAACACAATGTCCAACATCGCATGCATGGGGCTCAGCCGGAACAGGGCGCTATGGGGATCACCCCCTCTGCGCAACTCCGATCGGAGCTCGGTCATGTCCGCAAGGACATCTGAAGTCGTTTTCATGATGGACACTTCTTCCTCACTGTGAAATCGCTGCGGGCGGCCTCGCAACGAATGGGGAAGTTCAACGGAGCACAATTTCCAGGCCGCGCCAAACGGTAGCAGGAGATGCCACCAGCGCACGTTGGTTTAGGAACTTTGACAACCCCGCAAAAAAAC
>JBKJKI010000042.1:0-18601 GCA_046597475.1 Polaromonas sp. | reverse complement strand
GCGCCGCCCACGGCTCGGATCAGACCCTGAGCGCGCTGGTTTCGTAAACACGCGCCGTCACTTACCCCCACTCTCCAGCAAGCGCCCACCATGAAAGATCAGCCCCGGCTGCGGGCTGAGCGCGCACTGCTCGACTTCGCCGACGAAGATCACATGGTCGCCTTCCTCGTAGCGGCTGCGGTTGAAGCATTCAAAGGTCGCGGCGGCGCCGCCCAACAGGGGCGCGCCGCTGGCGCCCTCCGTGAAGGACACGCCGCTCCAGCGGTCATCGCGCTTGCTGGCAAAACGCTCGGCCAGCGCCTTCTGGTCGGCCGCCAGGATGTTGATGGCATAGTGCGAGCCCGTGCTCAGCGACGCCATCGAGCCGGCTGTCTGCGACAGGCTCCACAAGACCAGCGGCGGACTGAGCGATACCGAGTTGAAGGAGTTGGCGGTCAGGCCGATCAGCACGCCCGCCGGGGTGCGCGCGGTGACGATGGTCACGCCGGTGGCAAACATGGCCAGCGAAGCGCGGAACTCACGCGGAGAAAAGCCGGGGCTGCTCGCCTTGCGAGGGTTGGTAGGGGACAACATAGGGGGCTAATTTAACTGAAGCTCGTGGCGGACATTCGCCGGACCCCGCGCGTCCCCTGGATGCAGGTGGCAGGGACTCGGTAGCGCTGGAAGATTACTATTATATTGATAGTAGATAACGCCCGTGTTTATTGGCCTACAACCTTTTTTCATCAATATTTTCTCCAGTAGGTGTCAGGCCATGGCTCTGGCACTACTTGCTTGGCGCGTGTTGGCGCTGGCGCAGCGAGGCTGCGGCACCCAGCAGCAGCAGCGCCGGACCGAGCCAGAGGCCGGCACTCAGGGAGCCGGTTGCGTCTGAAATCCAGCCGCCGGCCAGCGGGCCTATGGATTGCCCCAGCGAGAAGCTCGCCGTGAGCAGCGCCAACCCCCAGGTCAGTGACGAATGCGGCAGCACGCGCTGCGCCACTACACTCACGGCAGCTGGCCCGGCCATGAAACTGGCGCCGAAGATCAGGGCCGAACCAATGACCGCCCAGGCCGCGGGCCAGATCAGCGCCGGGATCGTGCCCACCGCTACCAGCAGCGACACCAGCGCGAAGCCCCGGCCGATCTGGATATGCGTGAGCAGCCGGCCCCAGAGCGGGCTGGCCAGCACCGAAGCGCCGCCTATCAGGGCAAAAAACACCATGGTCAGCGTGGTGCCAAAGCCCAGCTGCCTGAGCAGTGCAATCATGAAGGTCATGTAGCCCACATAGCCGGCGCCATACAGCAGGTTGGCCAGCAGGCTGGGCCACAGCGCGCGCCAGACCGGCGCCGCGGTCGCCGCCGGACTCGCCGCCGCGTGGCGCATGACGCGCCGGCCCGCCTGCCATGCCAGCGTCGACGCTGCCAGCGATGCCAGGCCCATGGCCAGCCAGGCCATTCGCCAGTCGAGGTTCTGGCCGCCGGCCCGAGTCAGCGGAATCAATGTCCCGGCAAGAACCACGCCCAGCCCCGCGCCGGAAAAGTAGATCGACAGTGAGGTGGCCGCACGGCCAGGCATGGCGCTGGCGGCCAGCGCGGTGCCCAGCACGAAGGCGATGGCCGTTGCCAGCCCGCCAGCGGCGCGCACGGCCAGCAGCAGCGTGAAACTCGACGGCCAGGCGGTGGCCATCAGCGCCAGCGCGCTGCCCAGCATGGCCCAGCCAAAGACCCTGAGCGTGCCCAGGCGCTTGCCCAGCCAGGAGGCCAGCAGCGCGCCGGCCAGGTAGCCGATGGCATTGCTGGTGTTGAGCGCGCCCGCCATCACAAAGCTCCAGCCAAACTCGGCCTGCATGGGCGGCAGCAGCAGGGCATAGGCAAAACGGGTAAAGCCGAGCGCGACCAGCGGCGAGAGGGCCAGGCCCAGGGCAATGCCCAGACCCTGGGCGCGGCCGGGCGTAGTGTGATGTGTCATGCGGGGAGCCAGGAAACAGGAAACAGATGGGCGCAGATGCTCAGGCGGTGGGGGTGAAGAGTGCGACGAAGTCAATCTCAGGCGGACTGCTGTCGCGCTTCAGCTTGACCTCGACACCATGCAGATGCGCGTCCATCAGTGTGCAGGCGTGTTCAGTGTCGCCAGCCTCCAGCGCTTCGAGGATGTGGTTGTGTTCATCGAAGGAGCAGACGTTGCTGCCCAGCGAGTAGTACAGCGCAAACGTCAGCGTGGTGCGGGCAAGCAGGCCGCGCAAGATGTCTTCCAGCTCGGTATTGCCCAGCAGTCCGGCCACCTGCAGGTGGTACTCGCCGGACAGGCGCACCCATTTGGACCAGTCACCGGCTTGGTAGGCCGCCTGCTCCTGCTTGACCAGCTCGCGCACGGCAGCCAGTGATTTCGGTGCGGCTTTCTTACCGAGCGCCCGAATGATGCCGTTTTCAATCAGCTGCCTGGCCTCGAGAACCTGGCGCATTTCTTCCGGGCGGGGCTGCGCAATGATGGCGCCCTTGTTGTGCTGCAGCTCTACGATCTTGTCGCCCGCCAGCCGCACAAACACCCGGCGCAGCAGCGAGCGCGTGACGCCGAAAGCTTCGCACAGCCGGGTTTCAACCAGCCGCGTGCCGGGCGGAAGGCGGTGCGACAGCACCGCTTCAACGATGGCATGGCGGACCCGGTTTTCCTCGGCCAGCTCGGCCTGGGAGGCGTCTGAAGGCGATTCCTGGCGATCAGTGGTGGCTTTGTTCTTGCTTGGGCGGGGCATGGCGGTTCATTCAGTTCGGGCTAGATGCAGATGGTGCCATAAGTTTTTGCGACGGTCACCATCAGCCAAATCACTGTGATGATCTTGAAGGTTAATGTCACAATTTATTAAAAAAATCTCTAAAAATTCACTGCGTATTAGTGGTTTTCCCTGTGTCATGAAATATTCAAGATTGTGACAATGTGGAAATCATGAGAATACAACTGATCAATCCGAACACCACGACTGCCATGACTGAGAAGATGGCGGTGGCGGCGCGCGAGGTGGCTGCGGTCGGTACGCAGATCCTGGCCGTACAGTCGGCCACCGGGCCGGCGTCAATAGAAAGCGCCACCGACGAGGCACTGGCCTTGCCCGGTCTGCTGGCGCAAATCAGGGCGGGTGAAGCGGCCGGTGTCGATGCCCATGTGATTGCCTGTTTCGGCGACCCGGGGTTGCGCGCCGCGCGCGAAATAGCCAGCGCGCCGGTGATAGGCATTGCCGAAGCGGCCATGCAGATAGCCTGCCTGGTGTCCGCTTCGTTCAGCGTGGTGACTACATTGGCGCGCACGATTCCCACCGCGCAGCGCCTGCTGGACGATTACGGCATGCGGGCACGCTGCCGCCGGGTGCGGGCTACCGGCATCGCCGTGCTGGAGCTGGACGCGCAGACCAGCGAGCTGTTAAGGCAAAAAATCGGCGATGAATGCCGGCTGGCTCTGGCCGAAGATGGCGTGGGCGCCATCGTGCTGGGCTGTGCCGGCATGGCGGACCTGTGTACCGAACTGACGCAGGAGCTGGGCGTTCCGGTGATTGACGGCGTCACGGCGGCCGTCAAGCTGGGCGAGGCCCTGGCCGGCCTCAAGCTGCGGACCAGCAAATGGGGTGACTATGCCCTTCCTGCCGTCAAGCCTTATGCCGGCGTGATGGCGCAATTTGCCTCGCCAGCGTAGATATATCCTTTTTTAGTAGCCGCTAAAGTTTTTCCACCTCAAAATTTTCAGCCCATGAAGGACTTGACGATGCAGCGCTCGACGTTCAGGCGCGCGGCGATTGGTTTTGCTGGCCGTCGCGGCCCTTGCAATCAAGCCGGGCCCAGCTGGCCGGTAGATTTTCCCTGTTCCGTTTTTCAATCCAAGGAGTAATTCCCATGAAAAAGCAATTGGTGGCTCTTAGCGCGGCGCTGGCGCTGTCCCTGACACTTGGCTCTGCCGGCGTACAGGCCAAGCCCTTCTCTTGGACCGCCCCGGCCGACACCACGTCGATGGACCCTTATTCGACCAACAACTCGTTCACGACCGCATTCCTGGGCAACATCTATGAAGGTCTGGGACGCTTTAACCAACAGCTGAAGGTTGAGCCGGCATTGGCCGAGTCCTGGACCACGATCAGCCCGACGGTCTGGCGATTCAAGTTGCGCCAGGGCGTCAAGTTCCACAACGGCGAGTCGTTCACTGCAGACGACGTGATGTTCAGCTGGCAGCGCGTGCAGTCGCCAGGCTCGATCACCAGGCTGGACCTGGGCAACATCAAGGACATGCGCAAGGTCGACGCGTTCACCGTCGATGTGGAAACCAAGGCGCCGTTCCCGCTGCTGCTGAACAACCTGATGAGCTTCACCATCATGAGCAAGACCTGGAGCGAGGCCAACGACTCCCGGGAAGCCAGCGACCTGCAGCAGAAGAAGGAAAACTACGCCAACCGCAACACCAACGGCACCGGCCCCTTCATGCTGAAGTCGCGTGAAGTCGCGTGAAGTCGACGTGAAGACCGTGCTAACCGCCAACCCGAACTGGTGGGACAAACCCCAACACAACCTGACCGAGGTGACGTTTACGCCGATCCAGTCCGACGCCACGCGCACCGCATCGCTGCTGTCGGGCGCGGTCGACGCCAGCATCAGAGTGCCACTGCAGGACGTCGCGCGTATCAACAACGCAGGCAATTTCAGTGTGGTGCAAGGGCAAGACCTACGGACGATCTTTTTTGGCATGGACCAGTTCCGCGACGAATTGTTGTACTCCGACGTCAAGGGCAAGAACCCGTTCAAGGACATCCGTGTGCGCAAGGCCTTGTACCAGGCAATCGACGTGGAAGCGATAAAGCGCTCGGTCATGCGCGGTGTCTCCTGGCCAGCAGGCATGATCCTGTCGCCGGCCCTCAATGGCGCGCCGCAAGGGCTGAACAACCGGGTATTGCCGTTCGACCCGCAGGCCGCCAAGAAATTGCTCTCAGAAGCGGGTTACCCGAACGGATTCACCGTCGGAATGCAGTGCCCCAACGACGGCTATGTGTATGACGAACAGATCTGCCTGGCGATGATCCCCATGCTGGGCCGGGTCGGCATCAAGATCACACCGCAGTTAGAATCGGTCTCCAAACGGGGCGTGCGCCTGAACACCCAGGATGTCTCGCTGTACATGATGGGTCACGCCGGATTGCCGATGATCGACTCATACCACTTGTTGGCCGACACGAGCGCAACGCGCAGCAAGACCATAGGCGGGCTCAATACCGGCGGCTTTTCCAGCCCCGCGCTGGACGCTCTGCTCCTGAAAATTTCGACCGAACTTGACCCCGCCAAGCGCAGCGCGCTGATTGGCGAAGCGGTGACGATCATCCGCAATGAAATGTTCTACTTGCCGCTGCACCAGCAGCCCATCACCTGGGCGGCGCGCAAGGGCGTCGAGCTCAAGCAGTCGCCCGACAACCAGCTGCGCCTGCGGCTGGTCACCGTGCCCTGATCAACTGAACCACTGAACAGAAATCCCCACAACCGAGCGTGCAGACACATCGCTGGCCGATGTTTCCGCACGCACTACCTGAGAGGGCATCTGCCATGCTCCGTTTTCTTTCAACCCGCCTGTGGAACGGCCTGCTGGTGATGATCGGCGTGTCGTTCATCTCCTTCATGCTGTTCAGCTACATCGGCGATCCGGTCAACAACCTGCTCGGCGAAACCGCCACTGTCGCTCAGAAAGACGCGTTGCGGGCGTCTCTGGGGCTGGACCAGTCGCTTGTGATCCGCTTCTTCAAATACCTGGGACTGGCCGTGCGCGGCGAGTTCGGCATCTCCTACCGCAATCTTGAGCCGGTCGGTCAGTTGTTGTGGTCGCGGGTGCCGGCCACGCTGGAGTTGAGTTTGTGCGCCGCCATCCTGGCGCTGGGCGTCGGCATTCCAATGGGCGTCTATGCCGGCATCAAGCGCAATTCCTGGTTTGCGCAGACCCTGCAGGTGGTGTCGCTTGTCGGCATCTCGATCCCCTCGTTTCTGACCGGCATCATCCTGATCCTGATCTTCTCCGTCGAACTCAACTGGTTGCCCGCCTTCGGCCGCGGCGAGGTGGTGCGTTTCGGTAGCTGGAGCACCGGGTTCCTGACCGTCAGCGGCTGGAAGTCGCTGGTGATGCCGTCGATCACGCTGGCGCTGTTTCAGCTGACCCTGTTCATGCGCCTGGTGCGTTCTGAAATGATGGAGGTGCTGCGCACCGACTACATCAAGTTCGCACGCGCCCGCGGCATCGCAGACCGATCGATCTACTTTCACCATGCGCTGAAGAATACGCTGATTCCGGTCATCACCGTGGCCGGCCTGCACCTCGGCTCGCTGATCGCGTTTTCAATCATTACCGAGACCGTCTTCCAGTGGCCTGGCATGGGCTTGCTGATCATCCAGGCGATTACCTTCAGTGACATTCCCGTGATCGCCGCCTACCTGATGCTGATCGCGCTGCTCTTCGTGGTCATCAATGCCGTCGTCGACCTGCTGTACTTTCAGGTCGACCCCCGAGTGAGGATCGCATGAAAGCCATTGACATGAACAACACCTTCGCAGCCCGGCCCGAGGCCGCACCGCCATCGGCCTGGCATCGCTTCCTCGACAGTGATTTCGTCTTCAGCTTCAAGCGCTCGCCGACCGCGATGGCATCGGCGCTGGTACTGCTCCTCTTCGTGCTGATCGCGTTGCTGGCGCCATGGCTCGCGCCGCAAAATCCGTTCGACCCGGCGGCGCTCGACCTGATGAACGCGCGCATTCCGCCCGCCTGGATCGAAGGCGGGCAAATGAAGTTTCCGCTCGGCACCGACGGCCAGGGGCGTGACCTGTTGTCCGTGCTGATGTACGGCCTGCGCATCTCGCTGACGGTGAGTTTTTGGGCCACCTTGTTCTCGCTGGTGGTGGGCGTCACGCTCGGCCTGATCAGCGGCTACGCCGGCGGCCGCATCGACAACCTGATCATGCGGCTGGCCGACATGCAGATGAGTTTCCCCACCATTCTGGTGGCGCTGCTGATCGACGGCCTTTCACGTTCGCTGCTGCCGCGCTCGGTGCATGAGCAGCTGGCACTGTTCGTGGTGATTTTCGCTATCGGCATCTCAACCTGGGTGCAATACGCACGCACGGTGCGCGGCGCCACGCTGGTGGAAAAGTCGAAAGACTATGTACACGCCGCCAAGCTCATCGGCATGGGCCCGCTGCGCATTCTGTTTCGCCATGTGTTGCCCAACGTGCTGGGTCCGGTGCTGGTGATCGCCACCTTGTCGCTCGGGCTGGCCATCCTCACCGAAGCCACCTTGAGTTTCCTCGGCCTCGGCGTGCCGCCCACTTCGCCTTCGCTGGGCACCCTGATCCGCGTCGGCAACGAGGTGCTGTTCTCCGGTGAATGGTGGGTCACGGTGATGCCCGGCGTCTGCCTGGTGGTGCTGGTACTGGCCATCAACCTGCTGGGCGACTGGCTGCGCGACGTATTCAACCCAAAGCTGAAGTGAGCAGGCCCGTGACCAACGCAACACCTCAAGCTGTATTGACCGTCCAGGGCCTGCGCGTGGAGATTCCCACGCGGCGCGGCCTGCTGCTGGCGCTCGACGACATCTCTTTCTCCATCGCACCCGGCGAGATCCTCGGCTTCGTCGGTGAGTCCGGCGCCGGCAAGTCGCTCACCGGCATGGCCATACTCGGCTTGCTCGACCCGCCCGGGCGCGTGGCCAGTGGCGAGATCCGCCTCGGCGACCGGCGCATCGACCAACTCTCGCAGCGCGAGATGCGCCGCATCCGCGGCAAGGAAATCGGCGCGGTGTTCCAGGACCCGTTGATGAGCCTGAACCCGCTGCTGCAGATCGGCGACCAGCTGGTCGAAACCATACGCACGCACCTCCCGGTGTCGCACGACGATGCCGTGCAGCGCGCCCTGGGGCTGATGCGCGCGGTCGGCATCCCCGCGCCCGAAGCACGCTTCACGGCCTACCCGCACCAGTTCTCGGGCGGCATGCGCCAGCGCATCGTGATCGCGCTGGCCTTGTGCGCCGAGCCGCGGCTGGTGGTGGCCGACGAACCCACCACCGCGCTCGATGTCTCGATCCAGGCGCAGGTTTTGCAACTGCTGCGCAAACTCTGCCGCGACCAAGGCACCGCCATGCTGCTGGTGACGCACGATATGGGCGTGATTGCCGAAACGGCCGATCGCGTGGCGGTGATGTATGCCGGCCGCATCGTCGAGATCGGCCCCGTGGAGGATGTGATCCGCAATCCGGTGCATCCTTACACCCGGGGGCTAATGGGGGCGATCCCTTCGCTCAAACCCGTGACCGGGCCGCTGGCCCAGATCGACGGTGCGATGCCGCGGCTCAATGCCCGGCCGGTGGGCTGTGCCTTTAACCCGCGCTGTCCCTTCGCGATGGACCAGTGCCGAGCGGAAAGCCCGCGCCTCGAATCACATCAGCAGCGCAAGGTCGCGTGCTGGCTGGCGTCCGCCGAGCCCGTTAAACCGGCCGAATTGGAGACAGAATGAACGCAATGCTCAAAGATCCGGTCGTGGCCGCGACCGAAATCGCGTTGACCGCGCAAGACATCACCCGCTACTTCCCGGTCGGCGCCGGACTGCTGCGCGGCAAGCTGGGGGCTAGCCGTTCCGTCAAGGCGGTGGACGGCGTCAGTTTTTCAATTCGGCGCGGGGAAACCTTCAGCCTGGTGGGCGAATCGGGCTGCGGCAAGTCCACGCTGGCGCGGCTGGTGGCGGGCCTCGATGCACCGAGTGCAGGCGCCATCAAGTTCGCGGATTCCGGGCAGAAAGAGCATCGCATTCAGATGATCTTCCAGGACCCCTACGCCTCGCTGAACCCGCGTTACCGCATCGGCACGGCGATCGCGGAACCGATTCGCTTCCAGAAGTTGCTGCCCGAGGCCGAGATCATGCCGCGTGTGCACGAGCTGCTGCGCCAGGTGGGCTTGGCTCCTGCCGATGCCATGAAGTTTCCGCACGAGTTCTCGGGCGGCCAACGCCAGCGTGTGTCCATCGCGCGGGCGCTGGCCGGCAATCCAACTTTTCTGGTTTGCGACGAACCTACCTCGGCGCTCGACGTGTCGGTGCAGGCACAGATTCTGAACCTGCTGCGCCGCCTGCAGGAGCAACTGGGCCTGACCTGCCTGTTCATCAGCCATAACCTGGCCGTCATCAACTATGTGTCGCATGACGTCGGTGTGATGTACCTGGGCCGGCTGGCCGAGGTGGCGCCTACTCGCGTGTTGTTCGAGGCGCCGAAACACCCGTACACCCAGTTGTTGCTGGCAGCTCTGCCGCAGCTCGACACCCGCGGACGCGACAAGTCGCCCATCACCGGTGAAATACCCAGCCCGCTGGACCCGCCTTCGGGCTGCACCTTCCACCCCCGCTGCCCGCATGCCAATGCGCGCTGTAAAAGCGAGAGGCCTGAATTGAGCGCCCAGCCCGATGGCTCGCAAGTCGCCTGCCACGCGGTGCAGGAGCGCCGTATTCCAGTGTTGTTCCATCCAGCGGCCGCTCAGCGCTAGAGCATGGGCAAGCCGGGTCCGGCTTGCCGTTAGATTTTTCCTGTTCCGTTTTTCAACCCGAGGAGTAATTCTGATGAAAAAGCAATTGATGGCGCTCAGCGCGGCTCTCGCGCTGTCCCTGACGCTGGGCTCTGCCGGCGTAGAGGCCAAAACGTTCAGCTGGACCGCGTCAGCGGACGCCTTGTCCATGGACCCGTATTCCACGAACAACTCGTTCACGAACGCGTTCATGAACAACATTTATGAAGGCCTGGTGCGCTTCAACGAGAAGATCCAGATCGAACCGGCGCTGGCCGAGTCGTGGACCTCGGTCAGTCCCACGGTGTGGCGCTTCAAGCTGCGCCGCAACGTGAAATTTCACAACGGCGAGGCCATGACGGCCGACGACGTGGTGTTCAGCTGGCAGCGGGTGCAAACACAGGGCTCGATTTCCAAGCTGAACCTGGCCGACGTGAAAGACGTACGCAAGGTCGACCCCTTCACCGTCGACGTGGAGACCAAGGCGCCGTTTCCGCTGCTGCTCAACGAGCTGCTCAACCTCACCATCATGAGCAAGAGCTGGAGCGAGGCCAACGACTCCCGGGAAGCCAGCGACCTGCAGCAGAAGAAGGAAAACTTCGCCAACCGCAACACCAACGGTACCGGCCCCTTCATGCTGAAATCACGCGAGGTCGATGTGAAGACCGTGCTGGTGGCCAACCCCGGCTGGTGGGACAAGCCCAAACACAACCTCACCGATGTGGTGTTCACGCCGATCCAGTCGGACGCCACGCGCACCTCGTCGCTGCTGTCAGGCGCGCTCGACGCCACCGTGAACGTGCCGCTGCAGGACGTGCAGCGCATCAACAGCTCGGGCGCCTTCTCCGTGGTGCAGGGCCCCGAGTTGCGCACCATCTTTCTCGGCATGGACCAGTTCCGCGATGAACTGCTCTACTCCGACGTGAAGGGCAAGAACCCGTTCAAGGACATCCGTGTGCGCAAGGCCTTGTACCAGGCGATCGATGTGGAAGCCATCAAGCGCTCGGTGATGCGCGGCGTCTCCTGGCCGGCCGGCATGGTGATTTCGCCGCAACTCAACAGCGCGCCCAAAAACAACACGCGCATACTGCCCTTCAACGCCGAAGCCTCGAAGAAGCTGCTGGCCGAGGCCGGTTACCCGAACGGTTTCACCGTCGCCATGCAATGCCCGAACAACCGCTACGTGTACGACGAGCAGATCTGCTTGGCCATCATCTCCATGCTGGGCCGCGTCGGCATCAAGATCACGCCGCAGTTTGAGCCGGCAGCCAAGTGGAACGTGCGCCTGAACACCATGGAGGTGTCGCTTTACATGATGGGCCACGCCGGCCTGCCCATGGCCGACGCCTACGCCCTGCTCTACGACGTCGCCGCCACCCGCACCGCCACTGCCGGCGGCCTGAACGCCGGCCGCTACTCGAACCCGGCTTTCGACGCCTTGCTGCCCAGGATCGCCTCGGAACTCGACACCACCAAGCGCAACGCCTTGATCGCCGAGGCCGAGGGCATAGAGCGCAATGACGTGGCCTACATCCCGCTGCACCAGCAACCCATCACCTGGGCGGCGCGCAAGGGCGTCGAGCTCAAGCAGTCGCCCGACAACCAGCTCCGCCTGTGGCTGGTGACCGCGCCCTGATCAAACTGACCGAAATCCCGGATCAGTCCTTGCGCGCTGCTGAAAAGATGCCCATGCAAATCGACTTCGCCACACTCACCGCCTACCAGCGTTACAAGCTGATGGCCAGCCTGATCGTGCCGCGGCCGATCGCGCTGGTGACAACCCAGAACGCCGAGGGTGTGGTCAACGCGGCGCCTTTCAGCATGTTTAACATGCTGGGCGAAGATCCGCCCATCCTGATGATCAGCATCAACAAGCTGCAGGACGATCAGCTGAAGGACACCTCGGCCAACATCCTGGCCAATGGCGAGTTTGTGGTGCACATTGCCGATGAAGCAATGGCCGAGCAGATGCACCGTTGCGGCGACACGCTGCCATCGTCGCGCAGCGAGCTTGATCATGTGGGCTTGACCACCGCGTCGTCGCAGGCCGTGCTGCCGCCGCGCATCGCCGAGGCGCCGGTCTCGTTCGAATGCCGGCTCTCGGAAAAGCTCGAGACGGCCAGCCGCCACATCTTCATCGGTGAGGTGTTGTGGCTGCACGCGCGTGACGACCTGATCGACATCGAACGTCATCGTGTGCGTTTGCAGAACTATTTCCCCGTCGCCCGCTTCGGTGCGAGCTACTACATCCGCACCCGCGACCGCTTTGCCATGGGGGCCGAAAAAGACGCCCCGAAATCCAACCCCATTGACGAGCTTTGATGACGCCCATGCCTTCCACCGTTATCCGTAATGTGCGGCCGCCAGGCGGCGCGGCCGTCGATGTTGTCTTGAACGACGGCAAAATTTCAGCGCTGCTGCCCGCCGGCAGCGCGGCCCCCGAACTGCCGACGCTGGTCGATGGCCAGGGCCAGCTGCTGCTGCCCGCGCTGGTCGAAAGCCATGTGCACTTCGACAAGACGCTATGGGCCACGCCCTGGCGGCCCAATAGCGCCGGTCCGACGCGCAACCACCGCATCAGCAACGAACAAGCCGTGCTGAAGGACTTCAAGGTGCCCATGGCGGAGCGCGCCGGCCCGCTGATCGAGCATTGCATCGCGCACGGCTCGCTGTACTTTCGCAGCCACCTCGACATCCAGACCGTGTGGGGCCTGAAGCATGTCGAAGACATGCTGGCCCTGCGTGAAAAGTACCAGCATCTGATCGACCTGCAGCTGGTGGCGTTTCCACAGGCCGGCTTGCTGATCGCGCCCGGCACCCTGGATTTGATGGAGTCGGCGCTGGACCTAGGCGTGGATGTGGTCGGCGGCATCGACCCGGCCGGTATAGACCGCGACCCTGTCCGTCACCTTGAAAAGATATTCGAGCTGGCCACGCGTTACCAGCGCGGCATAGACATCCACCTGCACGACCTTGGCGAGATGGGCCGCTGGGAGATCGAGCGCATTGCCGACATGACCGAGGAAATGGGTCTGCAGGGCCAGGTGATGATCAGCCATGCCTATTCGCTGGGGGCCTTTGCACCGGCCGAACTGCACGCGCTGGCCGACCGCCTTGCCGCGCTGCGTATTTCCATCATGAGCTGTGCGCCGCCCAACGTCACCGTGCCGCCGGTGGCCATGCTGCGCAGCCGTGGCGTGAATGTGTGTTCGGGCTCGGACGGCATCCGCGACGCCTGGAGCCCCATGGGCAACGGCGACATGCTGGAGCGCGCGATGCTGATGGCGCTACGTTTCGGCTGGAGCAAGGATGAGGATCTGGAAATGGCCTTCGACGTCGTCAGCCAGGCCGGGGCGCGGGCGCTGAACATTCCGTCCTACGGGCTGGCGGTGGGCTGCCAGGCCAACCTGCTGCTGCTGCCGGCCGAGAACATCGCGGAAGCGGTGGTGAATCGCAGCCCGCAGCGCACCGTGATCAGCCGCGGCCAGGTGGTTGCGCGTGAGGGCGTGTTCATTGGCGGGTGAATGCCGATTCATTATGATTTTTATAGCATCTTGCGCCCGCCCTTTATGCGCTGGGACCTCATTTCTTTGAAATTTATACCATCATGCGAACCCTTTTGAAGGCTTCCTGCGTCATCGGTTTCGATGGCCAGTCTCATGTCTACTGGCGCGATGGCGAAGTGGTTTTTTCCGGCGACCGCATCGAATTTGTCGGCCGCAACTTCCAGGGCCATGTGGACCGCACGGTGGACTACGGGCCGGCGGTGATCAGCCCCGGGATGATCGACCTGGATGCGCTGGGCGACATCGATTCCGGCGTGCTCGGCGTGGACAACGGCAGCAAGTTCGACAACGGCCGCCTGTGGTCAGAAGACTACATCCGCCGGGGCCCGCACAACGCCTACACGCCCGAAGAAGAAGTCTTCAAATACCGCTATGCGTTCACGCATCTGATCCGCAACGGCATCACCACCGCGCTGCCCATCACCTCGATGTACTACCGCGAATGGGCTGAAGGCTATGAAGAGTTTGCCGGCGTGGCCGCCCTGGCCGGCGAGTTGGGCCTGCGTGCCTACCTCGGGCCGTGCTACATGAGCGGCACCACCTATGCCCGCGCCGATCGCAGCGCCGGTCAGCTGTGGGACGAGCCGCGCGGCCTCGCCGGCTTCAACGAGGCGCTGCGTTTCTTCCGGGATTTTGACGGTGCGCACGGCGGCCTGGTGCGCGGCATGTTCGCGCCCGACCGCATCGAGACCTGCACCCCCGAACTGCTGGCCCGCACGGCGGCGGCGAGTGCCGAGCTCGGCGCGCCGGTGCGGCTGCATTGCTGCCAGTCGGTGTATGAGTTCGAGACGGTGCTGAGCCTGCGCGGACACACGCCGCTGGGCTGGCTGGAAAGCCTGGGCCTGCTGACGCCGCGCGCCGTCCTGCCACATGGCATCTATCTCAGCGGCCACCCGGCCGTTTCGGAAAAAGGCGATGCCGACTGGCAGCGCCTACTCGTCTGTGGCGCCACCATCGCCCACTGTCCGGAAGTCTTTGTGCGCAGCGGCGAGGCGCTGGATTCGTTTGGCAAGTACCGCGCCGCTGGCATCAACCTCGGCCTGGGCACCGACACCTGGCCACCAGATCTGTTGCAGAACATGCGTACCGGCCTGTATGTGGCCCGCATGATGGAGGGCAATGCCGCCCAAACCAGCATGGCCGACCTGTTCAACGCCGCCACGCTGGGCGGTGCCAGGGCCTTGCAGCGCGACGACCTGGGGCGACTGGCGCCGGGCGCGCAGGCCGACATCGTGGTGTTCGACCTGCAGGCCAGCCATCTGGGGCCGATCTTCGACCCCTTGAAGAACTTGTTCCTCGCCGGGCGCGGCACCGATTGCCGGGCCAGCTATATCGCGGGACGCTGCGTGATGGAAGATTTCACGGTGGGCCAGGTGGATATGGCCGCGCTGCAGGCTCAGGCCGATCGCCAGTTCGCCAAGCTGCTGGACAACCAGCAGCAACGCCGCTTCGACGATGCGGGGTCTCAAGCGCTGGTGCAGCCGGTGTTTGCCTGGGCTGACCAGGGCTAGGCCCCCTTCTTTTCTTCCTATGTCTTGCTTTACGAGGTTTTTGAATGATTGAATCGATTGACATCCTGATTGAGCACGGAACAGTGATCACCGTGGACGCCACACGTCGCGTGATCGAGGACGGCGCCGTGGCCGTCAAGGGCGACCGCATCGTGGCCGTCGGCAGCACCGCCGAGTTGCGCGCGCGTTACCAGGCCGTCAAAACCATCAACGCCCACCGCAAGGCCGTGTTGCCAGGGCTGATCGACAGCCATGCCCATGCCGGCCACGGCATGCTGCGCACCATGGGGGCCGGTGATCCGGGCGCCTGGATGGATGCCTGCGCGGTGATCTACACCTCGGCCTCCGACGAGCAATTCTGGCGCGCCGAGTCGGCGATGACCTCGCTGGAGCGCCTGAAAGCCGGCGTGACGACGGGCGTGTCGCTGTTTGGCGGCGGTGATTCCGTCATGCGCGCGGACGACCCGAAATACGCCAAGGCGCACTGCGACGCTGTAGAGCGTGCCGGCACGCGTTCGGTGGTGGCGATGGGGCCGACAAGGCCTGCGGGGCCCACGCGTTATGTGGACTGGGCCACAGAGCCGCCGACCTCGCGCGACATTGATGCCGCCACCATGCTGGACGTGTGCCGGGCCGTCATAGACGCCAACCATGGGCGGGCAGACGGCCGTTTGAGTATTGCCGTGACATTGCCGGTGTTTGCGCCCATGCATGAGCCTGATCATGTGGCGCTGCGCGAGGAATTCCATCAACAGGCCAGGGATTACTATGGCTTGGCCAGGGAACGCGGCCTGACCTTCACGCAGGATGGCCATCGCACGGGTACCCTGGCCCTGGCGCACCACGAGCTGGGCCTGCTGGGCCCCACCTCCTTCATGTCGCACAGCATTGACCTGAGCGAGGAGGACATTGCCGTCACGCGCGATACCCAAACCCGCATCGTGCACAACCCCAGTGCCATCATGTCGATACGGGGCCGCTGCCCGGTACCCGAGCTGATTGACGCCGGTGTCGTCGTGGCGATTGGCTCCGACGGCTCGGCGCCCGATCGTGGCTACGACATGTTCCGCCACATGTCCCAGTGCATGCATTACCAGCGCCGGCATTTCCGCGACGCCGGCGTGCTGCCGCATGGCAAGGTGCTTGAAATGGTGACGATTGACGCCGCCAGGGCGCTGTCCATGGAGCATGAGATCGGCTCACTGGAAGTGGGCAAAAAAGCCGACATCATTCTGGTGGATCTGTTCAAGCCGCATCTGATGCCGCTGAACATGCCGGTTTACCGCGTCACCTGCTTTGCCAACGCGGCGGATGTGAGCACCACCATCGTCAACGGGCGCATCCTGATGGAGGACCACCAAGTGCTCTCCGTCAACCAGGATGAGATTCTGGAAGCCGTCCAGGAGGCCAGTGAGCTGATGCTGGAGCGCAGCGACTTGCGCCACCTGCTGGACTCGCCACCAAGGCTTTGGGGCGCCAGCCACTATTGAGCGCGGCGCGTCCAAGCTGCCAGCCCATGAACTTTGAAGGAATAATGATGCAAGACCTGTTGATACGCGGAGGCCGTCTCTGGGGCGCTCCTGGCGCAGACATCGCCGTGCGCAATGGCCGCATAGCCGCCATCGGAGCCGATCTGCCCGCCTTGCCAGGGGAGGAAATTGTTGACGCCCGGGGCTGCCTCGTCATTCCCGGCCTGGTGGACGCCCATGCCCATATCGACAAGACACTCTGGGGTACGCCATGGCATCCGCACCAGGCTGGCCCGAGCCTGATGGACAAGATCGAGAACGAGCGGCAGGTACTCGGATCTCTCGGTCTGTCGCCCGAAGTTCAGAGCGCCCGCTTGCTCCGGCGCCTGATAGCCTGCGGTACCACCCATGTGCGGACCCACGTCGATGTGGGTCCCGATGTCGGGCTGAGGCATTTGCATGGCGTTCAGGCGATGCGCGAGCGCTATCGCGACTGGATTGACATCGACATGGTGGCCTTCCCGCAGACCGGCGTGATGATCCGGCCAGGCACGCTTGACCTGCTGGAGCAGGCGGTGCGCGACGGGGCGGAAGTGATTGGCGGACTCGATCCGGTGGGGGTTGACCGTGACCCCAAGGGACAGCTGGACGGGATATTTGGCATTGCCGGGCGACACGGTTGCGAGATTGACATTCACCTGCATGATCGCGGTGACCTGGGCGCGGTGACGATTGAGATGATCGCCGAGCGGACCCGCAGCCTGGGTCTCAAAGGCAAGGTCGCGATCAGCCACGCGTTCTGTCTCGGTGGGGTAGAGCCCGCGCGCCTGGACTCGCTCATCGATTTGCTGCTGGACAACGACATCGCGATCATGACCCATGCGCCCGCCGGCCCCACACCGTTCCCGCCGATACGCCTGTTGCACGACCGCGGTGTGCGCCTGTTCTCCGGTTCGGACGGCATTCGCGACACCTGGAGTCCGCTCAACAACGGCGACATGCTGGCACGCGCCTTCCTGCTGGCCTACCGCAGCGGATTCCGGGACGATCCCGGCATTGAGCTTGCACTGCACATGGCGACTTATGGCGGTGCTCAGGTGATGGGCGTCGCGCACTATGGCCTGACGGTCGGTTCCAGCGCCGACCTCGTACTGATCGCTGCTGAAACGGCTGCCGAGGCCGTCGCCTACCATCCGGCGCGCCGTCTGGTGCTCAAACGTGGCCGGGTTGTCGCCCGGGACGGGCAGTCATTGCTGCCCCACAGCGATTGACGCTGTAGTTGTGGCGCGCCGGGCCACGCGACTTCCCCGCACCCGCTGTGGCCTGCAACTGCCGGAAAAGAAAAAAGCGGCTCGCACGAGTCCGCTGCCAACACTCTGTCTGATCTCACTGAAAGGCCCCATGTCCCCGCTCGTTCCCTCCAAACGTCACGTATTGGTCCGCGCTTGTGCGCTCGCGACCCTGACGGTCATTCCTGCATTGAGCAGCTTCGCGCATGCGCAAACGTGGCCTACGGCTCGCCCCATCACGATGGTGGTCGGATTTCCCGCTGGCGGCAGCGCCGACATGATCGCACGCACCATCGCGGAGCCGCTGGCCAAGCGCCTCGGCACACCGGTGGTGATTGAAAACGTCAGCGGCGCCGGTGGCACCATCGCCGGCCAGAAGGTGGTGAATGCTGCGGCCGATGGCTATACGCTGTTCATGGCTTCGGGCAGCGAGATCTCGATTGCCCGGCTGTTCAACCCGGCGGTCAGGTACAACGGCGAAATCGACTTCACCCCTATCGGCCTGGTCGGCGATGTGCCCATGGTGCTGGTAGCCAGCCCCAAGTCCAACCTCAAGAGCGCGCCCGAGGCCCTGCTCAAAGCGCAGCGAGAGCCGGGTTCCTTGAGCTATGCCTCGTCCGGAATTGGCACCGTGTTGCATGTGGCGGGTGAGCTGCTGAACCAGAAAGCCAGGACCAAAATCACCCACGTGCCTTACCGGGGTGCATCCCAGATGGCGATCGACGTTGCGGGCGGGACCATTGAACTGGCCTTTTTCATGACCCCGACCGCCTTGCCGTATGTCGAGTCGGGCAAGATGGTAGCGCTTGGCGTGACCACCCAGAGTCGCACCCGCGCGGCACCCAACATCCCGTCCCTGTCGGAAACCCCTGCGCTCAAGGGCTATGACATCAGCCTGTGGAACGGCCTGTTCGGCCCGGCCAAAATGCCGCCAGCCATCACGGCGCGGCTGAACAGGGAGCTCAATGAGGTCTTGCGTGAGCCTGCTGTCTGGCAAAAACTGCAAAAAGCGGGCGTCGAAACCCAAGGCAGCACGCCGCAGGTACTTTCACAGCGGATTCGTGATGAAGTCAAACGGGTGCAGGGCATTGCGCCTGCCCAGATGAAAAGCAGCAGCTAGTGTTTAATTGCGTAAGTTAACAATTGTATTTCTAAGCTGAGCGCCTTTGACCTCACGTTTTCTCCAGACGAATGGCGCGGCCGTTTTGTTGTAGTGGGTCACGAAGGCTTCG
>JBKJKI010000006.1:0-7625 GCA_046597475.1 Polaromonas sp. | reverse complement strand
CTTTAGCCTGGCGGCCTCGGCCTTGAACACCTCGACAAACTCGCGGCCAATGATCTTGCGCTTGGCCTCGGGGTCGCTCACGCCGCTCAGGTGGCCCAGGAACTGGTCAGCGGCATCGACGCGTATCACCCTGGCGTGCAGCTTGCCGACAAACATGTCCATCACCATGTCGCCTTCGTTCAGGCGAAGCAGACCGTGATCGACAAACACGCAGGTCAGCTGGTCGCCGATGGCGCGGTGAATCAGCGCCGCGGCGACCGATGAATCGACACCGCCCGACAGGCCCAGAATCACTTCCTCGTCGCCTACCTGCTGGCGGATTTTCTCGACGGCCTCGCTGATGTAGTCGCCCATGACCCAGTCGGGCCGGGTGCCGCAGATGTCAAGCACGAAGCGTTCCAGAATCGCCTTGCCCTGCGTGGTGTGCGTGACCTCAGGATGGAACTGCAAGGCGTAATACTTGCGTTCCTCGTCAGCCATGCCGGCAATCGGGCATGAATCGGTCGATGCCATCAGCTTGAAGCCGGGCGGCATTTCGGTCACGTTGTCGCCGTGGCTCATCCATGCGTGCAGCATGCCGTGGCCTTCAGGCGTGCTGTAGTCCGCGATGCCGTCGAGCAGCCTTGTATGGCCCCGCGCACGGACCTCGGCATGGCCGAACTCGCGCTTGTGGCCGCCTTCAACCTTGCCGCCCAATGCCTCGGCAATGGCATACATGCCAAAACAGATGCCCAGCAGTGGAATGCCCAGTTCGAACACCGCCCGCGGTGCGCGAAGGGTTTCGTCTTCCCACAGGCTGGCATGGCTGCCGGAAAGGATCACGCCCTTCAGATTGCCGTCCCTGGCGTAGTCCCGAACCCACTCGTCGCTCACATCGCAGGGATGGACTTCGCAAAATACATGCGCTTCGCGCACGCGGCGTGCGATCAGCTGGGTGACTTGCGAGCCGAAATCGAGAATGAGAATTTTCTGGTGTTGCATGAATGGGGGTTTCAAGCTGTTTTCAGTCAAAAAAAGAAAGGGCGTCTGTAAGCAGACGCCCCGATCCCTCAGGATGATCAGTCAGCGCGATAGTTCGGCGCCTCTTTGGTGATCTGCACGTCATGCACATGACTCTCCCGGATGCCGGCCGTGGTGATCTCTACAAATTCTGCGCGCTTGTGCATTTCGTCAATCGTGGCGCAGCCGCAGTAACCCATGCTGGCGCGCAGGCCACCGGCCATCTGGAAAATGATCGCGACCATGGAGCCCTTGTAAGGCACCCTGCCCTCGATGCCTTCCGGCACCAGCTTGTCGGCGTTCGGGTTGCCCGTGCTTGACTCCTGGAAATAGCGGTCGGCGCTGCCCTGCTGCATCGCGCCTATGCTGCCCATGCCGCGGTAGCTCTTGTAGCTGCGGCCCTGGAACAGGATCACTTCGCCGGGGGCTTCCTCGGTGCCGGCAAACATGCTGCCCATCATCACGGTGCCAGCACCTGCCGCGATAGCCTTGGCAATATCACCGCTGTAGCGGATGCCGCCGTCGGCAATCAGCGGAACGCCCGAGCCGCGCAAGGCGGTTGCCACGCTGTCAATCGCCATGATCTGCGGCACACCGACACCGGCAACGATGCGGGTGGTGCAGATACTGCCCGGGCCAATGCCCACCTTCACCGCGTCGGCACCGGCTTCCACCAGCGCCAGCGCCGCAGCGCCGGTGGCAATGTTGCCGCCGCTCACGTCGATGTGCGGGTAATTCTTCTTGACCCAGCGCACCCGCTCGATCACACCATGGCTGTGGCCATGGGCCGTGTCGACCACGATGGCATCCACGCCAGCCTTGACCAGCGCCTCAACCCGCTCTTCGGTTCCGTCGCCGACACCGACCGCGGCGCCCACGCGCAGGCGGCCCGCGGAGTCGCGTGCAGCATTCGGAAAATTGGTCTGCTTGGTGATGTCCTTGACAGTGATCAGCCCCTTGAGTTCAAAGGCATCGTTGATCACGAGCACGCGTTCGAGCTTGTGCTTGTTGAGCAGGGCCTTGGCTTCGGCGCCGGAGGTCCCCTCCCTGACCGTGATCAGCTTCTCACGCGGTGTCATGATCTGGTGGGCCTTGACGTCGTAGCGGGTTTCAAAGCGCAGGTCGCGGCTGGTCACAATACCCACCACCTTGCCACCGTCGCACACCGGAAATCCGGAGATGCCGAGTTGCTCGGACATTTCCAGTATCTGCAGCACGGTGTGTTCGGGCGTGATCACCACGGGATCGCGCACCACCCCTGACTCATAGCGCTTGACCTTGGCCACATGGGCGGCCTGCTCCTGGGGCGTGAGGTTCTTGTGCACGATGCCGATGCCACCCTCTTGCGCGATGGCGATGGCCAGGCGTGCCTCGGTGACCGTGTCCATCGCTGCCGATACCAGCGGCAGGTTCAGTCGGATGTTTCGGGAGAACTGGGTGGAAAGAATGGCGTCCTTGGGCAGGACCTGGGAGAACGCTGGCACCAACAATACGTCGTCGAAGGTGAGCGCTTTGCCGAGTAGGCGCATATAGAAGGCTCCAAAAACACGATTGTACCCGCGCCGCAGCGGCCCGTCGGCACTAAGCTTTGCGGGCGGATTTCACGGTTTGATGAAAATGCGCAGTGTAGACACAGGTCTCGCAAAAAATATGCACACTCAAAGCTACACTCGCAAAATGGACTTCAAATTCGCTTCAAGAACCCTGATGCTGACCCTTGTCAGCAGTTCATTTGCGCTGACAGCCCTGGCGCAATGGCAATGGACTGACAAGGATGGCCGAAAGGTGTTCAGTGACCGCTCGCCTCCAGCCGATGTTCAGGAAGAAAATATCCTGAAACGCCCGGGTGGCATGAAGCAGACAGCCGCCGTGCCGGCCAGCGAAGGCTTGGCAGCGGCTACCCTGGCCGCCTCGTCGCCTGCCGGCAAAGCCAGCGCACCCCGGCTGTCAGGCAAGGATGCGCAGCTTGAAGCCCGTAAAAAGCAGGCTGAGGACGAGGAAGAAGCAAAAAAGAAGCTGGAAGAAGAAAAAACGGCCAAAGCCCGTGCCGACAACTGTGAACGCGCCAAAAAAGGCTTGGCCAGCCTCCAGTCTGGCATCAGGCTCTCCGTCGCCAACGCCAAGGGCGAGCGTGAGTTCATGGACGACAACGCGCGCGCAACCGAGGCCAAACGCCTGCAGGCGATCTCGGAAAGCGACTGCAAGAAATAAACCCGGAGGTTTGATGCCTGATTCCATTTCTTAATCAAGCGTGAACGCGAAGGCGAAGCGCAGGCAGTACCGGCGTACGACAAGCGAAGCCGACAAAGTGCACGTTTGATTTAGAAGTGGAATGAGGCCGGCGGCTGCGCCGGTTCTCAATAGCCGGCCTTGGCGCCGGGCCGGCTCTTTGCAAACAGACCCGCGCTCTTGGCGCCCTGGCTGTTGAATCGCTCGCGCCGGGCAACCTTGGGGTCTACCCGAAGGGACCGGTAGATTTCGATCCGGTCACCGTCCCGCAGCACATGGCCCTGGCTGCATTTTTGGCCCCAGATGCCGACCTTGAGCCGATCAGCCTGCAGTTCGGGATACGCCTCGAAAATACCGCACGCTGACAGCGCCCTGGCCACGCTGGCGCCGGGGTCCAGTTCCAGCGCCCATTCCCGCACTTCCCGGGGTGCGGGGGAGTAGACCAGCGATATCTTCAAGCCCGACGGGCTTGGTGTGAGTTCAGGACTCGCCATAGACATGGGATGCTCTTTTCACGAAAGCATCGACCAGGCTGCCGGCAATCTTGTCAAACACCGGGCCGACCAGCGTGGCAAGCGCACCACTGTCAAAGTCATAGCACAGGGTGAAGTCAATCTTGCAGGCGCGCTCGCTGCCGTCGCCCAGCGGAAGAAAGTGCCAGTCGCCTTCGAGGCGTGAGAAAGGGCCGTCAACCAGCGTGAGGCTGATGCGCTGGTCTTGCTCATGCACATTGCGGGTGGTGAAGCTTTGGCTCAAGCCGGCAATGGAAATGCCGACTTTCGCGGTCATGCCTTGTGCATTTTCATCGTGTACCGACGCCTGGTTGCACCAGGGCAGAAACTGCGGGTAGCTGGCGACGTCGGTGACCAAGGCAAACATTTCAGCTGCGCTGTACCAGATAAGAACGGATTTGTGAACAGTTTTCATACAATCAAAGGCTGGCAACGATTGTATTAGTCGGCGCTGCCCCTAAATCTCACACATGGCCACCAAAGAAGCATCCTCCTCCAAAAAAAACTCCGCGGCCTCTTCCGGCAAAACGGCTGCCAAGCCGGCCAGCAATCTGTCAGCTAAAGCCGCCGCCGCGGCCATCCGCATTGCCGACAACAAAAAGGCCACTTTCAATTACCACATCGAGGAACGCTTTGAAGCCGGCATGGTGCTCGAAGGCTGGGAGGTCAAATCGCTTCGCGAAGGCAAGGTGCAACTCACCGATGGCTATGTCGTGGTCAGGAACGGCGAGTTATTTCTCATCGGCTGCCAGATCAACCCGTTGGGCACTGCCTCGACCCATGTCCGGCCTGATTCGGTACGGACCAAAAAACTGCTCATGCACAAGGATGAGATTCGCCGGCTCATGGGCAAGGTGGAGCAAAAAGGCTTCACCCTGGTGCCGCTGAACCTTCACTGGAAAGCCGGCAAGGTGAAGTGCGATATCGGCCTGGCCAAGGGCAAGGGTGAACACGACAAGCGCGACACCATCAAGGACCGCGAAGGCAAGCGCGAGGTGGAGCGGGCCATGAAATCAAGGAACCGCTAAACCGTTGGTCCAAGCCTGGGCCGGGCGCTTCTTTACAGCCCGCGCAGCGGGTGTTCCTCCGGGCTCCAGGGGCTGGCAAAAAACGCGTCGGCCATGCCGGGCTTCACGTCCTCGATGCGCGCCGGCATCCATTTGGGCTTGTAATCCTTGTCGACCGCCAGCGCGCGTATGCCCTCGACCGTCTCGCTTGTTTCGCCGGGCCGCAGGTGAAAGCAGTGGTGCACCATGCCCCTTTCCATGCGCAGGTCGTCGGCCAGCGTCATGGCGCGGGCGCGGCGGATTTGCTCCAGCGTCACATGCAGCATCAGGGGCGAGCGTTTGCGCAGGGTGGCGGCCGTCTTGATCGCCCATGAATCCGCCGAGGCTTCGAGGGCATCGATCATGTGTTTCACGCGCAACAACGAGAAATAGGCATCAATATGGCTTGTAGTCCATGCGGTACGGTCATTGTTTGCTATTAATTCAGTAGCGATCCATTGCTCGACCTGCGCCCCGCTGTCAAAGGGCTGGGTGGCCAGGGACTCCCACAGCGCCGGCAGCCGGGCGGCGTCGACCTTCACGTCCGCCAGGCCGTAGCCAATGGCCGCGTCCGCGCCAATCACCTCCCCTGTCAGCGCCAGGTATTCGCCGACATGGCCGGGGCAGCGACTCAGGAAGTAGCCACCACCGACGTCCGGGAACAGGCCGATATTTGTTTCGGGCATGGCCATCTTGGTGCGCTCGGTGACGATGCGCACTTTGGCCCCTTGGGAAATTCCCATGCCGCCGCCCATCACCACACCGTCCATGAAGGCGATATAGAGCTTGGGATAAGTCTGGATCAAATGGTTGAGGGTGTATTCCTCGGTGAAAAAATCGTCCAGGGCACTATCACCCGCCAACGCTGCCTGGTGGAAAAAGCGGATATCGCCGCCAGCGCAAAAACCGCCAAAAAGGCTTTCAGGCGTTCCCGGCCGTCCTATTTTGTTCGTGCCGCGAATCGCCACGGCCAGAACCGCTGGATCATCACGCCAGGCCTGCAGGGTAGCGAGCAGCTCGCGCACCATCTGCAGGGTCAGCGCGTTGAGCGCCTTGGGGCGGTTCAGCGTAATCAGCCCGACCCGGCCCCGGCGCTCGGCCAGAACGTCGCCCGTCTTCTTTTCAATCATGTTCACTTCGGTTGTCATGCTCTTTGTCTCCATCCAATCAATTCATTTCCCACCAGCGCGCCAATGACCAGCGAGCCGCCGGTCAACACGCGGGAGCCCGGTGCCTCGCCGGCGCCAAGCCAGGCCAGCAGGATACCGAAAATCACCTCCAGCAAGGCCAGCAGCGCCACTTCGGGTGCCTTGAGCACAGTTGCGCACAGGACCGCTAACACAGACGGAATCGCCAGCTGAAAAAACCCGAGCATGGCCAGCAGGCCGATGTCATGCGGCGTGGCCAGAAAGGGAAAAGCCAGCGGCAAGGTGGCCAGCGAGGAAAGCGTCGCCCCGATCAGCACGGCAGGCACCATGTCAATTTTCTGGCCATGGGCACGGCTGTGCTGCACCACCGTCCAGTTGCAGGCACTCGCCAGCGGCACCAGCAGCGCCACCAGGGTGCCCGGCAGCTGGCTGCCCAAGTCCAACTGCCCTCCATACATCCAGGCAATGCCGCAGCCGGCCAGCGCAATGGCCAGCCAGGTGCGCGCCGGAATGCGATGGCCAATGAAGACACGCGCCAGCAAGGCCGTGATGAAGGGGCTCAGCGCCATGGTAATCAGCGCATTGGCCACGGTGGTCAAGGCCAGCGCCACCATGAAGGCGGTAAACATCACGCTCCAGCAAAAGCCCGACAGCCAGAGCGCCCGGTCGCCGTTGCGGATTCTGGAGAAAACGGCCCGACCCTGAAAAAAGGGCAGGATCACCAGCAGCGAGACCAGCGTGAAAAAGCTGCGCCAAAACGTCATTTCAAAACCCTGGGCCGCCTCCAGGTGGCGCGCCACCATACCTGCGGTGGACCACATCAGGGCCACCAGAATCATCAGGGCGACCGCCCGGGAATGCGTGATTTTCATGAGAACTCCTGGGCTTTGCAGACGGCTTGGAACGACAAAAGGGCCACCGCATGGCAGTGGCCCTTTGACAGGCTTTTCAGCCCGCTCACCTTAACGGCCGTGGCGTTTCAGGATCAACGACCAGCGCGCTTGCGCTCGCTCTCGGTCAGATGGCGCTTGCGCAGACGAATCGATTTTGGCGTGATTTCAACCAGCTCGTCGTCCTCGATGAATTCCACGCCATATTCCAGCGTGCATTCAATCGGAGGGGTGATTTTGATGGCGTCTTCCTTGCCGCTGACGCGGAAGTTGGTCAGCTGCTTGGTACGCGTTGCATTGACCACCAGATCGTTGTCGCGGCTGTGGATACCGACAATCATGCCTTCGTATACCGGGTCGTTGGCCTTGACGAACATGCGGCCGCGGTCATCCAGCTTGCCCAGGGCGTAGGTGAAGATTTCACCGGCATCCATGGAAATCAGCACGCCGTTCTTGCGCCCGCCGATGTCGCCCTTGTGCGGCTCGTAGCTGTCGAAAATGTTGGAGATCAGGCCCGAGCCGCGGGTCAGGTTCAGGAACTCGTTGGTAAAACCGATCAGGCCACGCGCCGGAATGCGGTACTCCAGGCGCACGCGGCCCCGGCCGTCCGGCTCCATGTTGACCAGCTCGCCCTTGCGCTCGCCCAGTGCCTGCATCACGCCGCCCTGGTGCTGCTCTTCGATGTCGGCAGTGACCAGCTCGATTGGTTCGTGCTTCTCACCGTTGACTTCTTTCATCACCACGCGTGGCTTGGATACAGCCAGCTCGTAGCCTTCGCGGCGCATGTTTTCCAGCAGGATG
>JBKJKI010000035.1:0-14181 GCA_046597475.1 Polaromonas sp. | reverse complement strand
TACGCGTACACCGCGCGCGGCAACCTGGTGGGCGTGGTGACCAACGGCACCGCGGTCTTAGGCCTGGGCGACATCGGGCCCTACGCCGCCAAGCCGGTGATGGAGGGCAAGGGCGTGCTGTTCAAGAAGTTCGCCGGCGTTGACGTGTTTGACATTGAGATCGACGAAAAAGACCCGGCCAAACTGGTGGAGATTATTGCCTCGCTGGAGCCCACCTTTGGCGCCATCAACCTGGAAGACATCAAGGCGCCTGACTGCTTTTATGTCGAGCGCGAGCTGCGCAAGCGCATGAAGATTCCGGTTTTCCACGACGACCAGCACGGCACGGCGATTACCGTGGGCGCGGCCATGCTCAACGCCCTTAAGGTAGCCGGCAAGGACCCGAAAAAGGTCAAGCTGGTGGCCTCGGGCGCGGGCGCGGCGGCGCTGGCCTGCCTGAACCTGCTGCTCAAGCTCGGCATTCCCCGCGAAAACGTTTTCGTGACCGACCTGGCCGGGGTTGTCTACGAAGGCCGCACCGAGCTGATGGACGAGGACAAGATCCAGTTTGCTCAAAAGACCTCGGCCCGCACCCTGGGCGAGATCATCGAAGGCGCGGACATCTTTCTCGGCCTGTCGGCCGGCGGTGTGCTCAAGAAAGACATGGTCGCGAAAATGGCGGCCAGGCCCATCATCTTCGCGCTGGCCAATCCAAACCCCGAAATATCGCCTGAAGACGTCAAGTTGGTGCGCGATGACGCCATCATCGCGACAGGCCGTACGGATTACCCAAACCAGGTCAACAATGTCCTGTGCTTTCCCTACATTTTTCGTGGCGCGCTGGACGCTGGCGCCTCCACCATCACGCTGGAGATGGAAATCGCCGCCGTGCATGCGATTGCCGAACTGGCGCAGGCCGAACAAAGCGAAGTGGTAGCTGCCGCCTACGTCGGCGAAAAGCTGGCCTTCGGCCCCGACTACCTGATTCCCAAGCCCTTTGACCCGCGCCTGATGATGAAGATCGCGCCCGCCGTGGCGCAGGCGGCGGCCGACAGCGGCGTGGCGCTGCGGCCCATCGCCGACATGGACCTGTACCGCCAGCGGCTGCAGAGCTTTGTCTATGCCTCGGGCACGCTGATGAAGCCGATTTTCGCGGCGGCCAAGGCGGCAACGCGCAAGCGCGTGGCCTATGCCGAGGGCGAAGAGGAGCGCGTGCTGCGCGCCTGCCAGATCGTGGTCGATGAAAACCTGGCCCGGCCGACCTTGATTGGCCGGCCGGCCATCATTGCCCAGCGCATTGAGAAATTCGGCCTGCGCCTGAAGGAAGAGCTCGATTACGACGTGGTCAATGTCGAGCAGGACCACCGCTACCGCGACTTCTGGCAAACCTACCACCGCCTGACCGAGCGCAGCGGCGTGACCGTGCAGATGGCCAAGATCGAAATGCGCCGGCGCCTGACGTTGATTTCCGGCATGCTGCTGCTCAAGGGCGACGTCGATGGGCTGATTTGCGGCACATGGGGAACGACGGCCCATCACCTGGCCTATCTCGACCAGGTCATCGGCAAGCGCGAAGGCGTCAATACCTATGCCTGCATGAACGGCCTGCTGCTGCCTGACCGGCAGGTGTTTTTGCTCGACACCCACGTCAACTACGACCCGACGGCCGAGCAACTGGCTGAAATCACCACCATGGCGGCCGAGGAAATGATGCGCTTCGGCATCAAGCCCAAGGCGGCGCTGCTGTCGCACTCCAATTTCGGCTCATCCAATCACCCGAGTGCGGTGAAAATGCGCAACACACTGGCCTTGCTGCGTGACAGCGCCCCGTGGCTGGAGGTTGACGGGGAAATGCATGGCGACGTGGCACTGGACGCCAAGGCACGCACGCTCATCATGCCCAACAGTACGCTGGTGGGCGAGGCCAATTTGCTGGTGCTGCCCAATATCGACGCGGCCAATATTTCCTACAACCTGCTCAAGACCGCAGCCGGTGGAAACATCGCCATCGGCCCGGTGCTGCTAGGCGCCCGCAAGCCCATGCACATCCTGACGCCGACCGCCACGGTGCGCCGCATCGTGAATATGACAGCGCTGACGGTGGCTGACGCCAATGCGGCACGTTAAACCTGCACTAGTTGGCCGGCACTAACTTGAGAGGGCTTGATAGCCCTCTTTTTTATGCCTAAATATTCAGCAGGCGCTTGCGTTTTCAGCAGACATGGGGCAAACTAGCCAACTTGAAATTTAAGGGTAAACCCGAAAGAATCGGCAGCTTGGCTCTGAATTCAACAAAGGTTTTTTTCATGTTGTGCAACGGATGGAGACGCTGGCGGAAAGCCGGCGCAGTGGCAGTGCTGGTCCTGTCGGCCAGCTTGAGCGGTGTCATGGGCTTGTACCCCGGTGCGGCCCAGGCGAGAAGCCCACTGGCGCTGACACCGGTTGATACGGTATCCGTGGCCCAATTGCCTCCGCAAGGACGCAGCATGCTGGCGCTGGTTTATCAGGGTGGCCCTTTCAGGCATGAAAAAGACGGAGTGGTGTTTGGCAATCGGGAGCGAATCCTGCCAGCCAGCGCGCGCGGTTATTACCGTGAATACACCGTCAGAACGCCTGGAGAGCGCAGTCGCGGAGCCCGACGCATCGTTTGTGGCGGCTTCCAGCCGGCAGCACCTGATGCCTGTTACTACAGCGACGATCACTATGCGAGTTTTCGCAGAATTGCTTCATAACCAGAACGGTGGTTGTTATTTTGACTTTTGACCTAAGAGAAAGAGAAGCGGAGATGGAAACACCACTTCGTAAGGACAGCGAAACACCATTGAAGGGCATTCGGCCCAATATTGTGCAGTCCATACGCGCCTTCCGCGTGCCCGAGTTGCAGGATGCTGCGACCAAGCTCAACCAGCATTTCCTGTATGCCAATCTGGGCAACGCCCAGAACAAGCAGGATATTCTGGACATGATCGCGGCCCAATATACCTTTCCGGCACATTTCGGGAAAAACTTCGACGCCCTGTACGACTGCATGACAGACCTGGTTCACAAATCAGGTCCCCAGCCCGGTTTTATCGTGGTGCTCGAACAGATTCCGGCGCATGCCAAATTTGACAAGGAAGCGCGCGAGCAACTGCTCGACATCTTCAGGGATGCAGCGGACTACTGGGCGGATCGCAAGATACCGTTCAGATGCTTCTATTCTTTTCTGTAGCCCGCTCCCCAGACATTGGCCAAGGGGATCGGGCGAATGAGGCCCTGCAAGTCGTATCGGAAGGTGATGAACCGATGCCGACCGACAAACTTCTCGACGTATCGCCGCTGGCGCTGCGCATGAGCAGTCCTTTCAACGCGAGTTACTGGCTCGCCGCTGCCTGAACGGGACGTTTCAGGCGAACAACAAAAAAGCCCGCTGCTTGCGGGCTTTTTTTCGATCGAATCGGGCTGATGTCCATATACCACGGCCATAGTTAGCTATTATCTTTATAGCAATGCCGATTCACCCGCGACCGGCTGGCTGGCCGCCACCTGTTGCGTCAAGGCAAGATACTCGGCAACCGGCACTTCCTCGGCACGCCGCCGCACATCGAACTCACCGCCGAAGCCGTGCTGCTCCAGCCAGCGGCCCAGCGTGTGGCGCAGCAGCTTGCGCCGCTGGCTGAAGGCCACGCGCACCAGTTCGCTCAGCAGCTTGACATCCAGGGCCACCGGCTCGGCAAGCGGCACCATGCGCACGATGGCGCTGTCAACGCGCGGCGGCGGATCGAAGCTCTGCGGCGGAACGTAGAGCACGTTTTCCATGGCATAGCGCCACTGCAGCATGACGCTGAGCCGGCCGTAGTCGCTGGTCGAAGGCGCTGCCACCATGCGGTCTATGACTTCCTTTTGCAGCATGAAATACTGATCTTCAATCATATCGACCGCATCGAGCAGGTGAAACAGAATCGGCGTGGAGATGTTGTAGGGCAGGTTGCCCACAACCCGTATTTTGTTGCCGGACATGGAGGAGGCCAGCGCCGCAAAATCCACTCTCAGCACATCCGACTCGACCACGGTGAGCTGGGGCTGCGATCTGAGCTGGCGGGCCAGGTCCCGGTCCAGCTCGATCACGGTGAGATGGCCGAGACGCTCGACCAGGGGCTGCGTCAAGGCGCCCAAGCCGGGGCCAATCTCCACCATGTGCTGGCCGGGCGCCGGTGCGATCGCGTCAACAATGCCCTGAATGATCAGCTTGTCAGTGAGGAAATGCTGGCCGAAACGCTTGCGCGCAATGTGTTTCATGATGCGAATGAAGCGCAGACCCGCCCCACGCGAGGGCATGGCGCTTCCTCGTCAAGCCAGCAGGGGCCGCGGAACCGGCTTCGCCGGGCCGCAGGCGCAGCGGCCCCCCCGGGGGGCAGTGCAGTACGCGAAGCGACAAGCGTGGGGGTCATTCCAGGGGTCACTGAGGCGGTTCGCGGTATTCCACATAGGCGCGGCCGCGGACGTCCTGCGCCCACAGCACATAGGCTTCATTCTGCTTTTTCTCGCGCAGCAGCCCGCGGACCATTTCGCGCTGGTCACGCGGCGAAATCGGCGCTTCCCGCCGTTCCAGCACCTGCACCAGGTGCACGCCAAAGCGCGAAACCAGCGGGTCGGAAACCTGGTTCGGGCCCAGGCCGTTCATGACTTTTTCAAATTCGGGCACAAAGGCGCCGGGGCTGACCCAGCCCAGGTCGCCGCCTTCCTTGGCGGACCCGTCCTGGCTGTTCTCGCGCGCGAGCTGCGCAAAGTCGGCCTGGCCTGACGCGATGCGCTTTTTGAAACCCGCGAGTCTTTCAATCGCGGCGGCCTCCGTCAGCTGGGGCGAGAGCCGCAGCAGGATGTGGCGCGCATGCGTTTGCGTGACCACCGCGTCGGGCAGGCCGGCCTGCCGCTTCTCGACCACTTTGAGGATGTGCAAACCGGCGCCGCTGCGCACCGGCCCGGCCAGGCCGCCCGTGCGCAGATTTTTGGTCGCCTCGACAAACAGCGGCGGGTAGCGCTCGGCATTGCGCAAGCCCATCTGTCCACCATTGCCGCGCGTGGCCGACGCCGAAAACTCGGTGGCAAGCGCGGCGAAGTCGCTGCCGGAGCGGGCACGCTCCAGCACTTGCTGGGCCTTGGCCTGCAGCGCCGCGACCTGTTCGGGGCTGGCGTTTTCAGGCACCGCGATCAGGATCTCGGCCAGGTTGAGCGCCAGCGCGGAGGCCTCGGTCTTGCCTTCCTGATCGCGCAGGAACTGATCAATCTCCTGCTCGCTCACCGTGACCTTGGCCTCGACTTCCCGCTGGCGCAGCCGCCTGACCATCAGCTCGTCGCGCATCTCGGCGCGGAACTGGCTGTAGTCAATGCCATCGGACTTGAGGCGGCGGCGCAGCTCGTCCACCGTGATCTGGTTTTGCCGGGCGACCGTCTCGACCGCGCCGTCAATGGCGTTGTCGTCCACCTTGGTGCCCGCAGACTTCGCCATCTGCAGCTGCGCCTTGTCACTGATCATGCGCTCGAGAAGCTCGCGCACCAGCTCGCCGCGCGGCGGCATGGCCGCGCCCTGCGCCTGGAGCTGCTGCTCGGTGCGCAGCAGCTTGAGGCGCACCTCGTTGTTGGTGATGGGCTCGGAGTTGACCACCGCCACGATGAAATCGGCCTGGCGTTGCGCCGCCGACCCGCTTCGCCCGGGAGTGGCGCTGCCGGCCGGCGCGGCGGGCAGCCGCAGCGCACCGGATGGCTTGAGGCCCTGGGCCTGCGCTCCGCCCATGGGCAGCGCGAGCAAAAGCACCAGCGCGGCGGCCATCGGCCGGGTCGGAAAAAATCCGGTGAAAAAGCGGTCTTTATTCATAAGTGGTGAAGCGGCTTGGAGGGCTGATTTTGTCACGCAGGTATTGGTAGCGTGGAATGTTGGATTTGAGCGTTTCCAGGGGGCTGGCGCCGATGCGCGAGAAGCCGACCAGCTCAAGCTGAAACAGGATGCGGGTATTGGCGCTGACGGTGCTGTTCTGCGAACGCTGCAGCACGACGCGGCCTATCCAGCAACAGCCATCGTACTCAAGGCCGACCACGGCATCAACCAGTTTTTTGTCTGGCAAGCTGTAGTTCAGGCGCCCGACGCTGTAGTAGCGTCCCCCGCCCTGCCCGCGGCCAGCGCCAAGGTCTTGCCCCTTGTCGCCCCACAGGTCGTTGATCGGCCACTGCCAGCCCACATCGAACTGCTTGCTCGCCACATCGCGCTGCAGCCGGTAGGCCGCGCTGACCGTGCGGTAATTGCTGGGGTTGTAGCGCACGCCTATCGACGCGAACTCGGACTGCCTGATTTTCGGGTTGTATTGCACCGTGCTGTCAAAGGACCACTGCGGCACCCAGTTGACCGTGGCGCCCACCAGCAGGTCGCTGATCCGGTCGGTGACCGGCAGCACGCCGGGCAGCGTCACCTTCTGGTCAGAAAACCGCAGCCGCTGGGCAACGCCGAGCCGCACGACTTCGGCGCCGGTCTTGGGGTCCAGCAGGCGCGAGGTCAGGCCCAGCGTGAGCAGGTTGGCGTCTGAAATCCGGTCATTGCCGCCAAAGGCGTTCTCGGTGAACACGGTGGCGAAGTTGAAGCCGTTCAGGCCCGAGTCGTAGTTGGGCAGCAGGCTCTGGTCGCGAAAGGGCGTGCGTACATAAAACGCCCGGGGCTCAAGCGTCTGGGTAAAGCCGCGGCCAAACACGCTGGCATCACGCTCGAACTGCAGCCCGCTGTCCAGGCTGAAGGTCGGCACCACGCGCGAAGCCGTCGTGGCGCCATTGGCCAGCGGCGCGTCAAACTGGTAGCTGGTGGCATGCAGCTGCAGCCTGGGCGTGATGAAGCCGGCCGGCCACAGCCAGGGGTGGCTGGCCTGCAGCCGGGTGAAGCCACGGTTGCTGTTGGGCTGCAGCGTCAGGGCCTTGTCGGCCGAAAACCGCGTGTAATCGCCGTCAATCGACCAGTCAAAACCCTCGCCCATGCCCGCCAGCGGCGCATCGACCCGGGTGTAGGCTGCGGTGATCTGGGGCAGGCGGTCGTAAGGCGGAACAATCGGCGAGTTGATGTCCTGCAGCGTCTGCCACTTCAGCGCATGCACCGAGGACGAGAAAAAGCCGCGGCCCCAGGACAGCGTCGCGTCCTGCGCCAGCAGGCGCTGCGTCACCTGCCCGGTGGCAATCGGGAAGTCACGCCAGTAATTGTTGTCGCTGACGCGGTTCAGGTTGAGGTTGAGGCCCAGCGCGCCGACCGCCGGCACACCAGTGTCAATCGCACCGATGTGCTGCAAAGAGTAGGACCAGCGGTAGCGGTCGCGCAGCTTGTCGCCGGGCATCACGCTGGCGCGCAACTGGCCGGAGTAGGTCGGCTCCAGGTAGCGGAATTCGCCCGCCAGATCGACGCCGCGCTTGCTCATGACGGTGGGCGAGAACGTGGCGTCCCGGTTCGGGGCGATGTCAAAGTAGTAGGGCTGCTTTACTTCAAAACCATTGAGCGAGCCCAGGCCCAGCGTGGGCGGCAGCAGGCCCGACTTGCGCTTGTCGGTCAGCGGAAAGCTCACCTTGGGAAAGCCCAGGATGGGCACGCCCATGAAGCGCACGACGGCCCCGGTGGCCAGGCCCACTTCCTCGTCCAGGTCGAAGTCGAAGCGACTGGCGGTCAGCTGCCAGGCGGGCTTCCAGCTTTCCTCGTTGTCCCTTTCGCAGGTGGTGTAGCTCGCCTGGCGGGCGGTAAAGTGCTTGTCGTCAATGAAGTCGACGCGCTCGGCCTGGCCATTGCCGCCATTGCTCAGGAAGCGGTAATTCGGCGCGGTGAAGAAACCCTCGAAACGGTCCAGCCGGATTTCAAGCTCCGGGCCCTCAAAGCGGTTGCCCGCGTTGTTGATGCGCACATTGCCGCGGCTCTTGAGCAGGTCGTCGGGCTGGTAGTACTCAATATGGTCGGCGCGCAGCGAGCTGGCGCCGCGGCGCAGCTCGGCATGGCCGTCAATCACCGTCTCCAGGTCAGGCCGGCCGGACAGCCGGTCGCCGAAGACAAAGGTTGGCCCCTTGTTCTCGGGCAATTTGGACACTCCCTCGGCCAGCATGGGAGAACTCTTGAGAGGGGTGCCGCTGTCCGCGCCAGCGTCCTGCGCGCCGCCCTCAGCTGCCTGGGCCCGCACCGGTCCCGCCAGCATCAGGCCCAGCCAGGCGCACAGCGCCAGCCCGGAGACCGCCTGAGCCACCGGCGAGAGAATAAAAGTGGGGGGAGATGCCTGGCGCATCGTTTGTATGAGATAAACCCGTTTGTAAAATCAGGCCTGATTATCCATGACCCCCCGCTTCGGCCACCCCGGGCCGCCGCACCGACAAAGTAGCCCCAAAAACATGAACGATTCCCCTCCCGTCTGGGCCGACCCGGCGCGTGCCGGCGCCTTTGCGCAATGGCTGTCCGGCATCGCGGCGCAGCACGGCCTGCAAGCCGGGAGCGTGCGCCTGGCCTCGGCCGATGCCAGCTTTCGCCGCTATTTCCGGATCGATACCGTGAATGGCGGGGCCAGCTGCATCATCATGGATGCGCCGCCGGCCCAGGAAGACTGCGCGCCTTTCGTCAAGGTCGCCGGCCTGATGCTGGACGCCGGGCTGAATGCGCCTCGCGTGCTGGCCTGGGACCAGCCGCTGGGCTTCATGCTGCTGAGCGACCTGGGCGCGCAGACCATGCTTGACGTGATCGCGCCGCCTGCTGCCGTCTACGCCATGGCCGAGCCGACGCCGGCGCATTTCGACCTTTACATGGAAGCGGTGGAGCTGCTGCTGCGCTGGCAGCTCGCCTCGAAACCCGGCGTGCTGCCGCCTTACGACGATGCCTTGCTGAGCCGCGAGATGGCGCTGTTCCCCGAGTGGTATGTCCTCAAACACCGCGGCATCACGCTGGACGCGGGCAAGCAGGCCAGGCTCGACGACGCCTTCGCGCAGATCAAGGCCAGCAACCTGCAGTCGCTGGGCGGCGCGCGCGTCTACGTGCACCGCGATTTCATGCCGCGCAATCTGATGGTTTCCGGGAATGGCGATCTGGGCGTGCTGGATTTCCAGGACGCGGTTTACGGCCCGATTAGCTACGACATCGCCAGCCTGATGCGCGACGCTTTCCTCAGCTGGGAAGAGGAATTCGTGCTCGACATCACCGTGCGCTACTGGCAAAAGGCGCGCAAGGCCGGCTTGCCGGTGGGCGATGATTTCGGCGAGTTTTACCGCGCCGTGGAGTGGATGGGCCTGCAGCGCCACCTGAAGGTGGCCGGCATCTTCGCGCGGCTCACCTTGCGCGACGGCAAGCCGAAGTACCTGGCCGACACGCCGCGCTTCATCGGCTACATCCGCGCCACCGCCGGGCGCTACCGCGAACTCGCGCCGCTGCTGCGCCTGATCGACGAAGTCGAGGGCAGCGACGCGGTGTCGGGCTACGCCTTCGGCCGCGTCTAGTGGCCGCGTCCAGTCCGCGCATCCACTGCCCGGTGCCGCTGGCCGCCGGCCAGCAGCTGTCCTTGCCGCCGGGCGCGGCGCGCCACGTGCAGGTGCTGCGCATGCAGCCGGGCCAGGCGCTGACGCTGTTCAACGGCGAAGGCGGCGAGTACCAGGCGGTCGTCGTGCAGATGGGCCGCAGCGACGTGGCCGCCCGCGTCGAGCGGCATGTCGCCACCGAGCGCGAGCCGGCGCGCGCGGTGCACCTGGCCGTCGGCATGCCGGCCAACGAGCGCATGGACTGGCTGGTGGAAAAGGCCGCCGAACTCGGCGCCGCCAGCGTGCAGCCGCTGGTGTGCGAACGCAGCGTGCTGCGCCTGGCGGGCGAGCGCGCCGAGAAGAAGCGCCAGCACTGGCAGTCGGTCGCCATCGCCGCCTGCGAACAGTGCGGCGGCAACCGCGTGCCGCAGGTGCATCCGGTGGCGGCGTTGCCCGACTGGCTGGCCCGTGCACCCGCGCCGGGCACGCGTGTGCTGCTGTCGCCGCGCGCAGCCGCACTGGCGTTGCCGCGGGCGGTGCAACCCGATGCGCCGGTGTGGCTGCTGAGCGGCCCGGAAGGCGGCTTCAGCGCCACCGAGGAAGATCTTGCGGTGGCGGCGGGCTTTCGCGCCGCGCACCTGGGTCCGCGCGTGCTGCGCGCGGACACCGCGCCGCTGGCGGCGCTGGCCCTGCTGACCCTCGGACTCACATGAACCGCAACCTCTGGCTGCTGGCCGCGCTGCAAGCCCTGTTTCTCACCAACAACGTCACCTTCATCGCGATCAACGGGCTGGTCGGCCTGTCGCTCGCACCGTATGGCTGGATGGCCACCATTCCGGTGATGGGCTACGTGGTGGGCAGCGCGCTGTCCACCGGCGCGGTGGCGCGCACGCAGGCGGCCTTCGGGCGCAAGCGCTCGTTCCAGCTCGGCCTGGTGGTGGCGATGCTGTCGTGCCTGCTGTGCGCCTATGCGGCGGCCAGCCGCAACTTCTGGCTGCTGTGCTTTTCCACTTTGGTGGCCGGCTACTACAACGCCAACGCCGGCCTGTACCGCTTCGCCGCGGCGGAACTGGCGGCCCCCGAGGCGCGCGAGAAAGCGGTGTCGCTGGTGCTGGCCGCCGGCCTGGTGGGCGGCGTGTTCGGCCCGGCGTTGGCCGCGCGCAGCCGCGACATGTTCGGCGTGCCCTTCGCCGGCGCGTACATCGCGCTGGCCGCGGTGGCCGTGCTGGCGCTGGGCATCATGTCGTTCATCCGGTTTCCGCCGGTGCCGCCCAAGGTGGCGGGCGCCGGTGGCCGGCCGCTGTCGCAGATCGTGCGCCAGCCGGTGTTCATCGTCGCGGCCGGCGCGGCCGCGCTCGGCTACGGCGTGATGAACCTGCTGATGGTGGCCACGCCCATCGTCATGCAGCAGTGCGGCCTGCCGTTCTCCGACGCGGCGCTGGTGCTGGAGTGGCACGTGATCGGCATGTTCGCCCCCGGCTTCTTCACCGGGCACCTGATCAAGCGCTTCGGCCCGCTGCCGGTCATGGGCGTGGGCGTGGTGTTGAACCTGGCGTGCATCGCGGTGGCGCTGTCGGGCATCGAACTGCAGCAGTTCCTGATCGGCCTCACGCTGCTGGGCGTGGGCTGGAATTTCCTGTTCACCGGCAGCACCACGCTGTCGCTGTCGGCGTACACGCCGCAGGAGCGCGACCGCGCGCAGGGCGCGCTCAACTTCTTCACCTTCGCCGTGCTCGGCCTGAGCGCATTCGCCTCGGGCGTGCTGGTCAACACCCGTGGCTGGGCCTGGCTGAACTACGGATCGATCCTGCCGCTGCTGCTGACCGCCGGCGGCCTCGCGTGGCTGGCGCTGCGCCCTGCGGGCGGCGCGGCCGCGCAGGCGCGCTCCTAGGAAACAGGTGCCGCGCTGCGCGCGCGCGCCGGGAAGCGCGCGTCCAGCCAGGCGCCCAGGGCGTCGAACACCGGCTGGGCGTCGGCCTCGTTGAAGATCTCGTGGAACAGCGCGTTGAAGCGGCGCACCGTCACCACCTCGGGCGGCGCCGCCTGCGCGAACACGCGGCTGCCTTCGGGATTGACCACGCGGTCCGCACCCGCGTACATCAGCAGCGTCGGCACGTGCCAGTGCGGGGCCTGCGCCAGCACGCCCGCGCTGTGGTCAACGATGAAGCGCGCGAGCCGCGCGGTCACGCGGTCGTGCACCAGCGGATCGGACTTGTAGGCGGCCACCACGCCGGCGTCGTGCGACAGCAGCGCCGGGTCCACGCTGCTGCCGACCGCCAAGCCCGGCGCCAGCTTGTGCAGCACGGCCAGCAGCACCTTCTGGGTGGTGCCCAGGCCGGGATCGAACGCCGGCGACGACAGGATCAGCCCGTCCAGCGGGCGCACGCGCTGCGCCACCAGGCAGCTGGCGACCAGGCCGCCCATGCTGTGCCCCAGCAGCAGCAGCGGCGTGCCGGGTTCCGTGCGGGCCCGGGTGCTGTCCATCAGGTCGGCCAGGTCGTCGACCAGCCGCGTGTCGGACGGCAGGGCGCCCCGCACGCCGCCGGATTCGCCGTGCCCGTAATGGTCGTAGCCGCGGACCGCGAAGCCCCAGTGGTTCAGCTGCCGCGCCACATGGTCGTAGCGTCCGGCGTGTTCGCCCAGCCCGTGGACGATGACCACCATTCCGCGCGGCACCCGCCCGGGGGCGAGCGCCCAATCCTGCACGGCGAGGTTGTCGCCGTCCGTCGCGGTGTAGGTGGAGAGGGTGGACTCCCACGCGTGATCGTTCATCTGGAAGGGATGATCCTGCGCATCCCGTCTGCCCGCAACAGGTCGTTTTGTGAACTAAATCACGGCATCTGCGCCAGCACCTCGGCCACCGACGCGGTCAGTTTCTTGGCGTACGGCACGTGCAGGAATTCGTTGGGTCCGTGCGCGTTGCTGCGCGGGCCGAGCACGCCGCAGACCATCATCTGGGCCGTGGGAAAACCCTTGCTCAGCATGCCCATCAGCGGAATGCTGCCGCCCTGGCCGATGTAGCCGACCGGCGCGCCGAAGTGCGCCAGCGAGGCGGCGTTGAGCGCGCGCTCGAACCAGGGCGCCGTGCCCGGCGCGTTCCAGCCGGAGGCGGCGCCCACGGATTCGAACGTCACCTTGGCCTGGTAGGGCGCGTTGTCCTCCAGCAGCGCCTTCAGCTGCTGCGCCGCCTGGGCCGCATCCACCAGCGGCGGCAGGCGCAGCGACAGCTTGAAGGCGGTGTAGGGGCGCAGCACGTTGCCGGCGTCCTGCAGCGACGGGAAGCCCTCGGCGCCGGTGACCGACAGCGTGGGCATCCAGGTGCGATTGAGCAGCGCCTGCGTGGGGTCGGTGGTGGTGGGCAGCGCCACCAGGGTCGAGCCGTTGCAGTCGTGGTGCGCCCAGGGAAAGCGCTTGTAGACCTCTTCGCCCAGGATCGACGCGGTGGCCTGCGCCTGGGTCGCGCGCTCGGACGGAATGTCGCAATGGAAGATGCCGGGCAGCAGGCGGCCGGTGGCGCTGTCCTCCAGCCGGTCGAGCACCTGCCGCATGATGCGGAAGCTGGAGGGCACCAGGCCGGATGCGTCGCCGGAGTGCACGCCCTCGGTGAGGATTTCCACCTTCAGCACGCCGCCCACCAGGCCGCGCAGCGAGGTGGTGAGCCACAGCTGGTCGTAGTTGCCGGCACCCGAGTCCAGGCAGACCACCAGCGCCACCTCGCCCAGCCGCGTGCGCAGCGCATCGACGTAGGGCAGCAGGTCGTAGGAGCCGGACTCCTCGCAGGTCTCGATCAGCCCCACGATCCGCGGATGCGGCTTGCCCTGCGCCTTGAGCGCCTGCACCGCGGCGATGCTGGCGTACACCGCGTAGCCGTCGTCGGCGCCGCCGCGGCCGTACAGCTTGCCGTCCTCGTACTTGGGCGTCCAGGGACCGAGGTCGCTGCGCCAGCCGTTGAATTCAGGCTGCTTGTCCAGGTGGCCGTACATCAGCACCGTGCCGGTGGAGCCGGCCTTGGTCGCCGCCACTTCGAAGAACAGCACCGGCGTGCGCCCGGGCAGGCGCACCACTTCCAGCTGCAGGCCCGGCACCTTCTGCGCCTCGACCCAGCCAGCGGCGTTGCGCACCACGGTGTCGATGTAGCCGTGCCGCGACCAGTCCTTGTCGAAGCCGGGCGACTTGGCGGGAATGGCGATGTAGTCGGTGAGCTGGCGCACGATGTCGCCGTCCCACTGGGCGGTGACCTGAGAGAGTGCCGTGGCGCTGTCGAGCACGGCCGTGGGCATTTCGCGGTGGAGCGGAGCGTTCATGGCGCACTGTACGACGCCCTCGCGGCGGGCGCTAGAGTGTGGCCTTTGGCCGGAGCGCACGATGAGCCACGACGAAACCTCCTCACGCATTCGGGTCGGTGTGGGGGGCTGGACCTACGAGCCCTGGCGCGACAACTTCTATCCCAAGGGCCTGCCGCATGCGCGCGAGCTGGCCTACGCGAGCCGGCAGCTCACGGCCATCGAGGTCAACGGCACCTTCTACAGCACCTTCAAGCCCGCCACCTTCGCCAAATGGCGCGACGAGACGCCCGAGGGCTTCGTGTTCTCGATGAAGGCCCACCGCTTCACCACGCACCGCAAGGACCTCTCCACGGCGGCCGAGTCGGTGCGGCGCTTCGTGGACAGCGGCCTTGCCGAACTCGGCGACAAGCTCGGCCCCATCGTCTGGCAG
>JBKJKI010000030.1:0-13116 GCA_046597475.1 Polaromonas sp. | reverse complement strand
CTGCTGCCGCAATTGCAGGCGCAGCTGCCCGGCGACATCAAGCTGCAGGTGGCGTCCGACAGCACCAATTCCATCCGCTCGTCCCTGCACGAGATCGAATTCACCTTGATCCTATCCGTCGTGCTCGTCGTGCTGGTGGTCAGCGCCTTTTTGCGCAGCGTGCGCGCTACCATCATTCCGGCCGTGGCCACCATCGTCTCCTTGCTGGGCACCTTCGGTGTGATGTACATGCTGGGTTTCAGCCTGAATAACCTGTCGCTGATGGCGCTCACGGTGGCCACCGGCTTTGTCGTCGACGACGCCATCGTGGTGCTGGAAAACACGCAGCGCCACATCGAGGCCGGCATGGACCGCTTCCGGGCGGCGCTGCTGGGCGCGCGCGAGGTGGGTTTCACGGTGCTGTCGATCAGCCTGTCGCTGGTGGCGGTGTTCATTCCGCTGCTCTTCATGGGCGGGCAGACCGGGCGGCTGTTCCGCGAATTTGCCGTCACGCTGTCGGCGGCGGTGCTGATCTCATTGCTGATTTCGCTCACCACCACGCCCATGATGTGCGCCTGGCTGCTCAAACCGGACAGCGCCGGCAAGCCACCCGGCCGCATTTCCCGGGGCTTCGAAAGCGCTTTCAGGCGCCTGCTCAGGGTCTACGAATACAGTCTGGACTGGGCGCTGGCCAGCAAGGGGCTGGTGATGCTGATCCTGCTGGCCGTGGTCGGGCTGAACGTCTACCTTTATATCTCCGCACCCAAGGGGTTTTTTCCGCAACAGGACACCGGCCAGATCAGCGGCGGCCTGCGCGCCGACCGCAGCATTTCCTTCCAGGCCATGCAGGGCAAGCTCAAGGAACTGGTCGACATCATCCGGCGCGACCCGGCGGTGGACACGGTGGTCGGCTTCACCGGCGGCTCACGGGCGGGCGGCGGTTTCATGTTCATCAACCTGAAGCCGGTGGGCCAGCGCAGCGACGCCGGCCAGGCCGTGATTGCGCGGCTGCGCCCGCAACTGGCGCGCGTCACCGGCATCACCCTGTTCCTGAACCCGGTGCAAGACCTGCGCGGCGGCGGGCGGCAGAGCAACTCGACCTACCAGTACACCCTGAAAAGCGACAACGCCGCCGACCTGCGCGCTTGGGCCACACGCCTGTCCGACCAGATGAAGCGCCAGAGTGCGCTGACCGACGTGGACACCGACCAGGAGGAAAACGGCGTCGAGACCATGGTCACGGTCGACAAGGCCAGCGCCGCGCGGCTGGGCGTGAGCTCGCGCGACATCGACAACGCGCTCTACAACGGCTTTGGCCAGCGCCAGGTGGCGACCATCTACAGCGACCTGAACCAGTACCACGTCATCATGGAAATCGCGCAGCGCTATATCCGCAGCCCCGAGGCGCTGAAAGACATCTACATACCGGCGAAAAACAGCCCGGCCAGCGGCACGGCCCAGGCGAACATCGTGAACCCGGCCCTGCGCGACCAGTCCACCGGCCAGGCGCTGAGCGCCGCGGCGACGACCATGGTGCCGCTCTCCAGCATTGCGCGCTTCAGCGAGAACGCCACGGCGGCCTCGGTCAGCCATGACGACGGCGAGCTCTCGACCACCGTCTCCTACAACCTGGCCGAGGGCAGCACGCTGAGCGACGCCCAGGCCGCCATCAAGCAGGCCGAAGCCGAAATCGGCCTGCCCAACAATGTGCGCGGCAGTTTCGCGGGCACGGCGCTCAGCGCCCAGCAGTCGCAAGGCGAGCAGCCGATGCTCATCCTGGCCGCGCTGGTGGTGATCTACATCGTGCTGGGCATTCTTTACGAGAGCCTGATCCATCCGCTGACCGTGCTCTCCACCCTGCCCTCGGCTGGCGTGGGCGCGGTGCTGGCGCTGCTGCTGTTCAAGATGGATTTTTCCATCATTGCGCTGATTGGCGTCTTTTTGCTGATTGGCATCGTCAAGAAAAACGCCATCCTGATCATCGACTTCGCGCTGGACGCCGAGCGTGCGCGCGGCATTTCCGCAGTGGCTGCGGTGCGTGAGGCCTGCCTGCTGCGCTTTCGCCCCATCCTGATGACCACGCTGGCGGCCATCCTGGGCGCCCTGCCGCTGGCCATCGGTTTCGGCGAAGGCGCCGAGTTGCGCCGGCCGCTCGGCATCACCATCATTGGCGGGCTGATCGCCAGCCAGCTGCTGACGCTGCTGACCACGCCGGTGGTCTACGTCCTGCTCGACAAGTTGCGCCGGCGCGGCGCCTCCGAGCGCCACCTGAGCCGCCATACCGACGCCCTCCCGCCCGACGAACCACCCGGCAGCGCGCCGCTGCAACTGCAATGAGTCATGCCATGCGCCCTCGCCTTGCCCCCACCCTGCTCGCCGCCGCGCTGAGCGTGTTCATCAGCGGCTGCGCCGTCGGCCCCGACTACCAGCGCCCGAGCACGCCCGATGTCAGCCACTTCAAGGAGGCCGAGGGCTGGGTGCCCGCCGCGCCGGCCGATGCGCTGGAGCGCGGCCCGTGGTGGTCGCTGTTTGGCGACCCGCTGCTTGACCAATTGGCCGCGCGCGTCGAGGTGTCCAACCAGAACGTGGCAGCGGCCGTGGCGGCCTATGCGCAGGCGCGCGCACTGGTGCGCGAACAGCGCGCCTCGCTCTTTCCCACGGTCACGCTGAACGGCAGCGCCAGCCGCGGCAGCAGTGGCAGCAGTGGCAGCAGCAGTGGCCGGGTCGGCAACAACTACCAGCTCGGCATAGGCGGCAGCTGGGAGCCCGACGTCTGGGGCCGGCTGGGGCGGACGGTGGACAGCGCGTCGGCCAGTGCGCAGGCCAGTTCGGCCGACCTGGCAGCAGCCGGACTGTCAGCCCAGGGCGAACTCGCGGTGAACTATTTTTCGCTGCGCCAGACCGATGCACAAATTGCGTTGCTGAGCAGCACGATTGCCGCCTATCAGCGTGCCCTGGAGATCACGCAAAACCGCTACAACGCCAGCATTGCCGCCAAGACCGATGTGCTGCAGGCGCAAACCCAGCTGGTCAACGCCCAGTCCGACAATGCCGGTCTGGCACGCCAGCGTGCCCAGCTGGAGCACGCCATCGCCGTGCTGGTGGGCGAGGCGCCCGGCAATTTCACACTGCCTTCCACCGCCTGGAGTCCTTCGGTGCCCGACGTTCCTGTCGGCCTTCCGTCAACACTGCTGCAGCGCCGGCCCGACATCGCCGCCGCCGAGCGCCGCGTCGCCGCCGCCAATGAGCAGATCGGCATCGCCAAGAGCGCCTACTTCCCCAGCCTGCCCCTGAGCGCCTCCTATGGGCTGGGCGCCAGCCGGGTGGCCGACCTGTTCCAGGCGTCCAGCAGCGTCTGGGCGATTGGCCTGTCGGCCGCGCAAACCCTGTTCAACGCCGGAGCCACCGGCGCCCGTGTGGAAGGCAGCCAGGCGGCCCATGCGCAGGCCGTGGCGCGCTACCGGCAAACCGTGCTGGCGGCTTTCCAGGATGTGGAGGACCAGCTGGCGGCCACCCGGGCGCTGCTGACCCAGCAAGACCTGCTCCGCCAGGCCTCGCAGACCGCCGACCAGGTCGAGCGGCAGCTGCTCAACCGCTACCTCAGCGCCCAGGTCAGCTACACCGACGTCATCACGGCGCAGGCGACAGCCTTGAGCGCGCGTCGCGCGCTGGTGCAGGCGGTAGCCAACCGCCAGGCCACGGCGGTGGCCTTGGTCCAGTCACTGGGGGGTGGCTGGCAAGGGGTGAAATGAAGCCACTTCGGACTCGGGCGGCGCATGGTTGATGAACGAAGACGCCAAACGGGCCGACAACTGACCAGGCCTTCGCCTGCAGCGTAACTTTTCAGACAAATCGACCTCTTGCCCAGTAAGCACCGGCACATTACGCTATAAAAAAAATAGCAAATTCAAAGAAAACCAGGCTTAAATCTGAGCCTGGTGCAGTGCCGAAAGAAAATACCGCGCAGCCTCGCTCAGCGGCCTGTCCTTGCGGGTGATGGAGCCGAAGGACTCCATCTTGTGCCGGATACGGCAGGGCAGGATTTTGAGCAGGCCATGCCGGGCGTAGCTGTCGGCAATCGACTGCGGCATGACGCCAATCATGTCGGTCTCGGCAATCAGGTTGGTCGTCGTGAGGATGGACGCTGTTTCGATCAGCCCCTTGGGCGTGGGGGCCTGCAGCATGCGGAACTCATGCTCCAGCACCTCGCGCATCGGGCTGCCGGTGGGCTGCAATATCCAGGGGTAGTCAAGCAGGCTGGCGAACTTCAGGGTTTTCCTGTCGCCCAGCGGATGGTGCACGCCCGCCACGATGGCCAGTTCCTCGTTTTCAAGCGCCGTGAACACATAGTCGGCCCAGTGCTCTTCACGGATGCGCCCTATCGCCACGTCCAGCACGCCTTCGCGCAGCAGTTCGAACAGCCGGTCGCTGGTGTCCACGGTGACATCGACCGACAGCAGCGGATAGGCCGTCTTGAGCGCGATGATGGCCTGCGTCAGCAGCGTGGGCGACGGCGCCATGATGCTGCCCACCGATACCCGCCCGGAACTGCCCAGCTGCAACTCGGCCAGCTCGCGCGTCATCGATTCAATGGAGCCGCGCATGCCGCGGAAATAGCGCAGCACGCTGCTGCCCGCGGCCGTGAGCTTCTGGCCGCGCCCCACCCGCTCGAACAGGCGCTGGCCCAGCGCCGACTCCAGCTCCTGGATCATTTTGGTGGCGGCCGGCTGCGTCATACCCAGCTGGCCCGATGCCTTGCGCAGGGTACCGTGCTCGCCCACGGCGAGGATCAGGGCCACCTGGCGCATGCGCAGGCGATTGAGGAGCTGGGGAATGGGCGAGCTGTCAGGCATGGGATGGGCGGTGGGCGAACTGGCGGTCAGGCACATTTTAATGATAACTACAGCTTATCAAATAATCATTTATTTTCAATTTACCTTAAGTTTTATCGCCCCTAACATCAAGCGCATATTCCGTTTCCAAATCATTCGTGAGCGCGAAGGTGAAGCGCAGGCAGTACGGGCGTACGACAAGCGAAGCCGACAAAGTGCACGGATGATTTGGGAATGGAATTACTTCACCACAACAGACCCGGAGACAAGCATGAAACTCTTCCCTGCGCTGATGGCGGCGGCTTGCGCCTTCGCCTGCCAAACCCAGGCTCTGGCCCAGGACTGGCCGGCCAAGCCGGTTCGCATCCTGGTCGGCTCCGCTCCGGGAGGCGGCACCGACGCCATGGCGCGCGCGGTGGCCGACCGGCTGGGTCCGCTGCTCAAGCAGGCCGTGGTGGTGGAAAACCGCCCCGGTGTCTCCAACACGCTGGCAGCCGACTTGACGGCCAAGTCCACCGACGGCCACACCATGATCATGGGCGTGTCCACCGCCCACGCGATTGCACCGCATCTGCTCAAGCTCGGCTACGACAACAACAAGGACCTGGTGCCAGTGGTGTTCGTCGGCGCCGTGCCCAATGTGCTGGTGGTCAACAACGCCCTGCCCGTGGACTCGGTCCAGTCGCTGGTCAAGCTGGCCAAGGCCCAGCCCGGCCAGCTGAACTACGCCACCAGCGGCGCCGGCAGCACCCAGCACATCGCGGCCGAGCTGTTCAAGGACCAGGCCGGCGTCTTCATCACCCACATTCCCTACCGCGGCAGCGGCCCGGCGCTGATCGACCTGGTCGGCGGCCAGGTGCAGCTGAGCTTTGACACCATGCCCTCGGTGATTGGCCAGATCAAGAGCGGGCGGATGAAGGCATTGGCCGTGGCCGCTGCCCACCGCAACCCGCAGCTGCCCAACATTCCGACCATGGCCGAAGCCGGCGTGAAAGACGTCGAGATGAGCGCCTGGTATGGCATTTACATGCCGTCATCGACCCCAAAAGCCGTACAGGACCGTGTTTATGCCGAAGTCACCAGGGTACTGGCCATGCCCGAAACCCAAAGCCGTCTGAGCGCCATTGGCGCGGATTTGACGCCGATGACGCAGGCGCAGTTTGCCCAGTTTCACCTCGACGAGAACAAGCGCTATGGCGACCTGATCCGCAAGAAAAACATCAAGCTGGACTGAAGAAGACATGAGCACACACCCACCCGTGATTGCCCTGACGCTGGGCGATGCGGCCGGCATAGGCCCGGAACTGATCGCACGGCTGCTGAGCCGGCCCGGCATCACGGAGGACGCCAACATCGTGCTGGTCGGCGACCCCTGGCTGTGGCAGGCCGGCCAGGCGACGGCCGGGGTGGCCGTGGCCACCCAGCCGGTGGCCAGCCTGGCCGAGGCGGGCATGCGCACCGACCGGCGCCTGCCCGCCTTGCTGGCCGTCAACACCCTGCGCGCGGAGCAGGTGCTGCCCGCCCAGGCGCAGGCGGCCTGCGGCGCCGCCGTGCTGCGGGTGCTCAACCTCTGCATGGACGGCGCCCGGCAAGGCGAGATCGATGCCATCTGTTTTGCCCCGCTCAACAAACAGGCGATGAAGCTGGGCGGTCTGCAGCATGAGGACGAGCTGCACCACTTCGCCGAGTACCTGGGCGTCACCGGCTATTTCTGCGAGTTCAACACCCTGGGAGAGCTGTGGACCTCGCGCGTTTCCTCGCACATCCCGCTGAAAGACGCGGCGGCCATGCTCAGCAAGAAGCGCATCGTGGATGCGACCCGGCTGATCTACCGCTCGCTGCAGGCCAGCGGCACGGCCGAACCCAGGGTGGCAGTGGCCGCCTTCAACCCGCATGGCGGCGACGGCGGCGTCTGTGGGCGCGAGGAGATCGACATCATCGAGCCGGCGGTGCGCGAGTTGCGCGCCAGCGGCTTGTCCGTGGACGGCCCCTTTCCGGCGGACACCATCTTCCTGAAGGCGCAGGGCGGCCATGAATCGTCCGGATACCAGGCCATCGTCACCATGTACCACGACCAGGGACAGATCGCCCTCAAGCTCCTGGGCTTCGGCAAGGGCGTGACGGTGCAGGGCGGCCTGCCCATTCCCATCACCACGCCGGCGCACGGCACGGCCTACGACATTGCCGGCCGGGGCGTGGCCGATGTCAACGCCACCTTCAACGCTTTCCAGATCGCGCGGCGCATGGGCGCGGCCCGCCGCCTCGCCGCCGTCTGACACCCTGCCCCGGAAACCCGTCCTGCGTTTGCCGCCCTCTCCCTCCTGCCAACCCCTCCTGTTTACCCCGTCTCCAAAGGATCATGATGAAGATCAAATCAGTTCGCGCACGCGTGTTCGAGTGGAAAGGCAAGACCGTTCCACCGCAAGGCAATTTCTGCTCCAACGCCATGGACCTGCTCTATTCCAACAAGGAAACCATGAGCACCTTCCGCTTCCATGCCTGGACGGTGGTCGAGATCGAGACCGACGACGGCATCGTCGGCCTGGGCAACGTGGCGTTGGCGCCGCACATCGCCAAGGCCATCATCGACCAGTACCTCACGCCGCTGGTGCTGGGCCAGGACCCCTGGGACTACGAATACCTGTGGCAGCGCATGTACCGCGCCACCCACGCGTGGGGCCGCAAGGGCGTGACCATGGCCGCCATCTCGGCGATTGATCTGGCGATCTGGGACATCCTGGGCAAATCGGTGAACAAGCCGGTGTTCAAGCTGCTGGGCGGCCGCACCAAGGAAAAAATCCCCTGCTACTACTCCAAGCTCTACCGCACCGACCTCAAAGCCATGCAGGATGAAGCGCAAAAATATATGGACCAGGGTTTCACCATGTTCAAGTCCCGTTTCGGCTATGGCCCTGCGCATGGCACCAGGGGCGTTGCGGAAAATCTCAAGGCCGTTGAAGCCCTGCGCGAGGTCATAGGCTACGACAAGGACCTGATGCTGGAGTGCTACATGGGCTGGAACCTCGAATACGCCAGGCGCATGCTGCCCAAGCTGGAGAAGTTCGAGCCACGCTGGCTGGAAGAACCCGTGATTGCCGACGACATCGACGGCTATGCCGAACTCAATGCCATGGGCATTGTTCCGATTTCTGGCGGCGAGCATGAGTTCTCGCTCTACGGCTTCAAGCAGCTGCTCGACAAGAAGGCGGTCAGCGTGGTGCAGTACGACACCAACCGCGTGGGCGGCATCACCGCGGCGCACAAGATCAATGCCTTGTGCGAAGCCTACTCCGTGCCGGTGATTCCGCACGCCGGCCAGATGCACAACTACCACCTGACCATGAGCACGCTGGCCTCGCCCATGAGCGAGTACTTCCCGATGCACGACGTCGAGGTGGGCAACGAGCTGTTCTATTACATCTTCGACGGCGAGCCGGTGGCCGAAAACGGCTTTGTGCAGCTCGACGACCACAAGCCCGGTCTGGGCTTGAGCCTGAAGACCGAGTTCCTCAAGGACTTCAACATCATCGAGTGAGCCGCATGACCGCCAGATACAAGGGCGTATTTCCGGTGGTGCCCACCACCTTCACCGAATCCGGCGAACTGGACCTTGCCAGCCAGAAGCGCTGCGTGGACTTCATGATCGAGGCCGGCTCCAACGGCCTGTGCATACACGCCAACTACTCCGAGCAGTTCTCGCTGTCGGACGCCGAGCGGGACATCATCAGCCGCACCGTGCTGGAGCATGTTGCGGGCCGCGTGCCGGTGATCGTCACCACCTCCCACTACGCCACCGCCGTCTGCGCGGCGCGCAGCCGCAGCGCGCAGGACATGGGCGCTGCCATGGTGATGGTGCTGCCGCCCTACCACGGCGCGACCTTCCGCGTGCCCGAGGCGCAGATTTACGAATTCTTCGCGCGCGTGTCCGACGCCATCGACATTCCCGTCATGATCCAGGACGCACCCGTCAGTGGGACCGTGCTGTCCGCAGCTTTCCTGGCGCGCATGGCCAAAGAGATCAGGAACATCGCCTACTTCAAGATAGAAACATCCGGCGCAGCCACCAAGCTGCGCGAGCTAAACCAGCTGGGTGGCGAGGCCATCGAAGGCCCCTGGGACGGCGAGGAAGCCATCACGCTGCTGCCCGACCTGCACGCGGGCGCCACCGGCGCCATGACCGGTGGCGCCTACCCTGACGGCATACGCAGCATCATGGACGCCTGGTTTGCCGGCCGCCACGAAGAAGCCACCGAGGCCTACCAGCGCTGGCTGCCGCTGATCAACTACGAGAACCGCCAGGGCGGCATCCTGACGGCCAAGGCGCTGATGAAGCAAGGCGGCGTGATCGCCTGCGAAGCCGGCCGCCATCCCTTCCCGGCCATGCAGCCGGCGGTGCGCGCCGGCCTGCTCGACACCGCCCGCCGGCTGGACCCGCTGGTCCTGCGCTGGAGCAGGTGAATGGGCCAGTTCCCAGCCAAAAGGGTGGAGAGCGTAATCGGCAAGCAGCAACCAGCAACCAGCAACCAGCAACCAGCTATTAAATATATAGCGACACAATGCCGTAGATATTGGGCTACAGGTGGTTTTTATCCATAAACCGGGGTTTGGGCGCGGCTGAGGCGCGGTTTACGCGCTATCAGCAGCGCACGGTGGCCGCCACGCGCTCGGCACATGCCCTGGCCTGCCCGGCGTCGCGCGCCTCCACCATCACGCGCAGCAGTGGCTCGGTGCCGCTGGCACGAATCAGCACACGGCCCGTGTCGCCCAGCTCGATTTCCACCGCCCTGGTTTGCATCGTCAACTCCGCGCTGCTTTTCCAATCTTGCCCGGGCTTGAGTTTCACGTTGATCAGCGTCTGCGGAAACAGCACCACCTCCGACAGCAGTTGCGCCAGGGTTTGCTGGCCGCGCACACAGGCCTGCAGCACTTGCAGCGCGCTGATCAGGCCGTCACCGGTGGTGTGCTTGTCCAGCGCCAGCAGGTGGCCGGAGCCCTCGCCGCCCAGCAGCCAGCCGCGTTTGTCGAGTTCTTCGAGCACATAGCGGTCGCCCACCTTGGCGCGCACAAACTCGACACCCTTGGCTTTCAGCGCCACTTCCACGGCCATGTTGGTCATCAGCGTGCCCACCGTACCGGGCACTTTTTCACCACGCGCCAGGCGCTCGCTGACCATCAGGTAGAGCACCTCGTCACCATTGAACAGCCGGCCGTCGGCATCCACCATCTGCAGCCGGTCGGCATCGCCATCCAGCGCAATGCCGTAGTCGGCCCCGTGCTCCCTGACGGCTGCAATCAGGGCCTGGGGGTGGGTGGCGCCCACTTCATCATTGATGTTCAGGCCGTCGGGGGCGCAGCCGATGGCAATGACTTCGGCGCCCAGTTCATGAAACACCATGGGTGCGATCTGGTAGGCCGCGCCGTGCGCGCCGTCGATCACAAGTTTCAATCCCTTGAGCGTCAGGTCATGGGCAAAAGTGCTCTTGCAAAACTCGATGTAGCGCCCGGCCGCGTCCTCCAGCCGGCGCGTCTTGCCCAGCGAGGCGGAGTCCGCCCACACGGGGGGCTGCTCCAGCGCGGCTTCTACCGCGTATTCCCAGTCATCGTTGAGCTTGGTGCCCTGGGCGCTGAAAAACTTGATGCCGTTGTCGGCAAAGGGGTTGTGGCTGGCGCTGATGACCACGCCCAGGCTGGCGCGCTGCGCGCGCGTGAGGTAAGCCACGCCCGGCGTGGGCAGTGGCCCGAGCAGCACCACGTCGACACCGGCGGAATTGAAGCCTGACTCCAGGGCGCTTTCGAGCATGTAGCCTGAGATGCGCGTGTCCTTGCCAATCAGCACGGTAGGCCGGGACTCGGTCCGGCGAAGGACCTGGCCTACGGCATGCGCGAGGCGCAGCACGAAATCGGGCGTGATGGGCGGCTGCCCCACGGTGCCGCGAATGCCATCGGTGCCAAAGTATTTTCTTGTCATGTTGAGTGCCCTGTAGGCCGGTTGCGATGTGATGGGTGTGTAAGGGGAATTAGCCGGAAGACCGCTTCAATTCATTCTAAAAGAAGGCTTGCGGCTTCGAAGTGGCGCGGCGGGAAGCGGCGCCTATTGCGCCGCAGCCCAGACCTTGAGTGCCTGCACCGTCTCGCGCACATCATGCACGCGCACGACGCGTGCGCCGCGCTCGACCGCCAGCAGGGCGGCCGCCACGCTGGGCAGCATGCGCTCGCTCATGTCCAGCCCGCCATCGACATTGCCGCAAACCGCCGCCAGAGAGGATTTGCGCGACCAGGCCGCCAGCAAGGGATAGCCCAGCGCCAAAACCTCGCGCTGGCGCGCCAGCAGCGAGAAATTCTGCACCACGGTTTTCCCGAAGCCGACGCCGGTGTCCAGCACGATCCGGCCCTTTGCCACCCCTGCGGAGCGCAGTTCAAGCGCCACACTATCCAGAAAAGAGAGCACCTGCGGCACGACATCTCCTTCCATGGGCGCTGCCTGCATGGTTTGAGGCTCGCGGTGCATGTGCATGAGGCAGACCCCGCAAGCCGGGTGCGCGGCCACCACGGCCATCGCGCCAGGCTGGCGCAAGGCCCACACGTCGTTGATGATGTCAGCCCCCAGGTCAAGCACTGCGCGCATGACCCCGGGCTTGTAGGTGTCCACCGAGACCGGCACGCCAAGGGTCAGCGCATGGCGAACCACCGGCAAGACGCGTGCAAGTTCTTCCTCCTGCGGCACCGGTGGCGCGCCCGGTCGGGTCGATTCACCGCCAATATCGAGCAGGTCGGCACCGTCCCTGAGCAGCTGCTCGCAATGCGCCAGCGCGCCTGCGGAGCCGCCGCCCGGCGTGAAATGCCGGCCGCCATCCGAAAAGGAGTCAGGCGTCACGTTGACGATACCCATGACACGAGGGCGCGAGAGATCAAACTGAAAGCGTGTGGTTTGCCAGATCATGAAATGCCTATCAAGTCACCTCGGTGGACGCATTGGGACGTCAGACAAAGGAAAACCGGGGACTCGCCCCGGTTTTCATGTGTTGCATGCCGTCTTTTTCAGACGAATCAGGCGACCGTTGGAGCCGGATCCGTCGTCACGGCAGGGCTGCCGCCGCTGGGGCCGCCGCCCCCAACGGAAGGGTTGCGCGGCGTCCAGTCCTTGGGCGGCCGGGGTTCCTTGCCGGCCATGATGTCATCAATCTGCTCCATGTCGATGGTTTCCCACTCGAGCAGGGCTTTGGCCATCGCGTGCATCTTGTCCTGGTTGTCTTCGATCAGCTTGCGGGCCTGGGCGTACTGCTGGTCAATGATGCGGCGCACCTCGACATCAACCTTTTGCAGGGTCGATTCGCTCATGTTGGTGGTCTTGGTGACCGAGCGGCCCAGAAACACTTCGCCTTCGTTTTCGGCATACACCATGGGACCGAGGGCATCGGTCATGCCGTAACGCGTGACCATGTCGCGGGCGAGGGCCGTGGCGCGCTCAAAGTCATTGCTGGCGCCGGTGGTCATCTGGTTCATGAAGACTTCCTCGGCAATCCGGCCGCCAAACAGCATGCTGATCTGGCTGAGCATGTACTCGCGGTCGTAGCTGTAGCGGTCCTGCGCCGGCAGGCTCATGGTCACGCCCAGCGCGCGGCCACGCGGAATGATGGTGACCTTGTGAACCGGGTCGCACTTGGGCAGGAGCTTGCCCAGCAGCGCGTGGCCGGACTCGTGGTAAGCCGTGTTACGGCGCTCTTCCTCGGGCATGACCATGCTCTTGCGCTCGGGGCCCATCAGGATCTTGTCCTTGGCTTTTTCGAAGTCCTGCATCTCCACCGTGCGCGCGTTGCGGCGTGCAGCCATGAGGGCGGCTTCGTTGCACAGATTGGCCAGGTCGGCGCCGGACATGCCGGGCGTGCCGCGGGCGATCACCAGCGGACTGACGTCCTGGCCCAACGGCACCTTGCGCATGTGAACGTTCAGGATCTGTTCGCGGCCACGGATATCCGGCAGCGTCACATACACCTGGCGGTCAAAACGGCCCGGGCGCAACAAGGCGGCGTCCAGGATGTCAGGGCGGTTGGTGGCAGCCACCACGATCACGCCAACGTTGGTCTCGAAACCGTCCATTTCGACCAGCATCTGGTTCAGCGTCTGCTCGCGCTCGTCGTTGCCGCCGCCCAGGCCTGCGCCACGCTGGCGACCCACGGCGTCGATCTCGTCGATGAAGATGATGCAGGGTGCGTTTTTCTTGGCGTTGTCGAACATGTCGCGAACGCGGGACGCGCCCACACCGACAAACATTTCCACGAAGTCAGAGCCGGAAATCGAGAAAAAC
>JBKJKI010000268.1:0-34370 GCA_046597475.1 Polaromonas sp. | reverse complement strand
TTCTTGGACCGGCTCCACAAGGCGCTGGCCTGGTTGACAGTCTCCCACTCGTCGGTGAGGACCATCTCCCCGCCTTGGCCTTCCTCACCTTCCTTCCATTCCTCCTTGTGCATCAGGATGGGCAGGGAGATGTGGTCGGAGTACTTGTTGATGATGGACTTGAGCTTCCAGGCGTTCAGGTACTCGCTGGCATCGTCCTTCAGGTGCAAGGTGATGCTGGTGCCGCGCTCGGCGCGCTCGATTTCGCTGACCTCGAACTCGCCCGTGCCGTCGCTGACCCAGCGCACGCCCTGGGCCGCGGGCAAGCCGGCGCGGCGGCTTTCGACGGTGATCTTGTCGGCCACGATAAAGCCCGAGTAAAAGCCGACGCCGAACTGGCCGATCAGCTGGGCGTCATTCTTCTGGTCGCCCGAGAGCTTGGCCATGAAGTCGCGCGTGCCACTCTTGGCAATCGTGCCCAGGTGGTCAATCGCTTCCTGCTGCGACATGCCGATGCCGTTGTCGGTGATGGTCAGGGTCTTGGCGGCCTGGTCAAAGCTCACACGCACCTTGAGTTCGGCGTCGTTTTCATAAAAGCCGGCGTCATTCAGCGCCTCAAAGCGCAGCTTGTCGCAGGCGTCCGAGGCATTGGAGATCAGCTCGCGCAGGAAGATTTCGGGGTTGGAGTAGAGCGAATGGGTAACCAGCTTGAGGAGCTGGGCGACTTCGGCTTGGAAGGGACGGGTTTGTTTTTGCATACGTCGAATGATTAATATGTATCTTACTTGTTACAAATGGATGGCTTTAAAATGTCTGGAATCAACTACTGAGGTCGTTTCAGGACTCTCATATCTCATTACAAGAGTGAGCGGCATGGTGTAAATTGGGAAAAAATCCAACCATTTCAATGGTACTGCGTGACAAATTACCCAAATTTTCGATGTATCAATCCCAAACGTTTGGTTCTCTTGATAGATTTGGTTACATTCACTTCACATCCAATCTGTTTCATTTTTATTTCCTCCCTGGAGCGTCACCATGAAAAAACTTGCACTGACCGCCGCATTGGGCGCATTGGGCGCATTGATCGTATCCCCCCTGCTCTCGCATGCAGAATCGAACTACGTCACCGGAGCAGGTGCAACCAGCGCCGCGGCCAAGCTGGACTTCCAGATTGTCATCCCGAAGGTGCTCTACCTGCGCGTCGGCACCGGCACCGACAACGCCAATAATGCCGCAGTGGATGTACTGACCTTCACGGTACCGGGAGTCAACGTCGGCGACGGCACTGCCATCTCGCCTACGGGTGGTGATGTGGGGGGAAACGCGGTCACGGTTCGTGCCTATGGTAACGGTGGCAACCCCATCACCCTGAACTCGTCGGTCACCGGCCCGCTGAGCACTGCCGCCGGCGACACCATCCCCTGGAGTCAGATCACCGTGACCCCGGGTGCGCTTGCCTCCACTACTGCTGGCTACACCAACGCAGCCATCACCCACCCCGCGTTCAGCGCCACCTCGGGGGCCGGCACGGCGACCACGCTGACCGCAGGCGCCGCCAAAACCGCCAAGGTAGAAGGCAAATGGACCTTTGCCTACGCCAATGCCGCCATCGTTCCCGCTGGCACTTACGGAACCTCGGCCAACGGCGGTCGCGTGACCTACACCATCGCCCAGCCCTGAGTCTTTCCCCCCACGACGTCTCAATAACACGGCACAGCCAGGGTCCAGACGGGTTCTGGCCGTGTACAGTTATCGCCATGCCCGCTCAAACCCCCTTGCCACCGCACGCTGCCGCAGCCCCCCCGACTGGCAGCGCTGGCAAACGACGGGCACGCCCTAGCCACCTGCTGCCGCTGCTGTTCATGGCGCTTCTGCCTGCCTTGGCACACGCCTATGTGGTCAGCATCTCGTCAACCACCAAAAGCCTGTATCTGCAGGTGGGCCAGGGCGCCATCACTGGCGGAACCAGTGTCAATAACGGCGCCACGCCGGCCAACAATTCCACCGTCAACATCGTCTCCGTTACCGTACCGGCCGCCAATCTCGGAACGGGCACTCAGCCCATGGCTCCGAACGCGGCCGTCACCACAAGCTACGTCGACGGCGCCAGTTATTGCCTGGCCACCGACACCTACATCGGCGGGATGTACCGCGGCCCCAATAGCGCGGCCTCCAGTGCAACGCTCACGGTCGTTACGCCGGTCGCCGGCCTGGTCAACGCTGCCGGTGACTCGATTTCATTCAACACGATCTCCTGGCTGACCCAGAGCCGCAACGGAGACAGCGCCGGCAATGTCATGGCCAGCGGAGGCTTCGCGGGCAATGGCACCACGCAATCAGTGTGGAGCATCGCGCGCAACACATGGGCGGAGAGTTGCCTGCAATTCAACTATGCCAACACCCAGGTGTTTCCGGCCGGCACCTACACCGGGCGAGTTGTTTACACCTTGAGTGCGCCATGAAGCCCGAGGCATCAGCACTGGTGCGGCGCTGGCGCGCGATGCTCCTGATTTCAGGGCTGGCCGCAAGCCTGGCCATGTCCTTGCCAGCTCAGGCGGAAACCTTCCGCGTTGACGACAGCGGCAGCAGCGCCAGCGCACCGCTCACCGCGATGCGCTGGCGCCAACTCATACCCGGGCGCGCCGCCGACCACACGGCAGAAGGCGAGTTGCTGGTCAATCTGCGCCTGAACCTGACACGCTGGCTTCACAAACCTGTGCGCCTTTACATGGTGCTTGCGCCCACTGTGGAAACCACGGTACTTGCAAGTTGGCGCAGCCAAGGCCGGTTGCTGCCCGGCTCAGTCCGCTCCGGTGACCGGACGCTGGTGTACGAAGGCCTGGTGCCCGTTGCCATACTGGAAGAAACTCTGCAAATGCGACTGAGTGCCGACGGCCGCCAGCTGTCGCATACGCAGCAACTGTCGTTTTATTTTGAACTTGAGGTCCTTCCATGAAAGGTATTCTTGCCCCGAGCCGGGACTCCCTGGCAGGCGCCCTGCTGTCGGCGCTGCTGGCCAATGCCGCCGGGCTGAGCCCAATGCAGGCCGACGCGGCAGAATTTGCCTTGGCCGTTTCTCCTCCGCGATTCGAATTGCGGGCCAAACCCAGCGAGCCCATTCGCGAGGTGATAGAAGTCACCAACGCCGCCGCCCAAGCTGGCACGTTCCGCATCCAGACCGCTGACTGGGATTTCCTGCCTGATGCTTCGGTGCTTTTTCGCGACGGTCTGGAGCCCGGCAGTTGCCGCCCCTGGGTGGCCATAGAGCGACGCGAATTGACAGTCTTGCCAGGTCAGTCCTACCGATTCCGTTTTGAAGTCACTCCGCCCCCCGGTCAAGCCCCGGTCGAATGTCGCTTTGCCATTTTGCTGGAAGGTCAGGAACAGTCGGCAAAAGCCGGAGCGTTGGCCATCCCTCTCGCAGGCCGAATGGGCGTTATCGTCTATGTCGCTGTTGGCGATGTCGCGCCACAGCTCAGCGTGACCGGCAGTTCTGTGATCAGGATCAACGGTCAAGCCACGCCGGTCCTTCAGGTACACAACAGCGGCACGGCCCACGGACGGCTGGGCGGATTTCTCTCGGGCACCGACGCGAGCGGACAGCGGCTGGAGTTTTCTCCCGCAGGCACGCCAATCCTCCCCGGGGAAACACGTGCCGTCACCCTGTCGGCGAGCCGACCTGGTACGCCTGACACGGCGGTCACTCCCAAGTACCCGGTGGTCGTTCGTGGAAGGCTTGAATGGGGCGACGGGCACAGCACCGACCTCGCTCAGCGCTTCATGGAATGATCAGACCAGGTGTTGAATCATGGAGAGGAACCCTTTGCCTGCGCCAACTAGGCTGCGTTCTGGGTGCCGCTTGCACCGTGTCGCTGGCTGGCGCGCAGACAGTTGAGTCCCCGGTTTCCCCGGCCGCCTATGTGGACCGGGTGCTTGAAACTGGACCCCAAGCAAGTTTGATACTGGACAAGGAACTTTCGAGCCACTCCACCCAAGGCTGGCCACGGAGCTGGCGGATTGATTATTCGGTCGCCAATGACCGCAGCACACGTACCGTCCAAACCCAGGGGCTTGCCATTTCCGGCTACCTCGACACCCCTGACTACGGGACCCTATCGGGCCAGGCCTTCTTCGACCAGATCCGTCAGGATACGTTTCCCGGCACCAACTCTGGCGAAAGAGGGCAAAGCAGCCGGACATGGCGCATTGACCAGCGCGCGATGCCCTTCAACGGCGGGTGGCTGGCTTCGCACAGCGCGGGTGACATCAATTCCACCCAAGTGGCCATGACGACCCAGGGATTCGGGCGAATTTACCTTCCCAGCACTCAGATTGAAGGTCTGTCCGGGCAATGGCAGCAAGGCGATGACCGTTCCCTGAATGCATCCTTGGGCCAGCCGGGCTTTTACAGCGGTTTTGACAATTCGGGCGTCAAATTGGCACGCGGCAGCCTGCTGTCGGCGGGCGGCCAAGCGCGCCTGGGTGACAGCATGGTCCAGACAGGCTTTGGACTCCGTCCGGCCGCAAGCCTGGGCGCTCAGTATGTCGAGGTGCGCGACGCCATTGACAGCGGTGGCCTGACGAACAGTGCGCTGACGACGCGCGCACTCTGGGCTGGTTTGCGCTGGGAAGGCCGGGCGCCTTGGGGCGACGCCTCGGAAAAAGCTTACAACCCCTCGGCCGACCAGCCTGGCGGGCTGAGGCTGCAGGCCAACTTGCTGCACAGCAGTTCAAATTCGAGTTCAAGCTTCAGCCTGGGTGGCACGCCGGACGCTTCAGCCTCGGGCGCCTGGCTGGACTCGCAATGGCGCGGAGACTGGCTGCAAAACACCGCAGGCGTCTTCTGGCTTCAACCCGGTTTGCGTTGGGGCGCCGCAGCCGCAGCGTCCGACCTGCAAGGTTTTTACTGGCGCGGCGACGTCGCCACGCGGCAATGGCAGTTAGGCCTCAGCGTCGAAGCAAGTACCAGCGTCAGCGGCCTGCTGGGCGGAAGCAACTACAGCAGCGTCTATGGCCGTTATCGGCTTGACACCCGCAACATGCTGAGTTCGACACTGGCCATGCGGCGCGGACGGGATCCCGGCGAGTCGCTGCTGCTAACGTGGGACCACCAATCCCGCATGGGTCAGACCCAATGGAGCGGCAACTTCATGCGAACCAGCCAGCAAAGCAGCCGGCGTCTGGGCCTGGATCAACAGTGGGACATGGGAGACAGCAAGATCCTTGCGACGTCCCTGGCCAGACAATACAACTCGGACAGCGGCTCCGGTGCATCCTCCTGGCAATGGGGCTTGCTGGCTGGAGTTTCCCCAAGCTCTGGCCTCACACTCGACGCCAGTCTGCGCGGTGCTCACGGAAGCGGCGGCAATATGTTCAGCAGCAATGTCGGGGTGAGCTGGCAACTGCTTCAGGGCTGGTCGCTGCTGGTGCAATACAGCACATCACGTGGACAGGATCCGTCGACTCCCCTGGTCGTGTCCGACCTTACTGCCGCCAACACGATCGCGACCCTGCCCATACCGGATAGCAGCCGCTTCATGGTGACACTGCGCTATGAGGGGAAAGCGGGCCGGGCGAGCGCCCCCATCGGGGGAGCGCCAGGCTCGGCCGCCGGTGGCTTGCGCGGTGTCGTCTTCCTGGACGCTGATAACAACGGACGGCGCGACGCTTCCGAATTGGGAGTCCCCAACATCACCGTTGTCCTGGACAGGCGCTACGTGGCGCGTACAGATTCGCAGGGCCGTTATGAGTTTCCCGCAGTGGCGGCAGGTGAGCATGTCCTTGAGGTACAAACCGACAATATTCCGCTGCCGTGGAGTCCCGCAGCGCGTGAGCCTGCAAAGACCAGCATCCATGTGCGCCAAGACACAACGTACGACTTCCCCCTGCAGCGCGACCGTTAAGACATCGCAGATTGAGGCCTGAACGCTTCAACGAAGGCGGGGTGCCGAAACTTCCCCGATCGGCACCAAAAGCCTTTGCTCCTGTCCCGGGTGATCAGCGAGCAAGGGGCATCAGGCAACCCGCCGGAAGGCTGGCACGCTGGCATGCCTTCTCAGGGCAGGTTTTTCCCACTCCTCCGCGAGCCAGCCTCCAGCGCTGACCCTGCTGAAAATCATGAATGCCAGCCGCTCTTTATCAAGACGCGGCAATAGTGGCTTTTTTTCACCCTTGATTTCATCCAGGCCACCAGTTTTCCATCGTCTTTAAAATTTGATGAAATAATTATTTTTATCAAAATTTACATTACTATTAATAAAAATACGTTTTATAGGTTTGCTTCAGATGGCCCGTAAGGGCCCTAAATTGTTTTTTGTGACCGGCTGTCCTCGCTCATGGAGTTGTCTCTCCATTGCGGCACCGCCCATACCGAAAGCATCTATGGTTCACGCAAAACACCTTATGGCATTCATCGCCCTGTGCCCTGCATTGTGGGCATACTCAAATGCTTCCGCGCACGAAGCCTTGAGCGTCAATGAGAGCAAAGCCGGGGCCCTGCTGGATTTCAGCATCATCGTTCCCGTCGTGCTGCGCATCCTCGAGAACAGCCATCCCCCCTCACTTCCCGTTGCAGACGCGAGCTCACGCATTTCGGCCACGCAGCGCATGGTGCTGATGTCCACATTGCGCAAGGGCTTTTGCATGAATCTTCAGCTTACGCGCGTCCAGGTGAGCGAATGGCAGCTTCGCGTCAGCGGTAGCGCCGGCACTCGAATTGAGCCTTCAGGGGACGGATACCGCTTATGCACAAGTCATGCAGGCCGTTACGATCTGGCACTGCAGCATGACTTCAAACTGAGGGACGGCACTCGCGAAAATTCTGCTTCGGCACTTGACTGGCCCGTCAATGTGAGTCTTGCATCCCCATAAGCGACCCCGGCAGCGTCCAGGGTGAGACTTGGTCCGGCCAATCATTTGTGGTGGTCGCCATCAGCCGGGCTTACCTTTTAGCCAGGCCACCAGCTGCCGTGTCACCTCCGGCCGGCTCAACAACTCCAGATGGCCCATGCCCTGGGCAATCCACTGGTTTTCGGCGGCAAACGCCAGGCAACGCTCGCGGTTTTCATGCAGGCCCAGGGCGCTCTCCAGCGGCACCAGGCCATCGCCGACCATCTTGTGACTCAAGACATGCCTGACCGGCGCCAGCGGCCCGGCGCCTTGCGTCACGGTGGTGGCGGCCACGGCGTAGCATGTGACACCGTCAGGCAGGGGCACAATCTGCCGGGCGTCGGGCGCGGGTTCAAAGCGGTCGGCATCGACCCAGTCGGCCTCCAGCACATTGCCATGGCGCAGATCGGTGATGCCGGCGCTGCGGATCTGGCCAATTTTCGCAAAGGGCCGGGTCACGGCCTGTTTGTCCAGCAGCGTATCGACCCAATGGCCGACCCGCTCCAGCGGCTCGCCGTGATGCGGCGTACCCAGGAACACCAGCCGCTTGAGGTGTGCCGGCCAGGCGTGGCCCGCTTGCCTTGCCTGATGAAACGCGCTGCGCGCCAGCAGGCCGCCCATGCTGTGACCCAGCAGCGTCAGTTCTTCGACCGGCTGCGGCCAGGCCTGCAGCAGTTGCTCCAGCAGCGCGGCCAGCTGCTGGCCGTTGACCGAGGTATGCAGGCCGCTGTTGTAGTGCAGGTAAAACGGGGTGTAGCCCAGCGCATGGGCCAGTTGCAGGCCGTGGTCATGCGCAGGATGCAGCGCGCCGGCAGCGCCGTGGCTGCGCCACTGCAGGTCATTCATGCACAGGCCGTGAATCAGCACCAGCACCTTGCCGGTGACGCCGGGCAGGCGCTGCGCCAAAGCGGCTTTTTCAAGCAGCAGGGGCTGGCCTTCGTGGCGCAGGCTCATGCGTATGGCCAGCGGGTTGCCGGTGGCCTGCAAGTGGTCGCCCAGCACGCCATTGAGCACTGCCAGCATGGTTTCGCGCCGGCGCGATGAAGGCTTTTTCCCGGCCGGTGGCGCCATGCTAGAAAGCACCGCGTTGACCGTTCCGCCGGCCAGCCGCGTGACGCCCTTGACGCCACCGTAGACCAGCCCCGTGATACCGGCGGACCTGACGCCGCTGCGGCCCGGTGTGCTGTCGATAAACCTGGCGCCCAGCGGCCCGAGCAGGCTCGCGACGGCCTTGTAGACATTGCCCTGCACGTTTTCAGCCAGCCCGGCAACGCCGAGCGTGGCCTGCGTGGTCAGCTGCGCCAGCCCCTGAATGTCGGAAACATGCAGCCAGCCGGGCAGACCGGAGAAGCGGGGTTTGGCCTTGTCGGCAGGAGGAGGCGATGGGCTCATGCACCGATTGTGCGGGATGTGGCCGGCATCAGAGAAACTATGTTTTTAATAGCAAATAATGACCGTAATCATTGGGCTACAGCCATTTTTAACGAAAAAAACCGTTCAAAAACTCTCGTGCGGCGCCAGATAGCGCCACTGGCCTATCGGCAGGTGGCCGAGGTTGACGCGGCCTATGCGCACGCGCTTGAGCCCGGTCACGAACAGCCCGACCTGCTCGCACATGCGGCGAATCTGGCGCTTCTTGCCTTCCCTGAGCACAAAGCGCAGCTGCTCGGGGTTTTGCCAACTGACCTGCGCCGGCCGCAGCGCCTGCCCGTCCAGGCTCAGGCCGTGGCACAGCAGGGCGAGCTTTTCGCGCGGGAAAACGTCCTGTACATTGACCGTTTCGGGGCCATAGCTGACGCGCACCAGGTATTCTTTTTCAATGTCAGAGTCTTCGCCGATCAGCTGGCGCGCCACCCGGCCGTCCTGCGTCAGCACCAAGAGGCCAATCGAGTCGATGTCGAGCCGCCCGGCCGGCGCCAGCCCGCGCAACTGCTCATGGCCCCAGCGCATGCGGCTGTTGCATTCGCTCCAGCGGTTTTGCGGCTGCACCAGCACCACGGCCGGCTCGTGGCCGTCCTCGGCCTGGCCGCTGACGTAGCCAACCGGCTTGTTGATCAGGATGGTGACCTGCTGGCGCTGCTGCTGCTCGGCTTCGCGCGCCACTTCGATGCGCGCATCCAGCGCGACGGGCTGGCCCATCACGGCGGGCACGCCGTTGACGCGGACCCAGCCGCGGGCAATCCAGTCGTCGCCTTCGCGGCGCGAGCACAGGCCCAGATCGGCCATGCGCTTGTTCAGCCGCACCGTGGCGACGGGCGTGCCCGGCGCGGGTTTGGGAATCCGCACTGCCGCGCCGGCAGCGGGAGTGGCGGTCTTGGGTTTGGAAGGTTCTTGCATTTGCTATCTATTTTATAGCTACCAGCAGCCGTAAAACATGGACTACAGACTGATTTGGCATGAAATTTAGGGGAATAGGATATTCAGGATACCAGCAGCCGGTAGCCGACCGCCGTTTCGGTCAATAAGTGCCTGGGCTGCGCAGGGTCAGCCTCCAGCTTTTGCCGCAAATGACCCATGTAAATGCGCAGGTAGTGGCTCTGCCCGGCATGCGTCGGCCCCCAGACCTCGCGCAGCAACTGGCGGTGCGTCAGCACGCGGCCGGCGTTGCTGATCAGCACGGTCAGCAAGCGGTACTCGATGGGCGTCAGATGCACCTCGGCGCCGCCGCGCCTGGGCAGTCCACCACCACCTCACCAAAGCTGAACAGCGGCTCTTCAGCGTTGCCGTCGGGGTTGGCGGCGCGGGGCCGGCGTGGATTTTCTGGCCTCCCGCCCGCTCCAGCAAGAACTGCAGGCAAGGCAATTGCGCCATGCGCGACCCGGCATTCAGTACATGGCCTGGGGCAGTCGTAACACGCCGATCAATGTCCGTTTTTTCGCTAATGGCCCATGACAGACAAGCGACTGGCCCCCCATGGGTATCACTGTCGATAAGGCAGCCCTACCCGGCCGTCATCATGGGACTACAGCCACTATTTGCTTAAAAATATACTGGCTCGCAGCGCGGCCAGATCCAGCACGCGCAGGCCGCCGTATTCAACCCGAATCATGGCTTGCGCCTGCAGCGTGGTCAGCGCTTCGTTGACGCGCTGGCGCGACAGCCCCACCAGATAGGCCAGCTCCTGCTGGGTGATCCGCAAGACTTCTCCGACCGCCGGGTAAAGCACCGGGTTAAAGAGCGCCGCCAGGCTGCGCGCAACCCGCAGCTCAGGATTGTTCATGCGGTCGATTTCCCGGGCGGCAATGAACTGCCCCAGACGTTCATTGAGCTGGTTCATCACAAAGCGGTTAAAGCCGATGGAGTGGTCGAGCAGCCAGTGAAAGCTGTCGACGGGCAAGCCGGCAACGACGCTTTTGCGCAGCGCCTGGATGTTGTAGCGGTAGGGTTCGCGCTTCAGGGCGGTGCCTTCACCGAACCAGCCGCCAGGCGGTACACCGGTAAAAGTCATGGTCATGCCCTGGGCGTTGTCGGCGCTCATCTTGAGCAAGCCCTCGACCACGCCAAACCAGTAGGTCACGGGTTTGCCGACACGGCAGACGTAGTCACCCGCTGCGGCGTCGCCCACCAGCAACTCGTCCTGTGCACGCGCACGCTCATCGGGACGCAAAAGCGGCAGCCACGGGATACCCTGGAGTTCGTCACATGTGGGCTTTCTGCGGCGCTGGTGAAGAGGCAGGTCAGTGGACATGGAAAGCCCCATTTGAGAGGGCCCGATGCGGCAAATTCGGGCCGGGAGAGCAGGGTACAGCCGCTATTTTCGTCGCCTCGAGGCTTCATTGGCCGTGTCCGGCATGCGTTTTTATCGCATGGTTGGCCCGGCCCCGCTCGCACAACAAGCGCCATCGCAAGCGCTTAGCCGATAAACGGGGCGATACCCGGGCACACCCCACTAGGACTTACCCGCAAATTGTCGTTGCAATGACAACATGACGTCAAACACACGCCTACTATTCACGCCATACAGCCGTTTTTCTTGACTGAAAGGCGGTATTAAAACTGGAGACAAGGACAGGAATGCAGACCACGTTCCCACAACTTCTGCTCAAGCATGCGGCTGAGCGCCCAGGCGCTCCCGCCATGCGCGAGAAGGAATACGGCATCTGGCAGGCCCACAGCTGGGCCAGCATGGCCGGACAAGTCGAGCACATCGCCTGCGGCTTGCACCAGGCCGGTTTGCGGCGTGGCGAGCACATGGTGGTGGTGGGGTCCAACCGTCCACGCCTGTATGCCACCATGCTGGCCGTGCAGTCGCTGGGCGCGGTTCCCATTCCGCTTTACCAGGACGCCGTGGGAGCCGAATGTGTATTCCCGATCAACAACGCCGACGTGCGCTTTGCGATGGTGGAAGACCAGGAGCAGGTCGACAAGCTGCTTGAGATTCGTGACCGCTGCCCCGACCTGGCCCACATCTATTACGAAGACCCGCGCGGCTTGCGCAATTACGCCGAACCCGGGTTGATGTCGCTGGACCAGCTGCTTGAAGCCGGCCAGAAGCTCGCGGCAAGCCAGCCGGGCCTGTTTCTGGCCGAGGTCGGAAAGACGCAGCCCCAAGATGTGGCAGCCATGTTTTTCACCTCGGGCACGACAGGCAACCCCAAGGGCGTCGTTCATACCCACATCAGCCTGCTGGACCGCGCCATGGCCGGCGCAGCATTCGACAAGCTCACGGCGAACGAGGAAGTGCTGGCCTATCTGCCGCCCGCCTGGATAGGCCAGAACATCTTCAGCTACGCGCAGTGGCTGGCCTGCGGCTATGTGGTGAACTGCCCGGAGAGCGCCAGCACGGTGACGATTGACCTCAAGGAAGTCGGCCCCACCTACTACTTCGCGCCGCCCCGCGTGTTCGAAGGCCTGCTCACCAACGTCACCATCCGCATGGAAGACGCCGGGCGCCTGAAGCGCGGCATGTTCAACTATTTCATGGGTGTCGCCAGGCGCATCGGGCCGACGCGCATGGACGGCAAGCCGGTGGGCGTTGCCAATGCCTTGCTCTATGGCCTGGGCAATCTCCTGGTCTATGGCCCCTTGCGCAACAACCTCGGGTTTTCAAGGGTGCGCGTGGCCTACACCGCCGGCGAAGCCATTGGACCCGACCTGTTCACGTTTTACCGTTCCATCGGCATCAACCTCAAGCAGCTCTATGGCTCGACCGAAACCGCCGTGTTTGTCTGCCTGCAACCCGACAATGAAGCGCGCGCCGACACCGTTGGCGTGCCGATTCAGGGGGTTGAAATCAAGGTGGCCGAGAACGGCGAAATTCTGGTCAAGTCCGCCGGACTGCTCAAGGAATACTACAAGAATCCCGCAGCGACCGCCGAAGTACTCACCGCCGACGGCTGGTACCACACCAGCGATGCCGGTTTCATTGACGCGAACGGACACCTGAAAATCATTGACCGCGTGAAGGATGTCGGCCATCTTCGGGGCGGCGCCCACGACGGCGCCCTGTTCGCCCCCAAGTACGTCGAAAACAAGCTCAAGTTCTTTCCGCAGATCAAGGAAGTCGTGGCCTATGGCGACGGCCGTGAGAAGGTTTGCGTCTTCATCAATATCGATTTTGACGCGGTGGGCAACTGGGCCGAGCGGCACAACCTGCCCTATGCGGGTTACACCGATCTGGCGCAAAAGCCTGAGGTCTATCAGCTCGTCAGGGAGTGCATCGAAAAGGTCAATGCCGATCTGAGCGCGGATGCGCTGCTAGCGGGCTCCCAGGTCAGCCGTTTCCTGGTGCTGCACAAGGAGCTGGATGCCGACGATGGTGAGTTGACGCGTACCAACAAGGTGCGCCGCGGTTTTATCGCCGACAAATACCAGCCCCTGGTTGATGCCCTGTATGAAGGCAAATCGGAGCAGTTCATCGAAACCGTGGTCAAGTTCGAAGATGGCCGCAGCGGCAGCGTGAGCGCCACGCTCAAGATCAGCGATGCAAAAATATTTGACCCCCTGAAAGCGGCAGCCTGATGGCCAAAAAAATTGGCGACGTCATCCTCGACGTGCAAAACATTTCCCTGTCTTTTGGCGGCGTCAAGGCCTTGCAGGACATTTCCTTCAATGTCAGGGAACACGAGATTCGCGCCATCATCGGCCCCAACGGCGCAGGCAAAAGCTCCATGCTCAACTGCATCAATGGCGTGTACTCGCCACAGCAGGGCTCCATCACCTTTCGCGGCCATACCTTCAAGCACATGAACAGCCACCAGGTGGCGGTGATGGGCGTGGCCCGCACCTTCCAGAACCTGGCCCTCTTCAAGGGCATGAGCGTGCTCGACAACATCATGTCGGGCCGCAACCTGAAGATCAAGAGCAATCTGCTGCTGCAAGCGCTGCGCATAGGCCCGGCTGAAAAAGAGGAAATCCGGCACCGCGAGGCGGTCGAAAAGATCATCGACTTCCTGGAAATCCAGGCCTATCGCAAGACCCCCGTGGGCCAGTTGCCCTACGGCCTGCAAAAACGCGTCGATCTGGGCCGCGCCCTGGCGATGGAGCCGCAGGTGCTGCTGCTCGACGAACCCATGGCCGGCATGAACGTGGAAGAAAAACAGGACATGTGCCGCTTTGTGCTCGACGTGAACGACGAGTTCGGCACGACTGTCGTGCTGATCGAACACGACATGGGCGTGGTGATGGACATCTCCGACCGCGTGGTGGTGCTGGACTACGGCAAAAAAATCGGCGACGGCACACCCGACAAGGTGCGCAACAACCCCGAAGTCATCAAAGCCTACTTGGGCACGTCCGATTAAGCGCGGCAAGGATTCACAAATGGCTTTCTTTCTTGAAACTTTGCTTGGCGGCCTGATGGCCGGCATGCTGTACTCGCTGGTGGCGCTGGGCTTCGTGCTGATCTTCAAGGCCTCGGGCGTCTTCAACTTTGCCCAGGGTGCGATGGTGCTGTTCGCTGCGCTGGCGATGGCACGCTTCTCGGAATGGATTCCGCAGTGGACGGGCATGACCAGTCCGGTTGCAGCCAATCTCATCGCCTTTGCACTGGCCGGCCTCATCATGTTCATGGTGGCCTGGCTGATCGAGCGCCTGGTCTTGCGTCACCTGGTGAACCAGGAGGGCGCCACCCTGCTGATGGCCACGCTGGGCATTGCCTACTTTCTCGAAGGACTCGGGCAAACCCTCTTCGGCAGCAGTATTTACAAGATCGACATCGGCATGCCCAAGGACCCGATTTTCGTCATGGACTCGGTGTTCCAGGGCGGCATCCTGATCAACAAGGAAGACCTGTACGCGGCCGTGATCGCCGCCGTCCTGGTCGCCCTGCTGAGTCTGTTCTTCCAGAAAACCTCCACCGGCCGGGCCTTGCGCGCCGTGGCCGACGACCACCAGGCGGCCCAGTCCATCGGCATTCCGCTCAACCACATCTGGGTCATCGTCTGGTGCGTGGCAGGCGTGGTGGCGCTGGTGGCCGGCATGATCTGGGGCAGCAAGCTGGGCGTGCAGTTTTCCCTGGCTACCGTGGCACTGCGCGCCTTGCCGGTCGTCATTCTGGGCGGCCTGACATCAGTCCCGGGCGCGATCATTGGCGGCCTCATCATTGGCGTCGGCGAGAAGCTCTCGGAAGTGTATCTGGGCCCCTTCGTCGGCGGTGGCATCGAAATCTGGTTTGCCTACGTGCTGGCACTGGCGGTGCTGCTGTTTCGCCCCCAGGGATTGTTTGGCGAGAAGATTATTGACCGTGTCTGAGAGAAAACCCCCATGTTGTACAGAGAAAACGGTCAATTCAAAACGACTTACCGGGCAGACCAGCAGATCTTTCCGATACGGCAGGATCGCATCGCGATAGCCCTCTTTCTGGTATTGGCCTTCGTGGCCGTGCCCATGATGGCCAGCGACTATCTGTTTCGCGCCATCCTGATTCCCTTTCTGATCATTTCGCTGGCGGCGCTGGGGGTCAACATCCTCGTCGGCTACTGCGGCCAGATCTCGCTTGGGTCAGGGGCCTTCATGGCTGTCGGCGCCTATGGTGCCTATAACTTCTTTGTCCGCATCCCCGGCATGCCGCTGATTCCAGCCCTCGTCCTCGGCGGCCTGTGCGCAACCTTCTTCGGCATCCTGTTTGGCCTGCCGAGTCTGCGCGTCAAGGGGCTTTACCTGGCGGTCACCACCCTCGCGGCGCAGTTCTTCAGCGACTGGATGTTTCTTCGCATCAAGTGGTTTACCAACGACTCGCCCTCAGGATCGGTTTCGGTCAATGGCCTGCAGGTGTTTGGCCTCCCCATCGACAGTGCGCAAAGCAAGTACTGGCTTTGCCTGTCGATACTGGTGGTGATTGCGCTGCTCGCCAAGAACCTGGTGCGCGGCGCTGTGGGGCGCGAGTGGATGGCCATACGCGACATGGATGTCGCCGCCGCGGTGATCGGCATCCGCCCCATGTATGCCAAGCTCAGCGCGTTTGCGGTCAGCTCCTTCATCATCGGCATGGCGGGCGGCCTGTGGGGCTTTGTGCACCTGGGTGCCTGGGAGCCCGCCGCGTTTTCTGTTGACTTTTCCTTTCGCCTGCTTTTCATGGTGATTATTGGCGGCCTGGGCTCGATTCTGGGTGGCTTCCTGGGTGCGGCCTTCATCACCCTGCTGCCGATTGCGCTCAGCCAGGCCTTGCCCGCACTGGCTGGCCTGGTGGGCATCCAGATTTCGACAGCCGGCGTTTCGCATGCCGAGCTGATGATTTTCGGCGGGCTGATCGTCTGGTTCCTGATCGTCGAGCCGCATGGCCTGGCCAGGTTATGGGCAGTTGGCAAGCAGAAGCTGCGTTTGTGGCCATTTCCTCATTGAACATGGCCCCCACGCCTGTCACTTCGTGTACCGCGCTACCGCCCGAGGGGGCCGCTGCGCCTGCGGCCTGGCCAAGCCAGTTCCGCGGCCCTGGCTTGAATTGCGACTCCAAAAATCGCGCACGCTTTCCCGTTCGTCATGCGTTATCGAAAATTTCAATTTAAGGAGACAACAATGAAGATTCGTAATTTGATTCTGGCGGTGGCGGCCGTTGCCGCTGGCGCTGCGTCCATGGTGACGACCAGCGCATTTGCGCAAGCCAAAGAACAGTTTTTCCCGCTGCTGTCTTACCGCACCGGCCCCTACGCGCCCAACGGCGTTCCCTGGGCCAACGGCAAGCAGGATTATCTCAAGATGGTCAATGCCCGCGACGGCGGCATCAATGGTGTCAAGCTGACCTATGAGGAGTGCGAAACCGGCTACGCCACCGACCGCGGTGTGGAATGCTATGAGCGCCTCAAGAGCCGCCCGGGCGTCGCCATTTTTGACCCGCAAGCTACCGGCATCACGTTTGCCCTGACAGAAAAAGTGGCGACCGACAAAATCCCGCTGATCACGCTGGGCTATGGCCTTTCCGTTGCACAGGACGGCCAGGCCTTCAAGTGGAACTTCCCGCTGATGGGCAGCTACTGGACCGGAGCCGACATCCTGATCCAGCATATCGGCAAAAAGGAAGGCGGCCTGGACAAGCTCAAGGGCAAGAAGATTGCGCTGGTTTATCACGACTCGCCGTTTGGCAAGGAGCCCATACCGCTGCTGCAGGAGCGCGCAAAAATGCACGGCTTCGAGCTGCAGCTGATTCCCGTGACGGCGCCTGGCGTCGAGCAGAAGTCAGCCTGGCTGCAAGTGCGCCAGAGCCGCCCTGACTATGTCTTGCTGTGGGGCTGGGGCGTGATGAACTCGACGGCGCTCAAGGAAGCGCAGGCCACCGGCTATCCGCGTGAAAAAATGTACGGCGTGTGGTGGGCCGGTGCCGAGCCCGACGTGAAAGACGTCGGAGAAGGCGCCAAGGGCTATAACGCCCTGGCGCTCAACAGTTCAGGCCAGCAGCCCAAGGTGATCCAGGACATCCTGAAGCTTGTGCACGACAAGGGCCAGGGAAGCGGCCCCAAGGATGAGGTCGGCCAGGTGCTGTACACCCGCGGCGTGATCATCCAGATGCTGAGCATTGAGGCGGTGCGCCGCGCCCAGGAGCGCTTTGGCAAGGGCAAGGTCATGACGGGCGAGCAGGTCCGCTGGGGACTGGAGAATCTGGCACTTGACCAGAAGCGGCTCGACGCACTGGGCTTTAACGGCGTCATGCGCCCCCTGTCCACCTCCTGTGCCGACCACATGGGCTCTACCTCGGCACGCGTTCAGACCTGGGACGGCAGCAAGTGGAACTTCAGCTCCGACTACTACCAGGCTGACGAGCAGATTCTCAAGCCATTGATCAAGGCCGGCGCCGACAAATACCTGGCCGACAAGAAGCTGACGCGCCGCACGGCGGCCGACTGCCAGTCCTGACATCAAGCCAGCCCCTTGCAGCTTTCAGCGCAGCGTCACGGATGCGGGCGCCGATCGCTGCATAAAGGCCTGAAGCCCTCAAGGCGGCTCTCGCGAGCCGCCAGTTGAAAGCGCAGCACCCGGCACTTTCAACTGGTTTAAACGGACACACCACCATCATGAGTGACTCAAACATCGTTCTCAACGTCAATGGCATCGAGGTCATCTACAACCATGTGATCCTGGTGCTCAAGGGTGTTTCGCTGCAAGTGCCCGAGGGCCGCATCGTCGCCATTCTGGGCGGCAACGGTGCGGGCAAGACGACCACGCTGCGCGCCATCTCCAATCTGCTGCAGGGTGAGCGCGGCGCGGTCACCAAGGGCGCCATCGAACTGCGCGGCGAGCGCATTGAAAACCTCTCGCCGGCCGACCTGGTCAGGCGTGGCGTGGTTCAGGTCATGGAAGGACGGCATTGCTTTGCCCATCTGACCATTGAGGAAAACCTGCTGACCGGCTCGTACACGCGCACCAGCAAGAGCGAAATCGCGGCCAACCTGGAAAAGGTCTACAACTACTTTCCACGTCTGAAGACCCGGCGGACCTCGCAGGCCGCCTACACCTCCGGGGGAGAGCAACAGATGTGCGCCATTGGCCGCGCACTCATGGCCAACCCCTCCATGGTGCTGCTCGACGAGCCCTCCATGGGGCTGGCGCCGCAGATTGTTGAAGAGGTGTTCAACATCGTGCAGGACCTGAACCAGAAGGAAAAAGTCACTTTTTTGCTGGCCGAGCAAAACACCAATATGGCCCTGAAATACGCCGACTACGGCTACATCATGGAAAGCGGCCGCGTGGTGATGGACGGCGCAGCCAGCGATCTCGCGAACAACGAAGACGTCAAGGAGTTTTACCTTGGCGTCGGCGGCAGCGAACGCAAGAGCTTCAAAGACGTGAAGAGCTACAAGCGCCGCAAGCGCTGGTTGGCATGAGCCCCCACGCTCCCCACTTCGTGTGGTCGCTGCCCCCCGAGGGGGCGCTGCGCCTGCGGCCCGGCGAAGCCGGTTCCGCGGCCCTGGCTGGTATTGAAAGATCAACATGACCTCATTTTTCGACGTGCTTGAAACCCGTGAACCGACCGCGCGCGAAGCTGCGCTGATGGCAGCCCTGCCCGCACAGATCGCGCATGCGCAGGCCCACGCCCCGGCGTTTGCAGAGATTTTTCAGGGTGTGGGTGCACAGGCCATCACCTCTAGAGCGGCCCTGGCCCAGCTGCCCGTGACGCGCAAGCACGAGCTGCTGGCCCGCCAGCAGGCGTCGCGCCAGGCCAATTCTGGCGGCGACGCCTTTGGCGGCTTCAGCGCCCTGCGCTATGGCGCCCACATGCCGCACGTGTTTGCCAGCCCCGGCACGATTTACGAACCCGAAGGCACGCGCCGGGACTACTGGCGCATGGCGCGGGCGCTGCATGCCGCCGGCTTTCGGCCGGGCCAGCTGATCCACAATAGCTTCAGCTACCACTTTGTGCCGGCGGGCGCCATGATGGAAGCCGGCGCCCATGCCCTGGGCTGCACGGTTTTCCCGGGCGGCACCGGCCAGACCGAGCAGCAGGTGCAGGCCATGGCCGAATTGAAACCGGCCGGCTATATCGGCACCCCCAGCTTTTTGAGACTCATTGTCGACAAGGCGGCCGAGATGGGCGTGGCCCTGCCCAGCGTCACCAAGGCCCTGGTTTCCGCCGAAGCCTTTCCGCCCAGCCTGCGCGACTGGCTCGCCGAACGGGGAATTGCCGGCTACCAGTGTTACGCCTCGGCCGACCTGGGCCTGATTGCCTTTGAGACCGAGGCGCGCGAGGGCCTGGTGCTCGATGAAGGCGTGATCGTGGAGATCGTTCGCCCCGGCACCGGCGACCCGGTCGCGGAAGGCGAAGTGGGTGAACTGGTGGTGACCACGCTCAACCCCGACTACCCGCTGATCCGTTTCGGCACGGGCGACCTGTCTGCCGTCATGCCGGGGACCTGCCCCACCGGGCGCACCAACACGCGCATCAGGGGCTGGATGGGCCGGGCCGACCAGACCGTCAAGGTGCGCGGCATGTTTGTGCATCCGGGCCAGGTGGCCGAGATCGTCCGCCGATTCCCGGAAGTGATCAAGGCCAGGCTGGTGGTCAGCGGCGAAATGGCCAATGACAGCATGACGCTGAGCGTCGAAACCTCTTCGTCACCGGCGGGTCTGGATCAGCGCATCAGCGAAGCGGTTCGCGACGTCACCAAGCTGCGCGGCAAGGTGGAGCTGCTGGCGCCAGGAACACTCGCCAATGACGGCAAGGTGATCGAGGATGGCCGAAGCTACAAATAAATAGGGAAATAGAGGGCAATCAAGGGATAGTCCTTAAGTAGTTTCCGCTAGCGCTCCCTGCACAGCGGCCTCTTACACTAACTTTCTTATTACACGGAGTCATTCATGAAACGCCTGTTCGCCCTGGCAGCGCTTGCCGCAGCTTTTTGCGCCAATGCACAAACGTTCCCGGGCTCCAAACCCATTTCCATCGTGGTGCCGTTTGCGGCTGGAGGCCCGACTGACCGCGTGGCGCGCGATCTGGCAGAGGCCATGCGCAAGGCCATGGGCGGCAACGCCAATTTTGTCGTCGAGAATGTCAATGGCGCCGGTGGCACCATTGGTGCCACCAAGGTCGCCAAGGCCACGCCTGACGGCCACACGCTGCTGCTGCACCACATCGGCATGGCTTCAGCGCCCGCGCTGTACCGCAAGTTGCAGTACAAGCCACTGGAGGACTTCGAGTATCTGGGCATGATCAATGAAGTGCCGATGACACTGATCGGCAAGCCACAGCTGGCCGCCAACAACTACCGCGACTTCGAAAACTACATTCGCACCAATGCCGGCAAGCTCAATATCGCACACGCGGGGCTCGGATCAGCATCGCACCTGTGCGGCCTGATGTGGCAATCGGCCATCAAGGCCAACGATGCGATGACCACCATTCCCTTTGGCGGCACGGCACCGGCCATGAACGCGCTGGTGGGCGGCCAGGTCGACCTGATGTGCGACCAGACCACCAACACCACCGGCCAGATCGAAGCGGGCCGCGTCAAGGCGTTTGCAGTAACCACCGCCAAGCCGCTGGCCGGCAACAAGGTGCTCAAGGATCTGCCATCACTTCAGGAGATGGGGCTGAAGGGGTTCAACCTCACCATCTGGCACGGGCTGTACGCCCCGAAGGGTACGCCCCCGGCGGTCCTCACCCAGCTCAACACGGCACTCAAGCTGGCGCTGAAAGACCCCGACTTCATCAAGAAGCAAGAAGGCCTGGGGGCCGTGGTGGTCACCGACAACCGCGTCGAGCCCGCAGCGCACAAGGCCTTTGTGAGCGCCGAAATCACCAAGCTCAAGCCCGTGATTGAGGCTGCCGGCAAATTCGCCGACTAAAGAGCCAGGCATTCCTGCACCAGGCCGCCCGCGCGATTGCAGGGCGGCTTTTTTCATGTCCGGACCAGCCCCTTGAAGGGGGTGCAGACTCGGGCTATCGTTCACGCCATCGCGCACCACAACCCACCGGAGCCTGCCTTGAATCCATTCTCAGCACCAAATCGCCGCCAAGCCCTTATGAACTCGGCGTTGTTAGCTCTCATTTTTACATCAGCACCCGCGTTGGCCCAGAGCAGCTGGCCCGTCAAGCCGGTCAAGATCGTTGTTCCTTTCGCACCCGGCGGCACCACTGACATTCTGGCGCGGGCCATGGCGCCCGAGCTCTCCAAGGCCTTTGGCCAGCCCTTCGTGGTCGAAAACCGCGCCGGTGCGGGCGGCAATATTGGCGCGGATGTGGTGGCCAAATCAGCCCCTGACGGCTACACGCTGCTGATGGGAACCGTTGGCACGCACGGCATCAACAAATCCCTGTACAGCAAGATGGCGTTTGACCCGCAGAAGGACTTTGCGCCCATTACGCTGGTCGCTGGCGTGCCCAATGTCATGATTGTCAACACCGAGAAAGCCAGGGCGGCGGGCATCAACAGCGTGGCCGACTTCATTCGCGTGGCCAAGGCCAGCCCCGGCAAGCTCAACATGGCCTCCAGTGGCAATGGCACGTCGATTCACATGGCTGGCGAGTTGTTCAAGACCATGAGCGGCACTTACATGATCCACTTCCCCTACAGCGGCTCAGGCCCCGCCCTGATGGCGCTGGTGGGCGGCGACATGGATGTCATGTTCGACAACCTCCCCTCGTCGATGCAGCTGATCAAATCAGGCAAGCTCAAGGCGCTGGCCGTGACCAGTTCCCAGCGCTCCGCAGCCCTGCCTGACGTGCCAACCGTCGAGCAGGCCGGTGGCCCGGCACTCAAGGGCTTTGAAGCCAGCTCGTGGTTTGGGCTGCTGGCACCCGCTGGCACGCCGCCCGACATCGTCAGCCGTATCCAGCAGGAGGTTGCCAGGTCGCTGGGGACCCCGGCGGTCAAGGAAAAGCTGCTCGCGCAAGGCGCCGTTCCTGGCGGCAACACGCCCCAGCAGTTCACCGCCTTTATCAACGCCGAGCACAAGAAATGGGCACAGGTGGTGAAGGCCTCAGGTGCCAAGGTCGATTGACCTGCACCCATCCACTAAAAAAGCCCTCGCAAGGGCTTTTTTAGTGGCGGCGCCGGCCAAGGCCCGGCAGTTTTTCCGGCCTGCTAGACGCCCCAGACCACGTCGTGACCGCCCGCGTAGTTGCGCCTGAGCATGTCGATGAAGGAAATCGCGCGCTGATGCAAACCCAGGCCGTCGCCAGGCACCGCGCCTGCATCCTCGTCGCCTGAATGCTCCAGCGCAATCGCGTCTTCAAGCGCCTTGATGGCGGCGGGCATCTGCTCGGGCAGGATGATCCCGGTGGGGCCGGGGTTCTTGCCGATAATTTCCAGCACCCGCCGGGCGTTGGCTTCGAGCATGATCACATCGCCATGGTCTTTTGACTTGAATTTATAAAGCATTTGGGAGCTCCTCAGGTTGATAACGCATCCATTATGAGCAGCGTGCCCACTTGTGTATGTAGGTCTGCTCCATCTTTTTGGGAGAGTCTTTTTGACCGCCAGCCTTTTTTCAAGTTCCCCGGTATGGTTTTCCACGGGTTCGCTTTCAGGGCGGTTGTGGGTCAGCGAAAATAAATCACATGTTCAACATTGCCACCGTTCAAAAAACACCCGCGCAAGCCCTTCGCCAGGATGGCCTGAGCCTGCTGCTGCCGCCCGATTTCGCCACCAGCCTGCAGCTTGCTGCGCCCCAGTGGCAAGATGACTGGGGCGAACTGACTGCTTCGTGGGACCGTTTGCCGCCCGACGCCCACCTCAAGGACGGCGGGCATTACCGGCGCCGCCGGCACGCCTGTTTCATCCAGGAATTCCCCAGCGGCGCCTTGACCCAGACGCCACACCGAGCGCACTGGCAGCCCACCGACTACAACGCCCTGCACGGCGGATTCGAGCGCTGGTTCGACCCGGTGGAGCCTGCCGTCGCCCAGGCGCCTGCCTGGCTTGCCTTGCTGGGCAGCCTGGGAAACCTGTTTGCGCAGGTCAAGGCCGTGCCGCGCTGGTATGTGGAAGCGCACCAGTTCCGCATTGACACCGCCGGCGGCGTCGGCCGACCCACGCCCGAGGGCGCGCACCGCGACGGGGTTGATTTTGTGGTGGTGATGCTGGTGGCGCGACGCGGCGTGAAGGGCGGCGAGACCCGCGTCTTTGATGCCCACGGGCCAGACGGTGTACGGTTCTTGATGCAGGAGCCGCTGACGGCGCTGCTGCTTGACGATGAACGGGTGATTCACGAAACCACGCCGATCTTTCCGGCTGGCGGCCAGGAAAGTCAGGACGGCCTACGCGACACACTGGTGCTGACCTACCGCGCAGCAGGGTTTCAGGCGCCCTGACCCGCCGCGCCAGCTGACACGGGCGGGCAGCGGCACCGGCACGCTTGCGTCCGACGGGCCAAGTCTCTATATTCGTTGCCGACGATGACACCGATTTGGAGGGACTCATGAACATGGCAATCCGTTCAATGGCGCTGGCAGCGCTCTGGGTCTTCGGTGCGGCGGCGTGCGCGCAGGCGCAGCAGGCCGCTTCGGTCGAGCGTGGCAAGTACCTGATGCAGGGCGTCGTGGCCTGCGGCAACTGCCATTTCCAGCGCGGCCCGCAAGGCGAACCCCTGTTCGACAAGGGGCTGTCGGGCGGCATGCTATTCGACGAAGCACCCTTCAAGGCCTATGCCGCCAATATCACGCCAGACGCGCAGACAGGCATCGGCAAGTGGACCGACGCCCAGCTTGCCAGGGCGATTCGTGAAGGCATACGACCCGACAGGACCGTGATCGGCCCGCCCATGCCCATCCAGTTCTACCGCAACATGTCCGATGATGACCTCGCGTCAATCATTGCCTACCTGCGGGCGCAGCCAGCGGTGGCCAACGCCGTTCCCAAATCGCTGTACCACATGCCCTTGCCGCCCAACTACGGACCGCCGGTGAAAGCGGTTAAGACCCCAGCGCCAACGGACCAGCTGCGCCATGGCAAGTACCTGGCCGACATAGCTCACTGCATGGAATGCCACACGCCGCGCGACGGCCAAGGCATGCTGCAGATGACACGCGTGGGTGCGGGCGGCCAGGCATTCAAGGGGCCATGGGGCGAGAGCATTTCATCCAATCTGACGCCACACCAAAGCGGCCTGAAAGGCTGGAGCGACGCCCAGATCGCCAGGGCAGTGCGCGAGGGCGTGAACCGCGAAGGCAAACCCTACAAGCCCCCGATGGCCTTTGGCTTCTATAAAAATATCAGCGATGCCGACATGGCGGCACTGACCGCCTACCTGCGCTCACTCAAGCCGCAGAGGGTGGCCGGGGTGAAAGGCTGACCACGTCACTTTTGCCCGGACTGCTGCAACGGGGGCGGAATTTCATGCGCATAAGCTCGCGGTTTTTTGGCCGGCCTGCCGTGGCGATGCTCATTCCATTTCCAAATCATTCGTGAACGCGAAGGTGAAGCGCAGACAGTACAGGCGTACGACAAGCGAAGCCGACAAAGTGCACGGATGATTTGGAAATGGAATCAGCCCCACTTGACATAAAGCCAGCTACACAAGGCGGCGCCCACAACTCACAAGAGCCAGGTTTGTGAAACCGCGTAGGGATAGACCATCAGGGCAAGGCCTGCCCAGGTCAGTTCAGGTCTTGCAGCTTTTCGGCCGCGACGAAACGCCACATAGCCGGCGATGCCGAAAAGAATGGCGCCAACGATATAGGCCGGGCTGGGCAGCTCCAGGCCAAGAGATCCGAGGGACGCCAGTTCATTCATGGGGCCGAATCTATCTGCTTGTCTTGTGATTGCCGCATTCCTGTCCATGCCTGCAACTTGCCTGCCAGCGACACAAAGCAAAAAACCCCGCTATTTTTTAAATAGCAGGGTTTTCAATGCCTAGAAGGCTTTAACTGGTGGCCTGGGGCGGAATCGAACCACCGACACAAGGATTTTCAATCCTCTGCTCTACCGACTGAGCTACCGGGCCTGAGCACAGGAGTATATACCAGCCGCAAGGCGTTTTTGCCGCTGGCGCGATCTGAAAATCAGTTGCCGCGCTTGCCGCGCGTGAGGTCAACGCCCAATTGCTTCAATTTTCGGTACAGATGCGTGCGCTCCAGGCCGGTTTTTTCAGCGACGCGGGTCATGGAGCCGCCTTCCCTGGCGAGGTGAAATTCGAAATAGGCTTTCTCGAATTCGTCACGCGCTTCGCGCAGCGGTTTTTCAAGCAGAAAACTCTGCAGGGCTTGCGGGCCCCTGTCGATCGGTGCGGCCAAAATTCCGCCCTGCATGGCAGCTTCGGCCGAGAAGTCAATCATGTGCGGTGCGGCGTTGAGCGCGCTGGCGGTGCGGGCGATGGTTCTGGCCAGGCCTTGTTCGACGGCCTTGAGCAGCTTTTGCAGCGTGATGGGTTTTTCAAGAAAGGCCATGGCGCCTATCTTGGTGGCCTCGACCGCCGTGTCTATGGTGGCGTGGCCGCTCATCATGATGACGGGCATGGTGAGCAGGCCGCTGGAGGACCACTCCTTGAGAAGTGTCACGCCATCGGTGTCGGGCATCCAGATGTCGAGCAGCACCAGATCCGGCCTGGCGCGGGCGCGGGCGGCGCGGGCCTGCGCGGCGTTTTCGGCAAGGTCGACCTGATGCCCCTCATCGTTGAGGATTTCTGAAAGCAGGTCGCGTATGCCCAACTCGTCGTCGACCACCAGAATGTTTGCCATGATTGAATGCTGCCCTGCCAGTTATTGCCGATGAGATGGTGTGCCTGCAGACGTTTTTGCCCACTGCGCGGTGAAAGTGTTGTCAGGCCACAACTGCGAATGATAACGACACTTGCGCGCCCTGCACCGCGCCGTCCGCCACGAGGTTGGAAATATCAATGCGCGCACCGTGCTCGTCGGCTATTTTCTTGACGACTGCAAGCCCCAGCCCGGTGCCCTTGAGCTTGGTGGTGACGTAGGGCTCAAAGGCGCGTTTGAGGATGTGATCGGGAAAGCCGGCGCCCTTGTCACGCACCGTCAGGCGCACGCGCTTGGCGGTTTCCGAGTATTCGGTTTTCAGGGTGACGCTGGCGCCCTCCCTGCCCTCCTGGGCGTCCTGTGCGTTTTGCAGCAGGTTGTGAATGACCTGGCGCAGCAGCTGGGCGTCGCCGTGGATCGGCCTGGCCTTCGGGTCAAGCTCGGCATGCACCGGCACCACGGCGTGCTCACTGAGGCTGTCGCTCTGGTAGAGCTGCATCACCTCGTTGACCAGCGCGTTGAGATCGAGCGGCTTGAGCTCTGCGGCGGGCAGGCGGGCGTAGTCGCGAAACTCATTGACCAGGCGCTTCATGGCGTCGACCTGGTCAACAATGGTCTTGACGGACTTGGTCAGCAGCGTCTGCTCGGCGGGGCCGACCTTGCCGGAGAGCTTCATTTCCAGCCGCTCGGCCGACAGCTGTATGGGCGTGAGCGGGTTCTTGATTTCGTGCGCCAGCCGGCGTGCCACCTCGCCCCAGGCCTGAGCGCGCTGGGCCGACACCATTTCGGAGATGTCGTCGAACACCAGCAAATACTCCTGCGTGCCCGGCATCTTGGCGCCGCGCGCGATCAGGGTGATGGCATTGTCGCTGGCGCCGTGCCCGGCGCCATGGAGTTCAAACGACTGTTGCCAGTGCGCCAGGGTTTGCGGCGCGCTGGCGCCGAGGTAGTCGGCAAACTGGGCCAGCACATCCTTGGCAAACGCCTCCAGCCCCGGAACCTCGCCCAGCAAGTGGCCCTGAAAGTCCTCCAGCGGCGCGCGCAGGATGCGGGTGGCGCCGGGGTTGCTGGACTGGATATTGCCCCTCACGTCGAGCACGATGACGCCCGCCGTGAGGTTGTCAAGAATGGTCTGCAGATTGGCGCGCGAGGCCTTGACCTGGCTCATGCTGGTTTGCACTGCGGCGCGGGCGTCGGCCAGCTGTTGCGTCATGTCGGCAAACGAGCGGGTGAGCCCCCCGAGTTCGTCCTTGCCCTGCAGCGCGGCCTTGGGTGTCAGGTCACCCTGGGCCACCTGCCTGACGCCTTCGGCCAGCAGGAGCAGCGGCTTGGCCAGCTGGTTGCCCAGCAGCACCGCCAGCACCACCGCGCCAATCACCGACAGGAAGAGACTGAGCGTGAGTGTGCCGATGTACATCTTGCGCAGGCCGCCGCGCGCCAGCGCCCGCTCCTGGTATTGGCCATTGGCCACTTGCACCGCAATCGCGTTGGCCACCAGCGTGGCGGGCAGCACGGCCGTCACCTGCAGATAGCGCGATTGGCCCAGTACGTTCAGGTTCGGGTTGTTGACCACGGCGATGGCCTTCACGCGTGGCGCGGTGGTGGCCCCGCCTGCGGGCGTGGCCGGGCTGGCGCTGCTGCCCGCGTCGAGTTCGCCATTGCCGCCGGGCATGACCTCGTCAAGCCCTTCGATCTGGGTGGTGACGCGCTGGAGCCGTGCGCTGCGCAGCTGCTGCACCGAGGGCCGCTCGGGTTGTAGCATAAATCGCGATCCCCCGGCGCTGGCAATTACCTGGCCGGAAGCGCTCCAGAGCACCACGTCGCTGGCCGAGAGCTGGTCGCGCAGGCGCTCCAGCGCCAGCCCGGCCATGGCGTCGGGCGTTTCCGACAGCTGCGTGGCGGCCTGCCGCGTCTTGTTGGCCAGGTCGGTGGCCAGCGTGTCCAGCGTGGCGCGCCCCAGGTTCAGGCCGGCCACCAGCGCGCCTTCGACTTCCACGTCAAACCAGCTCTCGATGGAGCGCGAGACAAACTGGTAGGACACCACGTAGATCATCAGGCCCGGCAGCAGGCCCACCAGCCCGAAGATGGCGGCCAGCTTGACCAGCAGGCGGCTGCCAAAGCGGCCGCGGCGCAGGCGCAGCAAGAGGCGCAGCGCGATCCAGACGATGACCAGCAGCAGCAGGCAGGCGACCGCCACGTTGAGCCCGAACAGCAGGGCGAAATTGCGCTCATAAAGCTCGCGGTTGCCGGTGGCCTGCGTCAGCAGGAACAGCAGCACCAGCCCGATCGCGACCACCGTTCCCACACCCACCCCGACGGTCCAGCGAAACGCCGCGCTGCTTTTGATGAGGTTCAGGTTGCCCGGGATGTTCACCTGGGGGCCTTTTCACCATCTTCACCCGCTTCGGCGGCCCGGGCCGTGGCCGGCGGCACCAGCTTCAGCCGCTCCTTGAGCTGCGCGGCAATGGTCCACTCGCGCTGCCCGGCCACGCCGATCTGGAAGGGGCGCGGCAGTTGCGAGAGATCAAGCCTGAAACTCAGGCTGATCTTGTATTCGGAGTCCGGCTCCACCTCGGACGCCTCGGCGATTTTCCAGCGTGCCACGCGCTGTATCGCCGACAGCGCTTCGGCCAGGGTTTCGTAGTTCTGGTTGAGGGTGGCGCGCAGGCCGGACGAACTAATGATCAGCCCCGGAACAATGTTCACGCGCCACTTGCGCGTCAGCGGCTGGTAGGCCAGGCGCAGGGTACGTGCGGCACTGGCCACCTGCTGGTCGGTCCAGTACCAGCGGTCGCGGTAGATATCGGTTTCAACCACGAAAAACAGGGGAATGCCCTTGGACAAGGCCTCCTCGACCACCGCAGGCAGGTCAAAGCGCACCAGCGCCGACAGGAACACGCCATCGTCGCCGCGCTCCACGCGCAGTTGCGTGATCTCCGTGCTGGCGGCCAGGCCGCTTGCGGGCGCCAGCAGCGCGCACAGGCAAAGGCCGAGCAGCCAGCGGGCAAGTGCGCGGCAAGCGCTAGCTGCTGCGCTTTTCAAGGAGTGCGTAGTAAAAACCGTCATGCTCACGCATCAAATTGTCCGGGAAGACTGTCGCAGGGGCACCACTTTGCGGCAGCAAATGGCCTGGCGAGGGCATTAATGCGGCGTCCGTGTGGTGCGCAACAAACGTTTGCACCTGACGCTCGCCTTCCGCCCTGAAAACCGAGCAGGTGCAGTACACCAGCCGTCCGCCCGGCCTGAGCAGCGGCCAGAGCGTGGCCAGCAGACGCGCCTGGATGGCGGCGAGCTGGGCAATATCGGTCGGCCGACGCAGCCAGCGCACGTCGGGATGACGCCGCACGATGCCCGAGGCGGTGCAGGGTGCGTCCAGCAATATGCCGTCGTAAGGCCGGCCATCCCACCAATCGCCCGGCCGGGCCGCGTCGCCCACCACGATGTGGGCCTGCAGGCCCAGGCGCTGCAGGTTCTGCGCGATGCGCTGGCAGCGGCGGGCGTCAATGTCAAGCGCGGTCACCTCGCAGTCGGCCAGCTCCAGCAGGTGAGCGGTTTTGCCGCCCGGGGCGGCGCAGGCGTCAAGAATATTTAAACGGGCGCCGGCGTCGCCGGGCGCCAATCCCTCCAGCAACAGGGGTGCGGCCAGCTGGGCGGCCGCGTCCTGCACCGAAAAGTGCCCTTCGGCAAAGCCCGGCAAGCCCGTCACCGCACGCGCGGCGGCCAGGATGACGCCCTGCTGCCCGACCGGGAACGCTTCTATATTGATAGCAAAAAGTGACCGCAGATACTGGGCTTGAGTCGTTTTTCGTTCATTTATTCGCAAAATCAGCGCTGCGCGGCTGTTGTTGGCCTGCAAAATCGCCTGCCACTGCGCCGGGTGGTCTCTACGCACCTGGTCTATCCACCACTGCGGGTGGTTCCAGACGGCCTGCGGGCTTTTTTCGGTCAGCGCCATCAGGGCGTCCTGCTCGCGCAGGAAACGGCGCAGGCAGCCATTGATGAAGCTGGCCTGGTGCAGCGTGGATTCGCTGCGCTTGGCGGCCTCGACCGCCTGATCGACCAGCGTATACGGCGTGTACAAAGACAGCAAGATGGATGCAGGAGGAGAATTTTCCGACGGGCCGCCCCTAGGGAAATTAGCCCCCTCGGGGGGCAGCGAGGACACGTCAGTGCCTAGCGTGGGGGTCATGCACGCCAGGGCAACGCACAGCAGCGCATCGGCTTCGGGCGGCGGGGGGCGCTTGGCCAGTTGCTGGCGCAGCGCTTCGGCGCGGCCCAGCCAGCGCAGCGCGTGAAAAGCCAGCGCCTGCACGCCGGGCCGCAACTGGGCGTCGACATCTTCCAGCGCTGGCGTCATGGACTGGCCATCCCGAACGGCCATCAGGATGGAGGCAGCCCCCTGAAGCTGGCGCCACAAGGGGACCTGGGCCGGGGAAAGTGGAGGCGAGTGGTGTTGCATCGGTTCCGTCTGGGCCGGCTTGTTCAGGCCAGGCTTAAAGCCCGTCCGGAAGCGGACGGCGCAGACCCTATTAGACCAGCCCGGCGCCGGCCCGAAGTAGGCACTGACTGTAGCCGCCCACGCAGAGACCCAGCGCGACTAGAACAGGGCGTCGGGCCGGGTTGGCGCCAGATCGTCGGGCCACGCCGCCAGGGCGGCCATGGGCCGGCCATAAATGCGGCGGATGCGCTCGGCCAGCGGCGGGTGACTGGCAAACCAGCGCGCTTGGGTGTTCACGCTCACCAGCAGCATGTGCTGCACGGCCGGGTGCAGGCCAGGCGACAGGCCGGCGCCGCCCGGACCGCCACGGGCCGGCTCACCGGCGACCTTGCGCAGCACGCCGCCCAGACCGTCCTTGCTGCGGGTGAATTGCACGGCGCGGGCGTCCGCCAGGTATTCACGCTGGCGCGACACGGCAGCTTTCAGGGCCCGCCCGGCGAGCCAGCCCAGCGAGCCGGTGGCCATGATGGCCAGGCCCGGCAGGGCCAGAAAGGAGCGATGGCCTTCGTCGTCGGCGGCGCACATGCTGGCGCCCAGGTTGAACACCATCTCCAGGCCGAACACCATGCCCGCCAGCCGCATGTTCAGCCGCGTATCGCCTTCGCGCAAATGGCTGAACTCGTGCGCGAGCAGGCCCTGCAGCTCATCACGGCTCAGGCAGTCAAGCGCGCCCTGGGTGACGACCACCACGGCATCGTCCTCGTCCCAGCCGGCGGCAAAGGCATTGATGCCCAGCTGGCGCGGCAAGACCATGACCCGGGGCGCCTTCATGCTGGCGGCAATCGCCAGTTCGCCGACGATGTTGCATAACCTGCGCTCAACCTCGCGACTGGAAGGCCAGGCCTCGCGCGCACCGGCCGCGCGTGCCAGTTTCTCGCCACCGCCCTGGAGTGCCGAGGTTTCCAGCCACCAGCCACCCAGCACGAACAACAGAGTGACGGCGGTATTGACGGTGAAAAAATACGACGGATAGCCACTGAAACCCGGCGACACCAGGCGCCAGGTCAGCGCCAGCGCGGCATTGACTGCCAGCACCAGAGCAAAAACCGTCAAGCCGAACAGCAGCAACAGCCTCAGGGTCTGTGACCTGGCCTGTTCCTGCTGCTCAAAAAATCGCATCTATTAGGCCCCCACGGTCGCTCACTGCGTGTAGCTTCCTGCCCCCCCGAGGGGGCCATTACATTTGGATCCGGACGGCCTGGCGTTCCACCGCGCTCTCGGTGGCGCGCAGCATGGGCGAAGGGGTAAAGCCGAAGAGGCGGGCCAGCAACAGCGTCGGGAACTGCCCCTGCGCGTTGTTGTAGTCAAGCACGGCATCGTTATAGGACTGGCGCGCAAAGCCGACCTTGTTTTCGGTGCTGGTCAGCTCCTCGCTGAGTTCGCGAATGGTCTGGTCGGCCTTGAGTTCGGGATAGGCCTCGGCCAGCGCGAACAAGCGCCCCAGGCTGCCGTCAAGCACCTGCTCGGCGGCGGCCAGTGCGATGACGGCCTCCGCCTTGCCCGGGCGGCTTACCACCCTGTCGCTGGCAGCGCGCGCCTGGTTGCGCGCGGCGATCACCGCCTCCAGCGTGGCCTGCTCATGATGCAGGTATTTTTTGGCGGCCTCCACCAGATTGGGGATCAGGTCATAGCGCCGCTTGAGCTGGACATCAATCTGGCCAAAGGCATTGGAGATGATGTTTTTCAGGCGCACCAGGCGGTTGTAGGCGCCCACGGCCCAGAACACCAGCACGGCAAACAGGGCGATAGACACGATCGTTCGCATGGACATGAAAGAGATTCCTTGAGGCTGGTTTGGACATATCGCTGGCGCCGGTTCGCCCGCGCCGGCTGGGCCTGCTGCGAGGTTAACTGAATTTTCCCCGCTTTCGAAGAACCCGCCGCAGCCGCAGATTGCTATTTATTTAATAGCACACTATAGCCGCATCATATGGACATGGAGCTGATTTCAGCGTTTTTTATCATTTTTTGAACCGCGCCGGGCGCCTCGGCCCGCCCGGAAATGAAAAAAAGCCCCGCAGCTTTGCAGCTGCGGGGCTTGGCGCCACTCAGGGCGTCGGGAGCAGGCCTTCAGGCTTACTCGGCTTCGGCGCTTTCACCGCTGGTTTCGGCGTGGGCCGCTTCCAGTTCAGCCGCTTCAGCCTCGGCGATGGCGCGACGCTCGGAGTCGTCCATCAGGTCCTTGGCCTTGCGGGCTTCGTGGTAGGCCATGCCGGTACCGGCAGGAATCAGGCGGCCGACGATCACGTTTTCCTTCAGGCCACGCAGCTCGTCGCGCTTGCCCATGATGGCCGCCTCGGTGAGCACGCGGGTGGTTTCCTGGAAGGAAGCCGCGGAAATAAACGAATCGGTCGACAGCGAGGCCTTGGTGATACCGAGCAGCAGGTTGCTGAAGGTGGCGGGGATCTTGCCTTCGGCGCGCAGCGCGTCGTTGACGTCCAGCAGGGCCGAGCGCTCGACCTGCTCACCGGCGATGTAGCTGGTGTCGCCGACGTTCTCGACCACGACCCGGCGCAGCATCTGGCGAACAATCACTTCGATGTGCTTGTCGTTGATCTTCACGCCCTGCAGACGGTAGACGTCCTGCACTTCGTCAACGATGTAGCGGGCCAGTTCGGCCACGCCCAGCAGGCGCAGGATGTCCTGCGGATCGGCCGGGCCGTCGACAATCGACTCGCCCTTGTTCACGACCTGGCCTTCGTGCACCAGAATGTTCTTCTCCTTGGGCACCAGGTCTTCCCAGACCTTGCCTTCCGGGTCGGTGATCTGCATGCGGATCTTGCCCTTGGTCTCCTTGCCGAACGACACCGTGCCGGTCATCTCGGCCAGCACACCCTTGTCCTTGGGCGAACGGGCTTCGAACAGCTCGGCGACACGCGGCAGGCCGCCGGTGATGTCGCGAGTCTTCTGGCCTTCGATCGGGATACGGGCCAGCACTTCGCCGCCGCCCACGTCCTGGCCGTCACGCACCTGGATCAGGGAGCCGACCGGGAAGCCGATGGTCACCGAGTGATCGGTGCCGGGGATCTTCACTTCGTTGCCGGAGGCGTCGATCAGCTTGACCTGCGGGCGGATCAGCTTGGCCGAGCGCTTCGGATCGAACTTGATGACCACCAGCGTCGACAGGCCGGTCACTTCATCGAGCTGCTTGGCGACCGTCAGGCCCTCTTCGACGTTCTCGAAGTGTGCCTTGCCGGCGAACTCGGTAATGATCGGGCGCGTCAGAGGGTCCCAGTTGGCCAGGATCGTGCCGGCCTTGACCGACTGGTCGGCCTTGACTGCCAGGATCGCGCCGTACGGCACCTTGTGGCGCTCGCGCTCGCGGCCGTGCTCATCATGGATGACGATCTCGCCGGAACGGGCGATCACCACCAGCTCCTTCTTGGAGTTGGTCACGTAGCGCATCGTGCTGTTGAAGCCGATCACGCCGTTGGACTTGGCATCCACGCTCGAGGCGATGGCAGCGCGCGAAGCGGCACCACCGATGTGGAAGGTGCGCATCGTCAGCTGGGTGCCGGGCTCGCCGATCGACTGCGCGGCGATGACGCCGACAGCCTCGCCGACGTTGACCAGGCCGCCGCGGCCAAGGTCACGGCCGTAGCACTTGGCGCAGATGCCGAAGCGGGTGGCGCAGGTCAGCGCCGTGCGCACCTTGACTTCGTCGACACCAGCGGCTTCCAGCGCGTCGATCACGTCCTCGTCCAGCATCGAAGCGGACGCGGCCATGACGGCGCGGGTCTCCGGATGCAGCACGTCTTCGGCAGCGACACGGCCGAGGATACGGTCGCGCAGCGACTCAATCACTTCGCCACCCTCGACGATCGCGCGCATCAGCGAGCCGTCCTGCGTGCCGCAATCTTCTTCGATCACGACCAGATCCTGCGTCACGTCGACCAGGCGGCGCGTCAGGTAGCCCGAGTTGGCGGTCTTCAGCGCCGTATCCGCGAGGCCCTTGCGAGCGCCGTGGGTGGAGATGAAGTACTGCAGAACGTTCAGGCCTTCACGGAAGTTGGCCGTGATGGGCGTCTCGATGATCGAGCCGTCCGGCTTGGCCATCAGGCCCCGCATGCCCGCCAGCTGGCGGATCTGCGCGGCGGAACCGCGGGCGCCCGAGTCGGCCATCATGTAGATGGAATTGAACGACTCCTGCTCGACTTCCTTGCCGTGGCGGTCGGTGGTCTTTTCCTTGCCGAGCTGGGCCATCATGACCTTGGAGACTTCGTCGCCGGCCTTGCCCCAGATGTCGACCACCTTGTTGTAGCGCTCGCCGGAGGTGACCAGGCCCGAGACGTACTGCTGCTCGATCTCCTTCACTTCCTTTTCGGCGCGAACAATGATCTCGGCCTTTTGCGGCGGCACCAGCATGTCGTCGACGCAGATCGAGATGCCGGCCTTGGTCGCCAGCCGGAAGCCGTTCTGGAGCAGCTTGTCGGCGAACAC
>JBKJKI010000231.1:0-6254 GCA_046597475.1 Polaromonas sp. | reverse complement strand
TTGCGCTTGGAAAGTCACTTTCCAAGGCATAAGAGCCAACTTATCATTAACAATATTCGATTCACCGTAGTAAAGAGCCCCAGATGGATACCACGCCTCATTTCCCGATTTACATGGACTACAGCGCCACCAACCCCTGCGACGAGCGGGTGGTGGATGCCATGATTCCCTGGTTGCGCCAGCATTTTGGCAACCCCGCATCCCGCAGTCATGCATGGGGCTGGGAAGCTGAAGCGGCGGTGGAGAAGGCCCGTGACCAGGTTGCCACGCTGATCGGCGCCGATCCGCGCGAGATCGTCTGGACATCGGGTGCCACTGAATCCAACAACCTGGCCATCAAGGGTGCGGCCCATTTCTACAAGACCAAGGGCAAACACATCATCACGGTCAAGACCGAGCACAAGGCCGTGCTTGACACCTGCCGCGAGCTTGAGCGCCAGGGCTTCGAGGTGAGCTATCTGGATGTGCAGGCCGACGGTTTACTCGATATGGACGTATTGAAGGCGGCCATCCGCCCTGACACCATCCTGGTCAGCGTCATGTTCGTCAACAACGAAATCGGCGTGATCCAGGATATTGCAGCCATCGGCGCCTTGTGCCGCGAAAAAGGCATTATTTTCCATTCGGACGCCGCGCAGGCAACGGGCCGCGTGGACATTGATCTTCAGACCTTGCCGGTTGACCTGATGAGCCTGACCGCGCACAAGACCTACGGTCCCAAGGGCATTGGCGCGCTGTATGTTCGCCGCAAGCCGCGTGTGCGCCTGGAAGCGCAAATGCATGGCGGCGGTCATGAACGCGGCATGCGTTCGGGCACGCTGCCGACGCACCAGATTGCCGGCATGGGCGAGGCCTACCGCATTGCCAAGGCCGAGATGCATGAAGAAAACAAACGCATCCGTGTGCTGCACGAGCGCATGCTCGATGGCCTGAAGGATGTCGAGGAAGTGTTTCTCAACGGTCACGCCGACAAGCGCGTGCCGCACAACCTCAACATGAGCTTTAACTTCGTCGAGGGCGAGTCGCTCATCATGGGCATCAAGGGCCTGGCGGTCTCAAGCGGCTCGGCCTGCACCTCGGCAAGCCTTGAGCCCAGCTACGTGCTGCGTGCCCTGGGTCGCAGCGACGAACTGGCGCACAGCAGCCTGCGCATGACGATTGGCCGCTGGACGACCGAAGAGGAAATTGATTACGCCGTTGCGACGATCAAGGAAAATGTCGCCAAGCTGCGCGATTTGTCGCCCTTGTGGGAAATGTTCAAGGATGGCGTGGACCTGTCCACCATTCAATGGGCGGCGCATTGATCCCACAGGTTTTTTCAATGGCTTGACGGAAGCCGTCAAACCGATATACAGATTTCAGGAGTTAATCATGGCATACAGCGAAAAAGTGGTCGACCACTATGAAAATCCCCGCAACGTCGGCTCTTTTGACAAGGGCGACGAAACCGTGGGCACCGGCATGGTTGGTGCACCAGCCTGCGGCGACGTCATGAAGCTGCAAATCAAGGTCAATCCCTTGACTGGCGTGATTGAAGATGCGCGCTTCAAAACCTATGGCTGCGGCTCGGCCATCGCGTCCAGCTCGCTCATCACCGAGTGGGTCAAGGGCAAGACGCTTGATGAAGCAGCCAGCATCAAGAACAGCGCCATCGCCGAAGAGCTGGCCCTGCCCCCTGTCAAGATTCATTGCTCCATCCTGGCGGAAGATGCCATCAAGGCTGCAGTGAACGACTACAAGCAAAAGCGCACCGAAGTCGCGCATTGATCCACCTGTTTATTTTTCGAGCGATTTAAATGTCCGTTACCCTTACAGACGCCGCCGCCCGCCACGTGACCCGCTATATCGCCCGGCGGGGCAAGGGTGTGGGCGTGCGTTTGGGCGTCAAGACCACTGGTTGCTCGGGCTTGGCCTACAAACTCGAATATGCCGATGAAATCGCGCCCGAAGACGTGGTGTTTGAAGACAACGGCGTCAAGGTGCTGGTGGATCCCAAGAGCATGGCCTATATCGACGGCACCCAGCTTGACTTTGTGCGGGAGGGCTTGAACGAAGGCTTTAAATTCATCAATCCCAATGAGCGCGATCGCTGTGGATGCGGCGAAAGCTTCCGGGTTTGAGCCGCGAATTCCGAGGTCTTTTCCCATCATGCGCCAGGGCGCGCAACTATCACCCGGGGCCGCCCTCACTCACTGTGCTGGCGGCTTTTTCTTGACATGAATCTTCAATCCACCGACTTTGAGCTATTCGGCATCCCGATGCAGTTTGCGCAAGAGCGCGCCAAAATCGATGCGCGCTGGAAGGAGTTGCAGCGGGAGGCGCATCCTGACAAGTTCGCCGCACAGGGCGCTGCCGCCCAGCGCGTGGCCATGCAATGGTCGGTGCGCATCAACGAGGCCTATCAGCGGCTGAAGAACCCCTTGAGGCGCGCCAGCTATTTGTGCGAGCTGAACGGTGCGCCCATCAACGCCGAAAACAACACCGCCATGCCGGTGGACTTCCTCATGCAGCAGATGGCGTGGCGCGAAGCGCTTGATGACGCCAAGACGCTGGCTGATATGGAGGAAATTGCCTCAAAGTCCAGAGCTGGCGGCCACAAGAAGCTATCAAAAATAGAGCAAATGCTGGACGTGGAGAAGGATTTTTCGGCGGCAGCCCAGCAGATCAGAAGCCTTATGTTTATCGAGCGCTTTGCCCAGGAGGTGGATGAGCGCATTGATCAACTGGGACAATAGCAATCGTAAAAAGTACCGTAAAGAATATATAAGCGCCATGGCACTCCTGCAAATATCCGAACCCGGCCAGACGCCAGACCCCCACCAGCGACGCATCGCGATCGGCATTGATCTTGGCACCACCCATTCGCTGGTGGCCTCCGTGCGCAACGGCGTCTCTGAATGCCTGCCTGACGCGCAGGGGCGGGTGCTGTTGCCCAGCGTCGTGCGCTACCTCGATGCCGAGCGCCGCCAGATAGGTTTCGACGCACTGGCATCCCAGGTTGAAGACCCCTGCAATACCATTTCATCGGCCAAGCGCATGATGGGGCGCGGCATTGACGACATTGGTGATCGCATGCAACTGCCTTACCAGTTCAACGACAAGCCGGGCATGGTTACGCTGCAAACGGTCGCTGGCGAAAAAAGCCCGGTCGAGGTCAGCGCCGAGATTCTTGCGGCGCTGCGGCAACGGGCCGAGGACACGTTTTACGAAGATATTTATGGGGCCGTGATCACCGTGCCGGCCTATTTCGATGACGCGCAGCGCCAGGCGACCAAGGATGCGGCGCAACTGGCCGGCCTGCATGTGCTTCGCCTTATCAACGAGCCGACGGCCGCCGCCATTGCCTACGGCCTTGACAACGCGAGTGAAGGTGTTTACGCCGTCTACGACCTGGGCGGCGGGACCTTTGACATCTCCATACTGCGACTGTCGCAAGGTGTGTTTGAAGTGATCTCCACGGGGGGCGATTCGGCACTCGGTGGCGACGACTACGATCGCGCGCTGGTGGATTGGGCGCTTGCCAAGGCCGGCCTTGCCGCCGATACGCTGACGGCGTCTGACAAGGCCGCCCTGCAAAAGACCGCGCGCGCCTGCAAGGAAGCTCTTTCGTCGGCTTCAGCCGTGCCGTTTTCCGTGCAGCTTGCCAAGGCGGCTATCAATTTCGAGATGAAGGCCGACGATTTCGAGACGGCCTGCGCGCACCTCACGCAGCGAACCCTGGCTGCCGTTCGCAAGGCCCTGCGTGACGCAGACCTGGCCAGGGACGACATTCGGGGCGTCGTGCTGGTTGGTGGCTCGACACGGATGCCGCAAGTGCGCAAGGCCGTCGGCAGTTTTTTTGGCTGCGAGCCGCTGACCAACCTCAACCCGGACGAAGTGGTGGCGCTGGGCGCGGCGATTTCTGCCCATCAACTGGCCGGGAACAGCACGGGTGAAGATCTGCTGCTGCTCGACGTGATTCCGCTCTCGCTCGGTATTGAAACCATGGGCGGCCTGGTGGAGCGCATCGTGCCGCGCAACCAGACCATTCCCACTGCCATGGCGCAGGATTTCACCACCTATCAGGATGGCCAGACGGCTCTGGCTTTGCACGTGGTGCAGGGCGAGCGCGACCTGGTGGCTGATTGCCGCAGCCTGGCGCGCTTCGAGCTGCGCGGCATTCCCCCCATGGTTGCTGGCGCCGCGCGCATTCGCGTGACCTTCACGGTCGATGCCGATGGCCTGCTCAGCGTTGACGCGAAGGAGCAGGGCAGCGGCGTGCAGGCGCGTATCGACGTCAAGCCCTCGTACGGCCTGTCTGACGAGGAAATTGCCCGCATGCTGCAAGAGAGCTTCTCAACCGCCCAGCAAGACATGCAGGCGCGTGCGCTGGCTGAGGCGCGGCTTGACGCCGACCGCATGATTCTGGCCACGAAGAGCGCCTTGGCAAGCGACGCGGATTTGCTCGACGTGCCGGAGCGCGGGCAGATTGAAAGCCTCATTGCCGACGTCGCCGAGGCTCGCGCGCATGGCGATGCGGTCGGAATCGAGGCCGCGACGCAGGCCCTCGCCAAGGGCACCGAGGCGTTCGCCGCGCAGCGCATGAACCGGGGTATCCAGCACGCCCTGGCTGGAAAAAACATCGAATCGGTCTGAAACCCTGCCGCCCGCCTCACAACGCCAGATTGACACCATGCCCATCATCAAAATATTGCCCCATCCTGAGTATTGTCCTGAAGGCGCTGAAATTTCAGCGCCGGCCGGCACGTCGATCTGCGAGGCCATGCTTGACAACAAGATCAACATTGAGCACGCCTGTGACCTGAGTTGCGCCTGCACCACCTGCCACGTCATCGTACGGGAGGGATTCAACTCACTGAACGAGCTCGACGAAAGCGAAGAAGACCTGCTTGACCGTGCCTGGGGTCTGGAGCCGAACTCGCGCCTGAGTTGCCAGGCATTTCTGGCTCAAGGCAATGTGACGGTGGAGATCCCCAAGTACTCCATCAACCACGCGAAAGAAAACCACTGACGCGACATGACCCGGGGATTGTCCGCCGCCGCGCTAGCTCCCGCCACGATAATCCAGACTATGCGCCAAATTGTCCTCGATACTGAAACCACCGGTCTGTCTGCTGAAAACGGCGACCGCATCATTGAAATCGGCTGCGTGGAACTGGTGGGCCGCAAGCTCACGGGTAACAACCGGCACTTTTATCTGAACCCGGATCGCGACAGCCATGAGGACGCGCTCAAGGTTCACGGCATCAGCAATGAGTTCCTGAAAGACAAACCCAGGTTTGCAGCCGTGGCGGCTGAACTTCTGGAGTATCTGGAGGATGCCGAAGTTATCATCCACAATGCGCCGTTTGACGTCAGTTTCCTCAACAAGGAGCTTGAGCTGATCGGCGGCAGGCCGCTCCGGCATTGCGTCGCCAAGGTGACGGACACCCTGATGATGGCCAAGGAGATGTTTCCCGGCAAGCGCAACTCCCTGGACGCGCTTTGTGACCGGCTGGAAGTGGACAATTCAGGCCGGACTCTGCACGGCGCTCTGCTTGATGCCGAGTTGCTGGCGGATGTCTACATCAACCTGACACGTGGGCAGAACAGCCTCATGATGGACGTGGGCGACAACAGCCAGCAAGGCGAAAGCGAGGCGGCTATTGTCGACCTGAGCGCGTTTGATTTGCCCGTGCTGGCGGCTAACGACCAGGAAATCGGGGAGCATGAAAAAGTGCTTGACGGGCTCGACAAGGCCAGCAAGGGCAAGACCGTCTGGCGGCTTGCATTTGAAGTCAGCCGAAAAATGGCGTGAAAAGCAGCTTATAATAGAATGCTGACCGAAAGGGCGGTTAGCTCAGGGGTAGAGCACTGCATTCACACTGCAGGGGTCGCAAGTTCGAAACTTGCACCGCCCACCAAAAAATATCGGTAAATTCAAGGACCTGGCTTAAATGCCAGGTCCTTTTTTTACGTCAGCACGGAAAACACGAGGTTCTTTTTTTTGCATCAACAGCGGGCGGGGCGCAGGGTTTGTTGAGCGTCTCCTATGCGGCTGAGCCGACATCCGCCTTTGAGGGTCAGCCGGCAGCCAATTCACGCGGCATCAAAAAACCGCCCGTAGGCGTTTTTTTCGTTTGAGGCCGCTGATGCCAGCTAGCCCGCATATTTCACGCTACCCCGTTCGCACGGCAAAGCTGGCGTTTTTCTGGCGCACAGCGCGTGCCAAGAGCGGTTTGGCAGACGCACGGGGGGTTGTGGGACGACACGGG
>JBKJKI010000125.1:0-8174 GCA_046597475.1 Polaromonas sp. | reverse complement strand
CCGTCGGCATGCCGCTGTCCGCCTGCAGGCGAATCTTGATGTCCAGCGGCAACGCGCCCAAGTAATCCATGTTGTAGTCGGCGGCCATCTTCTTGCCGCCGCCTTCGCCAAAAATGTGTTCCGCATGGCCGCACTGGCTGCAGATGTGCACCGCCATGTTCTCGACGATGCCCAGTATCGGCACGCCGACTTTTTCGAACATCTTGATGCCCTTCTTGGCATCTAACAGCGCAATGTCCTGCGGCGTGGTGACGATCACCGCGCCGGTCATGGGCACGCGCTGGCTCAGCGTCAGCTGGATGTCGCCGGTGCCGGGCGGCAGGTCAACGATCAGGTAATCGAGGTCTTTCCAGTTGGTCTGGCGCAACAGCTGCTCCAGCGCCTGCGTGGCCATGGGGCCGCGCCAGATCATGGCCTCGTCCTGCGCCACCAGGAAACCAATCGACATGAGCTGCAGGCCGTAGTTTTCCATCGGCTCCATGTTCTTGCCGTCAATGCTCTCGGGCCGGCCTTCGATGCCCATCATCATGGGCACGCTGGGGCCGTAGATGTCAGCATCCAGCAGGCCCACGGCCGCACCTTCGGCGGCCAGGGCCAGCGCGAGGTTCACGGCGGTGGTGCTCTTGCCCACGCCGCCCTTGCCCGAGGCGACGGCAATGATGTTTTTGACGTTGGGCAGCAGTTGCACGCCGCGCTGCACGCTGTGGCTGGCGATCTTCACGGTGACGTTGACCGAGACGTTGCCGACACCGGTCACGCTGCGGGCTGCGGCGATCAGGCTTTTGCGCAGGCCGGCGATCTGGCTTTTTGCCGGGTAGCCGAGTTCGACGTCAAACGACACGTCGTCGCCGCTGAGCTGCAGGTTTTTCAGCGCTCGGGTAGTAACGAAGTCCTTGCCGGTGTTGGGATCGGTCACGCCTTGCAGCGCGGCCAAAATTGCCTGTTGTTCTACAGCCATTGGGAAACATCTCCATGTAAATCGGACAAGGCAGACCGCGCTTGCCTCTCAGGGTGCGGGGCCGCCGGGGTTGGCAAGGAGTCTAACGCCGCAGGACTGGCCTTCAGCGGGTGGGGGGAATGGCGTGCGCCGCATGGTTGCTCATTTTTTAATAGCTACCGATGTCCGTACTGCCTGGGCTAGCGGCACATTTGGCACTCAAACGATGCTTCACGAGTCGGCCGACACGGCTTGCCGCGCGCCGGGAGGCTTGGTCCCCTTAAAATCAAAGGCTAGCCCCCTACCGCCTCAAAGCCACTTATGACCCAGCGCCGCCTGTTTGTTACCACCGCCCTGCCCTACGCCAATGGCAATTTCCACATCGGCCACATCATGGAGTACATCCAGGCCGACATCTGGGTGCGTTATCAAAGGATGCAGGGCCATGCGGTGAATTTCGTCGGCGCCGACGACGCCCACGGCGCGCCCATCATGATTGCCGCCGAAAAGGCCGGCAAGACGCCGCAGCAGTTCGTCGCCGACATCGCCGCCGGCCGCAAGCCCTACCTGGACGGCTTTCACATCAGCTTTGACAACTGGAGCTCCACCGATTCGCCGGAAAACCACCAGCTGGCGCAGCAGATCTACCTCGACCTCAAAAAGGCCGGGCTGATCGAGACCAAGACCATAGAACAGTTCTTCGACCCCGAAAAGAACATGTTCCTGCCCGACCGCTTCATCAAGGGCGAATGCCCGAAATGCCATTCCAAAGACCAGTACGGCGACAACTGCGAGGTCTGCGGCGCGGTCTATGCACCTACCGACCTGATCAATCCCTACTCGGCCCTGTCGGGCGCCACGCCGACGCTGAAAAGCTCGGAGCATTTCTTTTTCAGGCTGTCGGATCCGCGCTGCGTGGCCTTTCTGGAGCAATGGACGCAGGACCCGGATGAGTCCGGCAAGCCTCGGCTCCAGCCCGAGGTCGCCAACAAGGTCAAGGAATGGTTCGCAGTGCGAACCAACCCCGACGGCACGCAGAGCGAAGGCCTGGGCGACTGGGACATTTCCCGCGACGCGCCCTATTTCGGCATCGAAATCCCCGATGCGCCGGGCAAATACTTCTACGTCTGGCTGGACGCGCCGGTCGGCTACCTGGCCTCGCTGAAAAACCTGCTGGGAAAACGCGGCCAGAGCTATGACGATTACATGGCCACGCCCGGCCTGGAACAGTACCACTTCATCGGCAAGGACATCGTCACCTTCCACACCCTGTTCTGGCCCGCCATGCTGCACTTCAGCGGCCGCAAGACGCCAGACAACATCTTCGTCCACGGTTTCCTGACGGTGAACAACGGCGAGAAGATGAGCAAGAGCCGCGGCACCGGCCTGGACCCGCTCAAATACCTGAGCCTGGGCATGAACCCCGAGTGGCTGCGCTACTACCTGGCGGCCAAGCTCAATGCGCGCAACGAAGACATCGACTTCAACGCCGACGACTTCATGGCGCGCGTCAACAGCGATTTGGTCGGCAAATACATCAATATCGCCAGCCGCGCGGCCGGCTTCATCGCCAAGCGCTTTGACGGCCGACTGGGCGAGGTTTCAGGCGACGGCGCGGCGCTGTTGGCCAGCCTGCGCGCCCAGTCAAGCGCGATTGCGCAGCTTTATGAAACGCGCGAATACGCCAAGGCGCAGCGCGAAGTCATGCTGCTGGCCGACCACGTCAACGCCTATGTGGACCAGAACAAGCCCTGGGAACTGGCAAAAAAAGAAGGCATGGAAGCACGCCTGCATGACGTGTGCACGGTGTGCATCGAGGCCTTCCGCCTGCTTACCCTTTACCTCAAACCCGTGCTGCCGGCCCTGGCCACCGAGGTCGAGGCCTTCCTGAAAACCGCGCCGCTGAGCTTTGCCGATGCCGCCGCAACGCTGGGCAACGGCCACCAGATCGGCGACTACAAGCATTTGATGCAGCGCGTCGACATCAAGCAGCTTGATGCATTGTTTGAGCCTCCAGCCCAGGCAGTATCGGCACAGGAAGCTATTGAAACCATAGCACCCGGCGGCGAGAGAAAATTAGCCCCCACGGTCGGCGCTGGCGCGTCCTCCCTGCCCCCCGAGGGGGCCGTCCCCGCCTTGGGGCGGCCCGGCGGCGAGGAGATCGCCCCCGCAATCACCATAGACGACTTCGCCAAGGTCGATTTGCGCATCGCCAAAATCGTCAACTGCGAGGCGGTAGAAGGCTCGACCAAGCTGTTGCGCCTGACGCTGGACGCCGGCGAAGGCCGGATGCGCAATGTCTTCAGCGGCATCGCGTCCAGCTACCAGCCGGCGGATCTGATCGGCAAGCACACCGTGCTGGTCGCCAACCTGGCGCCGCGCAAGATGAAATTCGGCGTTAGCGAAGGCATGGTGCTGGCCGCCAGCCATGCCGACGAAAAAGCCCAGCCCGGCATCTACGTGCTGGAGCCGCTGCCTGGCGCCACGCCGGGCATGCGGATTCACTGACAGCAGGACCTTCCGGCCATGGCACTCTTGCAACCCCTCCGTATCCGCCTGCTCGCGCTCACGCTCATTGCTGCGTCGGCAGCCGTGCTTCCAGGCTGCGCCGTGGTGACGGCCGTCGACACCGTGGCCTCGGTCGCGATTGGCACTGCCGGGCTGGCGGCCAGCGCGGTGATTGGCACGGCGCGCATCGCAGGTTCGGCCATTGGTGCCACGGCTGACGCGGTGCTGCCCGGGCCCAGCCGGTAGCAAGCCGCGCCCGGCGCGCCATGAAAGCGGCCCGGACGGCCTGAAAAAGGCCGGGCCTGTGTATTTCGCCCTCGATGCGGCGCGGGCTGAAGTGCACAATTGACGCTCATGCAGCTACCGCCTTACCTCGCACCGTTTCGCCCCCGCCTGCTGTCGGCCATGGCCGGCTACAGCCGGGAGCGCTTCATCAAGGATATTGGCGCCGGCCTGACCGTCGGCATCGTCGCCCTGCCGCTGGCCATGGCCTTTGCCATCGCCTCGGGGCTCAAGCCCGAGGCCGGCATCTGGACCGCCATCATCGCCGGCGCCATCATTGCCGCATTCGGCGGCTCGGCGGTGCAGATTGGCGGGCCGGCGGGCGCCTTCATCGTGATCGTCTACGGAATTCTGGAGCGCTATGGCCTGGCCAACCTGCTGATTGCCACCGCCTGCGCCGGCGTGCTGCTGTTCTTGCTGGGCTTCTTCAAGCTGGGCACGCTGGTGCGCTATGTGCCGGTCAGCATCGTGGTCGGCTTCACCAACGGCATCGCGGTGCTGATCATGCTGTCACAGCTCAAGGATCTGCTGGGCCTGAAAATCCCGAAAATGCCGGCCGATTTCTTCTCGCAGCTGCACGCCATTGGCGGGCACCTCGACACCATCAACCTCCACGCGCTGGGCCTGGGCGTGGCCTGCGGGATCGGGCTGCTGGTCTGGCCGCGCCTGTTCGACACCCAGACGCGCTATGCCCACGCCTTCACCAACCGGCTGATCCGGCTGATCCAGGCCGGCGAAGGCCTGCAGCTCAAGCGGATCACGCGCCTCACCTCGCGCCTGCCCGGGCCTATCGTGGCGCTGCTCACGCTCACGGCACTGGCCTATTTCCTGCACTTTCCGGTGGAAACCATAGGCACGCGTTTTGGCGGCATTCCCCAGGGTTTGCCTGGTTTTACGCTGCCGGACTTCTCATGGGAAACGGTGCGCCTGCTGGTGGCGCCGACCATCACGATTGCGCTGCTGGGCGCGGTGGAGTCGCTTTTGTGCGCCCGCGTGGCCGACCAGGTTTCCGGCTTGCCGCGCCACGACCCGAACCAGGAACTGATGGCGCAGGGCCTGGCCAACTTTGTCGTGCCGTTTTTCGGCGGCATGCCGGCCACCGGCACGATTGCCCGCACCGTGACCAATGTGCGCGCCGGCGCCAGCTCGCCCGTTTCCGGGCTGGTGCATTCGCTGACGCTGGTGACCGTGGTGCTGGTGGCGGCGCCGCTGGCCGTGCACGTGCCGCTGGCGGTGCTGGCCGGCATCTTGCTGTATGTGGCCTGGAACATGGGCGAATGGCGCGAGTTTGCCCAGTTGCGGCGCGCCAGCAACCACCACCGGCTGATCATGCTGGGCACGTTTTTTCTCACGGTGGTGTTTGACCTGACGGTGGCGCTGCAGGTCGGCCTGCTGCTGGCCTGCGTGCTGTTCGTGCGGGCCATGAGCTCGCTGTTTCAGGTCGAGGAGGTTTCGCGCGGCGCCGATGAAGCCAGCTTCAGGCTCTACGGCGCGCTGTTTTTTGGCGCGGTGGCCAAGATAGACCCGATTCTGAACGTCGTCGAAGGCGCCCCCCAGGGGCTGCTCATACGGCTGGATGTGCAGTCGCTGCAGCAGCTGGACGCCTCGGGCCTGGACGTGCTGGAGCAGTTGCACAAGGCCATCACGGCACGCGGCGGCCGCCTGGTGCTGGCCGGACTCAACGCGCAACCGAGGGCCAAGATGGAGCGCTCGGGTTTTCTGGAAAAAGTCGAATCGCTATAAAATAAATAGCAAACTACAGCCATAACCATTGGGCTAAAGCCTGATTCGACCGGATTTTTTCCTAGCGATTGCCGCCTGAGGGGTTGAGGCTGTCCTCGTCGCTTGAATAGCTGCCCGCCACCTTCAGGTCCGGGTCAAACACCACGGTAAAAATCCTCGGCGTCTGCGGCGGGCTCAGGTAGCGCCAGTCGTAATGCGTTTCCTGCTTGAGCGCGTAGGGCGTGACTTTCATCGGCTTGCCGAGCATTTTGCGCACCTGCTCCATGGGCATGCCGGGCAGCACTTTGGCGAAGTTCTGCGGCGTGAGCACCTGGCGTAGCGCGCTCATCTTGCCGTCGGGCGCGATGGTGATCATGTAGTTGACCTGGCCGGCCGGCTGGCGGTTGTATTCGAGCGTGCGCGCGCCCGGCTCGGCGGCCGCGCCCGGCAGTGGAATCGTGGCCATGTCGGACGCCTCCCAGATTTTTTCAGGTTCGCCAAAGCGCGCGCGTACGTCGGCCTCGGTAGCAACGCCCTCCTCCAGCTCCGCAATGCGCTGCTGGTCGCAGCCCGCCAGCCCCAGAAACAGTGACAAGAGTCCCATGCAAAGTACCGTCCTTTTCGAAGCCAGCGGCAAAACTGCGGGGCAACGGCCGGCGCCCCCAAGCCTGGACAAAGATGTCGATGAGTGCAAGGCAGACCCCCGGGTAAAATGCCTCCACTATACGTTTTAGGCAGTCCAGCACCATGTCCATTTTTCGCCGTCCCGACTACACCTCTGAAATCACCTCGTTCATCGACGATCTCAAGGCGAAAAAACCCACGCTGGAAGCCGAACAGCGCGCTGGCCGCGCCCTGCTGTGGGACAAAAACCTGAACCGGGACGCCGAGGCCGACTACCGTGACGCCAGCGTTGCCCAGCAGCCCTATGTGTACGGCACCAGCAGCCACCCCAACGGGAGCTAGGCGCGCCCTTTCAAATACAGGCCTGCGGCGCCCTGCTTTTCATGGCCACTCCTGACTCAGCCTGAGCGGACCGCTGCTTTCATGCCCCACACGACCTTCCCCTCCTTGCCCCAGGAACTGCCCTTGCCCGACGGACGGGCGCTGGCCATGGCGGACAGCCCGGACACACCGGTGGTGATTGACCAGGTCGCGCTGGCACGACTTTATGGCGAGCCGCTATTCGCCATGCCCAAGGATTTATACATTCCGCCGGATGCGTTAAAGGTGTTTCTGGAGGCCTTCGAGGGCCCGCTCGACTTGCTGCTCTACCTGATCCGCAAGCAGAACTTCAATATTCTCGACATCCCGATGGCGGCGGTGACGCGGCAATACCTCGCCTACGTCGACGAAATCCGCGCCACCAACCTGGAGCTGGCGGCCGAATACCTGCTGATGGCGGCCATGCTGATCGAGATCAAGTCGCGCATGCTGCTGCCGCCCAAAAAGACCGCGGAAGGCCAGGAGGCCGAAGACCCGCGCGCCGAACTGGTGCGCCGCCTGCTCGAATACGAGCAGATCAAGCTGGCGGCCCACAAGCTCAACGAGATTCCCCAGTTGGGCCGCGACTTCCTGCGCGCTCAGGTCCATGTGGAGCAGTCGCTGCAGCCGCGCTTTCCCGACGTGAGCGTGGTGGATCTGCGGGACGCGTGGCGCGAAATCGTCAAGCGCGCCCGGCTGGTCCAGCACCACGTCATCTCGCGCGAAGAACTCTCGGTCCGCGAGCACATGAGCATCGTGCTGCGCCGGCTGCAGGGCCGCAAGTTCCTGGAGTTTGAAGAGCTGTTTGACGCATCGCGCGGCATGGCCGTGCTGGTCGTGACCTTTATCGCGCTGCTTGAGCTGGCCAAGGAATGCCTGCTTGAGATCACCCAGGCCGAGTCTTTTGCGCCGATTTACGTGCGCCTGGCCTATACGCCCACCTGACGCCCACCTGATTCCTTCACCCCTACCGTTTTTGCCCACGACCATGACGCACGATTTTGATGTTTTGATTGTTGGCAGCGGCCTGGCCGGCCTGTCTGCCGCGCTGCACCTGGCCCCGACGCACCGCGTGGCCGTGCTGACCAAGCGCGCCATGAGCGACGGCGCCAGCGCCTGGGCCCAGGGCGGCATTGCCGCCGTGCTGGCCGAGGGCGACAGCTTTGACGCCCATGTCCAGGACACGCTGGTGGCCGGCGCCGGCCTGTGCGACCTGGCCGCTACCCGTTTCGTGGTGGAAAACGCCCCCGACGCGATTGCCTGGCTGCGCGGCCTGGGCGTGCCGTTTTCGCTTGAGGATGGCGAGCTGCACCTGACGCGCGAAGGCGGCCACGGTGCGCGCCGCATCGCCCATGTGACCGACGCCACCGGCGCCGCCGTGCAGCGCACGCTGATTGATGTGGTGCGCGCCACGCCCGGCATCACACTGTTTGAAAACCACACGCTGGTGGACCTGATCACGGCGCGCAAGCTGGGCTTGCACGGCGAACATGGCGCCGGCGGCCAGCGCTGCCTGGGCCTGTATGCGCTCGACGAGGCCAGTGACGAAGTCATCACCTTTCGCGCCCCGCAGACCATCCTGGCCACCGGCGGCGCGGGCAAGGTCTACCTCTATACCACCAATCCCGACACCGCCACCGGCGACGGCATTGCCGCCGTGCTGGCCGAGGGCGACAGCTTTGACGCCCATGTCCAGGACACGCTGGTGGCCGGCGCCGGCCTGTGCGACCTGGCCGCTACC
>JBKJKI010000078.1:0-26572 GCA_046597475.1 Polaromonas sp. | reverse complement strand
TGTCCGATTTCACCTATGTCTCGACCTGGCAGGGCTGGCTGTACGTGGCCTTCGTCATTGACGTGTTTTCCAGGATGATCGTGGGCTGGCGAGTGTCGTCGTCAATGCGCACGGACTTCGTACTCGACGCGCTGGAGCGAGCTCTGTACGACAGACAGCCCGAACGCGGCACAAGCCTTATTCACCATTCGGATCGAGGCTCCCAGTCCGTCTCAATGCGCTACAGCGAGAGGCTGGCCGAAGCCGGCATCGCGCCTTCTGTGGGCAGCAAGGGCGACAGCTGCGATAACGCCATGGCCGAGACGATCAACGACCTGTACACAGCTGAGATGATTCACTGCCGAGCCCCCTTGAAAGACCAAGGAGGCTGTTGAACTGGCAACCCTGGAAAGGGTGTCCTGATTCAACCATCACCGACCGCTCTAACCCATTGGCAACGTCCCGCCAGCGAAATTCGAAGCAGCTTACTATTGTCAACTTACCGGGTCAGCCATGTCGCCCTGACTCAAGCCCGCGGGCCTCCACGAAACACGGGGCGGTTCATCCTTTCTGGTGAGATAGACTTGAGCAAGGTTTTGCTGTCACAGGGATCAGTTATGAGGAGTTCATTACACAATGATGCCCATCGCTTGGCAACGTTTAAGATTTTTGGTTCGCGAATTGGGCGCGTCAACCGCATTTTTGTATTTATTGGGTCGGCTTTTGCGTCGAATCAGCGGCAAATGCGGTCTCTACTATTACCTCTTTGTCGCGCAACCTCTGGCCGATAAGCCTCGCCTGCCGTTGACGCGTGGCAAGGCCTTCACATTCCGCCTCATACAAGCGCCTGAACCTCTATTGGACAGCCTGGGACGCCCATCGGCGGTGATACTCCAGCGCTTTGCTCAGGGCGCCCAATGCCTCGCTGCGATCAAAAATGGGGGGCTGGCGGGGTGCATATGGTTTGTTCGCGGCACTTACGCCGAAGACGAGGTGCGCGTCGATTTTTTGTTGCCGCAGGATGGCTGCTGCGTATGGGATTTCGATGTTTTTGTGGCCGAATCGGAACGACTGGGTTTTTTATTTGCCAAGCAATGGGATGCTTTCGATGCATTGCTCAAGCCGCAAGGGATACGCTATACGCTGAGCCGAATCAATGCATTCAATCAGCGCTCCATCGCATCGCATCGAAGCCTCGGTGCCCAAATCTGTGGGCGGGCATTGTTTTTGCGGCTTGGGCAGTTTCAGTGGATGCTGTCGAACCGACGCCCCTTCATTGCTTTCGGAGGGCGTCCAAAACTGCATCTGGACCCGAGAGGGATGTCAGCCTCGTGAGGTTAGGGCATCCTGCGAAGTTTGTGTTGACCCAGTTGACGGTAAGTTCCTCTGCCTTGGCGCGGGAGAGCGCACTGGAGAAGGTGTGGTCTGCACCCTGCAGGTCGTGGCGAGTCAGGCGCGGGTGCGTCAATGCGGCTTTCCAGTCCGCCTCTTGGCCTACATACTCCAGAAACTCCTTGGCGGTATAGTCGTCGCCGCTCAGAAGCAACAAGATTTTTCCAGGGAAAGTTTGCCATGCCGCGCTCATGCGTTGTTGAAAGGGTTGCTCTACCGCTGCCACCTTGCCTGAACCAGAGACCGACAAACATATTTTTCGGACAAAGCCACTTAAAGCGCCTGGGCCTACTCCGCCACTGAGCAATTTCAGCCAGAACTCCTTTTGTATCAACCTCTGGGTGTAATAGTGCTTGACCTGGGTGCGTGCCAGGCTTGTTTCGGAGCGCACCCACGGGTTCAATAAACACAGCCCACTGACACGCGGGTCACGGGTCTCGTGGCAGTAAAGCAAGGCGGCCGATGCGCCGTCGCACAGGCCCCACAGCACCACCTTCTTGATGGCGGGCAGGCGCTGTTGCAGCGCACCAATGGCGGCGGCAATGTCGGCGCTCACCGTCTCAAAATCGCGTTGTGCGCCGGTGCTGTCGCCCATGCCCCGGTAGTCAAAGCGCAGCACTGCGTAGCCGGCGGCAGCCAGGGTACGCGAAAGAAGTACAAACTGCCGGTGGCTGCCCACCCGGTATTGCGGGCCACCCACTATCACGACCACGGCGGTCTCTGCTGGCAATTCTGGGTTGGCCAGAATGCCCAGCAGCGTGTCGCCCGCGCAGGCGAAGAGGGCGGTCTCTTCGGTGTAATTCATGCGGACGAATTGGCGAGGGCGGCGGTGGTGGCTGCAATCAATGCCGGGGCATCTTCTATTTCCGTCGTTTGCCAGAATGCGGGGCCATATGCGATGTGGCTGTCAACGGCAAAGCCCGCTTGCTGCCATTGGGCAATGGTTTTGGCGGAAGCCGTGGTAAAACTGGCGTCCTCCCGCGTGGACAATTCAAACCACTCCAGGCGCTGTGCCGGGCTTTGGCCGACAGGTGCTGCCAGGGCCGCGTGTTCCAGGCCGGAGGCAAGGCCCGGCGACAGCATGTAGCCGGCAATTTCTACCGGTGAGCCGCTGGCCAACTGCTGGCGCATACCTTCCATGACGCCCTTGGCCTGGCCTCCCAGCATGTCGCCCGCCACCTTGAGGCGCAAGAACTGCTGCAGCAGCAGCTTGCCTGAAGAGGGTGGTTGCCAGAACAAGAAATTGCAGGCTTCGTTCAGTTGGCCGGATGCTTCGACAGCCAGCAGGCACCCGGCCCGCAGGCCCCATAGCCACAGCGGCGCTGGGTCTGAATCAGCGCCATGCATGCCGCTTTGGATACGCAGCCAGTGGCAACCCTGCACCACGTCGCTGACCCAGCTTTGCCAGGTGGCGTCGCCAAAGTCGCCAGAACTATCGCCACAACCCAGCAGGTCGATTTGCAGCACGTCAAATCCGGCACTGGCCAGCGCTCGCGCCTGCAGTGCTGCCATGCGGCGGGCTTTGTTCATCTCTTCGGCAAACGGGTGGATGTACAGCGCCAAGCCTCGGACGCCATCGCTTTCGGCATCGGCTGGGTAAAACATACAGAACCGCTGACCGCTCTCAGCCGATGCGACAGGCAGAAAAAAGGCCTTCGGCGGAACAGGCATGAACTGTCAGGCCGCCAGTTTTCCACTCACGAAGTCTGTAAGCGAGCCCACCGTGGCAAAGGTTGACCCGTCGATGTCATCATCGTCAACCACCAAGCCAAACTGTTCCTCAATCGTCGTGATGAGTGTCACAACCGCCATCGAATCCAACTCAGGGATGGCACCCAACAAGTGTGTGTCGCGCGTAAAGGTGGTCGTGCGGCCATTCAGGCTTAGAACTTCGTCAAGGACACGAAGTACTTCATGTGTAAGATTCAATTCAAACTCCCTTAGGGCGATCTGCCCAGTATTGTTCATTCTAGGGGCCAAAGCCCCACGAGGGCTGTGAGATACTTTTCATACACAGGCCTTATTCCCGTCGTCGCTGTTTTTTCGGGTATTTTCATGACCGAATCCACGCTCTTGCACGAACTCATCACCCTGACCGCCCAGCGCACGCCACAGGCGCTTGCGCTGACCAGCGGCACATCGTCGCTGACTTATGGCGACCTGAGCGCTGCCGTCAGTCAGTTTGCTGCCGGATTGATGGGCCTGGGTCTGGAGCGTGGTGAGCGGGTGGCGATCTATCTTGAAAAGCGTTTTGAGACCGTCGTTGCCAGTTTTGGTGCTCCGTCGGCGGGGGTGGTGTTCGTTCCGGTCAATCCGCTGCTCAAGCCGGAGCAGGTGGCGTTCATTCTGCGAGACTGTAATGTCCGTCTGCTGGTGACGTCGCCCGAGCGTTTGAACTTGATGAAAGATGTGCTGGCCGGGTGCCATGATTTGCGCCATGTGGTGGTGACCGATGCAGTGACGAATTCAGTTCACGCGGCCATCGCTGTCAATGAGCCATTGGGTTTGGCCGCCTGGAGTGACTTCCTTCGCTGCCCGGCCCGGCCTGGACACCGCGTGATTGATGTGGACATGGCAGCCATCCTTTACACATCCGGAAGCACTGGCAAACCCAAAGGGGTGGTGCTGTCGCATCGCAACATGGTGGCGGGGGCCAAAAGCGTGGCGTCCTACCTTGAGAACGCACCGCAAGACACGCTGCTGGCTGCGCTTCCCTTGTCGTTTGATGCAGGGTTCAGCCAGCTCACCACGGCTTTTCATGCGCGCGCGCGGGTCGTGTTGCTGAACTACCTGCTGCCGCGTGACGTGCTGAAGGCGATGGAGCAGGAAAAAGTGACCGGCCTGACCGCCGTTCCGCCGCTTTACATCCAGTTGACGCAACTGGAGTGGCCCGCGTCCATCAACGAGAATTTGCGCTATTTTGCCAATACCGGTGGACGCATGCCACGCGAAACGCTGACCTTGTTGCGCCAACGCGTGCCCAGTGCCCGGCCATTCCTGATGTATGGCCTGACCGAGGCCTTTCGTTCAACCTACCTGCCGCCCGATGAGGTTGACCGGCGTCCCGACTCCATTGGCAAGGCCATTCCGAATGCCGAAATCCTGGTGTTGCGCGAAGATGGTTCGCCCTGCAGCCCGGAGGAGCCGGGCGAGTTGGTGCACCGCGGCGCGCTCGTTGGCATGGGCTACTGGAACGATGCAGAAAAGACGGCCGAGCGCTACAAGTTGTTGGCGCCGGACGCGCCGGGCCGTCAACCCGGCTTGCAGTTGCCTGAATATGCGGTTTTTTCGGGTGACACGGTGCGGATGGATGCAGAAGGTTTTTTGTATTTCATTGGCCGTCGCGACGAAATGATGAAAACGTCAGGTTACCGGGTGAGCCCCACGGAGGTGGAAGAAATCCTGTACGCCACCCAATTGGTCGGGGAGTGCGTGGCGTTTGGCGTGGATCACCCGGCGTTGGGGCATGCTATACATGTAATAGCTACCCCCGCCCGTGCGGCGGGGACTATTGACATAAATGCCTTGTTGGCGGAGTGTCGTTCACGCATGCCCGCGTACATGGTGCCGACTGGCATTGAGGTTGCCGTCGGTCCGCTGCCACGCAACCCCAATGGCAAGATCGACCGCAAATTGCTATCGGCCGAGTGGGCTGAACGGCATGCGGCCAGAGCGCAGTCCCGCTGAAATTCAAGGCCGTATCAAAACTGTATGTCAATCACTGAACGTCAGCTCCCCGTGCATGCTCCCATGAACCAGTTCTCCGCTCGTGACGGGGAGCTGGTAGTCGGCGGAGAGCGCTTGTCGCTACTCGCCGCGCGGGTGGGGCAAACGCCTTTTTATGCCTACGATCGCGGGCTGATGCGCGCACGGGTGGCAGAGTTGCGCAACATGCTGCCCCAAGGCATCAAACTGCATTACGCGATGAAGGCCAACCCGATGCCGGCCGTGGTGGGCTTCATGGCGGGTTTGGTGGACGGCATTGACGTGGCGTCCGCGGGCGAGTTGAAAGTGGCTCTGGATGCCGGTGCCAGTCCGCTGGAGGTGAGTTTTGCCGGGCCTGGAAAGCGCCACGCGGAGTTGCGTCAGGCGGTGGCATCGCGGGTGCTGATCAACCTTGAATCATTTCGTGAGGTGTCGGCGCTGGAGGCGATCTCGAACGAGTTTGGCGTGCCCGCGCGCGTGGCGGTGCGAGTCAACCCGGACTTTGAACTCAAGGGCTCGGGCATGAAAATGGGCGGCGGACCCAAGCAGTTTGGCGTGGATGTGGAGCAGATCCCCGAGCTGCTGGCCTGTATCGGCCGCGCGGGTCTTGCCTTTGAAGGCTTTCATTTGTTTGCCGGATCGCAGAATTTGCGCTCAGAATCCATTTGCGAGGCCCAGCAGAAATCCTATGAGCTGGCGCTGCGGCTGGCGCAGCATGCCCCCGCGCCGGTGCGCTTCCTGAATCTGGGAGGTGGTTTTGGCATACCTTATTTTCCCGGTGAAAAAAGGCTTGATTTGGCGCCGATTGGCGACAACCTGGCCCGACTCGCCCAGCGCGCGCATGCAGAGCTGCCCGATGCCTCGTTTGTCATCGAATTGGGCCGTTATCTGGTGGGCGAGGCCGGTGTTTACGTGGCGCGCATTGTGGACCGCAAGGTCTCGCGCGGTCAGGTGTATCTGGTGACGGACGGGGGGCTGCATCACCACTTGTCAGCTTCCGGTAACTTTGGTCAAGTCGTGCGCAAAAACTATCCGGTCACGATCGGCGACAAGGCCGCCTCGCAGGAAAAAGAGATTGCATCCGTGGTCGGGCCTTTGTGCACCCCGCTGGATCTGCTTGCTGACCGCATGACTTTGCCCGTGGCGCAGGTGGGGGATCTGGTGGTCGTGTTTCAATCGGGCGCTTATGGTGCAAGCGCCAGCCCGCAGGGGTTTCTGGGGCATCCAGCTTGTGTTGAGGTTCTTGTTTAGGGCCAGACTTCTGAAGAATGCAACCTGGCTGGTGGTGGCCTTGGGCAGCTTGTCTGCTGGGGCGACGCTTGCTTGGCACCACCCATTGTGGCCGATGGCGACGTTGGTGGTTTTTTGCCTATGGTGTCTCTTGGTCGTGCGGCGTCCGGGTGTCTGGCTCTTTGCAGTGCCTGCCTGTCTGCCATTTCTGAATTTCTCTCCCTGGACGGGGTGGCTCGTTTTTGATGAGTTCGACATCTTGTTGTTGGGAGCCTTGGCCGGAGGTTATGGGCGTTTGGCCTGCTCCTCCCGGTCAGGCGCCCTGACAAGAATGCCCGTCGTTTTCTGGGTGCTGGTGGTTTTGCTGGCGGGCACGGGTCTGCTGGCTTTGTCCCGCGGCTTCGCGGACGCGGGTGGATTTGCCTTTGACTGGTTCGCGGGGTATGAGGACCCGCTGAACAGCTTGCGCGTATTCAAGAGTCTGGGCTTCGCACTGCTATTTGTTCCTTTACTGCAACATGAAATGGCCCGCTCTGGAGCAATGACTGGTCAGCGACTGGCCATGGGCATGGTGGCGGGGCTGGCAGTGCTTACGTTGGCAGTGGTTTGGGAGCGCTGGGCATTTCCCGGATTACTTGATTTTTCGAAAAACTACCGAACGGTCGCCCTGTTTTGGGAAATGCATGTTGGAGGCGCTGCGATTGACGTTTATCTGGCGTTGTCGACGCCATTTGTCGTGTGGGCCCTGGTTTCCGCCCGTCGCCCCTTGCCCTGGGCTGGTGCCGCTGCCTTGGCCTTGCTAACGGGATATGCCTGCCTGACCACGTTTTCCCGTGGCGTCTATCTTGCGATTGCCGGATCTTTGGTGCTGCTGGGCATGTTGCTGTGGGCGCAAAAGTCTGATTTCAACGCGCGGGAGTTTTTGGCGCGCGTGTGGCGACGGCACGCGCCCGAGGGCTGGCGCGCAAAGGGGGGGCTAATGCTGGTGCTGGCACTGATGGCCGAGGTGGTGGCGGTAGCGGTCGGCGGCTCCTTCATGACGGAACGCCTGAGCAGCACCGACCGCGACTTGAGTAGTCGCCTTGAGCATTGGCGGCGTGGCATTGATCTGCTGAATGGGCCCGCCGACTGGTTGCTGGGTAAGGGCCTGGGGCGCTTGCCGGCAAATTATGCAGCGCATGCTCCTGACGGCGAGTTTTCGGGTGCTGTGAAGGCGCGAGATGAACCGGCGCCTGGCGGGGGGCTCAATGGTTTTGTGATGGTGCGCGGTCCCGCCACCCTGAAAGTACTGGGCGGACAATATGCTTTGACGCAGCGGGTGAGCGTGGATTCAAAGGGGCCGAACCGCGTCAGCCTGGAGGTCCGGGTCAAGAAGCAAACCGATGTTTACCTGGAGCTGTGTGAAAGACATTTGCTGTACGACGGGAGTTGCCAGGCGGTATTCGTTCGCATTTTCCCAGGTAAGACCGCATGGCAAGCGCTTACGCTGCCGCTTGAAGGTCCGGTTTCGTCGGGAGGGGCGTGGTATGCACCACGCCTGGGCATGTTCTCGCTGTCGGTGGGGAATGCCGGAGGGGTGGCGGATTTCGACAATATTCGGCTGATCGGGCCGGATCGGAAGGAGTTGCTTGAGAATGGCGGATTCTCCAAGGGTCTGGCGCACTGGTTCCCCGCCGCACAATCCTATTTCGTGCCTTGGCATTTGGACAACCTTTTTCTTGAAGTGCTGGTCGAGCGGGGGCTGACTGGTCTGCTGCTGCTGGTTGTGCTGATGACCTATGCCCTTTGGTCTTCGGTGATTGGACGGGCCCGGTCGTTGCCCTTGTCGCCCTACTTGGCGGCTTCGCTGTTTGCAGCGCTCCTGGCGGGGCTGGTTAGCAGCTTCATGGATGTGCCCAGAGTAGCTTTCCTTTGCTATCTTTTGACGCTATATTCCATTCAAGCAGCGAAAGAACTTGAATGATTTTGAAAGAGACTGTAATGTTTGTGTAGCGAGTGCCGGATGCCATGGCGATTTATTCGGCAAGCCTGCGTCATACCTTTTGACTCGCGCTGGTCTGATCGACTTCATTGTGCAATAGGGTACGCATCTCACTGAATATTTAGCTTATGAAGAGCGAGTTCGAGCGTGATAAAAATATTTAATTGCTATTTTCACAAGCGGACTTTCCTACACATCTTGTTTGATCTTGGTTTGATGGTGATCACGGTCGTGGTAGCCGTCCTGTTGCAGGTGGTGAGCCCTGCTTCTGCCCCAGTCTCCTCTATCGTTGCGACTGCAGCAGTTCTGTTCGCAGTGGGAATTCTGGTCATTAATTCAGGACTCGGACTGTACAACCGTGTGCACAGCCGGACTGTGAGTCAAACGAGTGCCCGAGCGGTGCTGGCCTTGCTACTCTCCCTGCCTTTGTCTTACCTGATTTTTCGTCTTTCCCCGGTCAAACTGGAAGACGGAAAGGCTTTTATGTTGGCGTTGATGACGGGTTTGCTCATCATGCTGATGCATCGCGTCTATGCGACGCATATTGGGCCGTGGGCGCTGGCGCGTCAGCGCGTGTTGGTCTATGGCTCTGGAGCACTCGCCCAGCGGGTCGGTCAGTCGTTGAAAAGCTCAGACCCCAACATTGATTTCGTAGGGTACTTCGCCAGCCCCAATGAGGCAGTCAGTGAGGTCTCGGACCGGGCACTACTGTCACGGGACAAATCGCTGACCGACACCGTGCAGGAGGCGCGGGTCGATGAGATTGTGGTTGCCTTGTCAGAGCGTCGTGGCGGCAGCATGCCTTTGCGTGAACTGCTTGATTGCAAACTACAGGGCGTGCGGGTGGTCGACATTGCCACCTATTTTGAAATGACCCTCGGTCAGATCAGGCTTGACGCAGTGTCCGCGGGGTGGCTCATTTTTGGCGAAGGATTTGACCAGGGTTTGGCGCGTACGGTGATCAAGCGTCTTTTTGATATTGTGTGTGCAACGCTGTTGATTCTGCTGGCATTGCCCGTCATGCTGGTGACCGGAATCTTGATTCTGCTGGAGAGCGGCGGCCCCATTTTGTATCAACAGGAACGTGTCGGCCTCAGCGGGCGGCTTTTCAACGTGGTGAAATTTCGCAGCATGCGCAACGATGCCGAGAAAGATGGCAAACCACGTTGGGCGTCGGCGACTGATGACCGGGTGACAAAGGTTGGCAGGTGGCTGCGCAAGGCTCGTATCGATGAGCTGCCACAACTCTTCAACGTGCTGAAGGGCGACATGAGTCTGGTGGGGCCGCGCCCGGAGCGTCCCTATTTTGTTGACAGGCTGACGCAGGAAATCCCTTATTACGCGGTGCGCCAAAGCGTCAAGCCGGGCGTTACGGGATGGGCGCAAGTGCGTTACCACTATGGGGCGTCGGTCACAGACTCCGCCGAAAAACTTCAGTATGACCTCTACTACGTTAAAAATCATTCCTTGCTTCTTGATCTCGTCGTACTGTTTGAAACGGTAGGCGTAGTCCTGATGGGCAAGGGTGCTCAATAGCATGGTGCTAACTTCAGTTGTGGGGGCATCGGTATGCAGCAGTGTTTGAGTCATGGATAGCAGCAACCTCGTCTTGACAGCCTGGGGTTATGGGCTGGTCGGATTTTCCTATTCGGCTTTTGCCCTGCGGCTGATTCAACTCGGTTATCTGCATCCGTCGCGTGAGCTGTCCAAAACGACAGTGCTTGCGGCCGTGACATGGAGCGCTCTGTGGGGTTGGTTTGGACTGATGCTTTTATTGACTGGTCTACCGGTGTTTTCCTTGTTGAGCATCTTGTCTGACCTGCTGAGGTATGTTTGTTGGTTTGCGTTTTTGTTAATCCTGCTTCGTCCAGATCCCGCACAAGGCAGCTCGGTGAGCATGAGGTGGCTGACACCTCTCGCGGTCGCTGTGGGGACCTTCGGGTTGCTGGCGCTCACGTTCAGCGCATTGCGAATTGGTGTTTTTGGCCAGACGTCAAGATTGATTCTGTTCAGCGCAATGGCTTCGCCGGTTTTCGCCCTGGTCCTGCTTGAACAGGTGTTCCGTAATGTGACGGAAGATTCGCGCTGGAATATCAAGCCCTTGTGCCTTGGCCTGTTTAGCGCATTTTTATTCGATTTGTACGTGTTCTCGGAGGCTGTTTTATTCAACCGACTTGATACAGACGCCCTCAGCATTCGTGGCGCTGTGCATGCTTTGGTTGTACCGCTGCTACTGCTTTCCATGGCCCGCCGAAACGACTGGATTTCAAAGATTCGTATTTCACCAAAGGCGGCTTTTCACACGGCCACGCTGCTGATGGCAGGCCTGTATTTGATATTCATATCGAGCGTGGGTTACTACGTTCGCTACTTTGGCGGCGAGTGGGGGCGCGCCCTCCAGCTGGGCCTGGTATTTTTTGCACTGGTGATCCTGTTGGTGCTGGGGCTGTCTGGCTCCATGCGAGCCAAGTTGCGGGTATTTTTGAGCAAGCATTTTTTTCGTTACCGCTTTGACTACCGCGAGGAATGGCTGAAGTTTACGCACACCTTGTCGGCTAAAACTTCACCGCAGGAAATGGGGCAGCAGGTGATTCACGGCCTGGCAGACATGCTGGAGAGTCCGGCGGGGGGGCTGTGGATGAAGGACCGGGGAGAGGCTGCATTCAGCCAGACGGCGCGCTGGAATCTGGCGCAGACACGGGAAAAGGAAGATGCCGGTTCATCGTTGTGCCAGTTCATGATGACCAGCGGCTGGGTGATCAACCTGGAAGAGTACAGGTCTTATCCCAGGCGCTACGGGCAATTGCAGCTACCACCCTGGCTGCAGGAACTGGCCGGGGCATGGCTGGTCGTTCCGCTCTCGGTGGGGGAGGAACTGATTGGCTTTGTTGTGCTGGCCAGTGCTCGTACGCGTGTCGATGTGAACTGGGAAATTAATGACCTGCTGAAAACAGCGGGGCGGCAGGCCGCCAGCTTTCTGGCACAGATGCATGCTACTGAGGCGCTCCTGGAGGTACGCAAGTTTGATTCGTTCAATCGCATGTCGGCCTTTGTGGTGCATGATTTAAAGAATATCGTGACGCAGCTCTCGCTGATGATGAAAAACGCCAAACGTTTGGGCGGCAACCCGGAGTTTCAGCAGGATATGTTGATGACGGTTGAGAATTCGCTGGATCGAATGCGGCAGTTGATGCTCCAGTTGCGCGAGGGGGCCACACCACCCGGAACGCCCTTTGGCGTGGACCTGGGCACAGTCATTCAACGTATTCACGTCGTCGCGGCCAGGCGCGGGAGGACGCTTGAGGTTCAGTTGTCAGAGCCGGTTGTGACCCGTGGTCATGAAGAACGATTAGAGCGCATCATCGGACACATTGTGCAGAACGCTTTTGATGCCGCGGGCATTGGCGAACGCGTCTGGATCAGTCTTGATCGTCTGAGTGGTCAGGCCCGAATTGTGGTGGGTGACACTGGAAGGGGCATGTCCCAGGATTTCATTCGGGATCGCTTGTTCAAGCCGTTTCAAACCACCAAGCAGGCGGGAATGGGGATTGGGGCCTATGAAAGCTTTCAGTATGTCCAGGAATTGGGGGGGCGAATTGAAGTAGAGAGCGAATTGAACAAGGGAACGACCGTCACCATACTTCTGCCATTGGTTGAAACACAGAAGGAATCAGACCTTCACTCACTGGAAGCTGCATGACCTTCGAAAAAATGCGTTCATTGCTGATTGTTGAAGATGATCTGGCCCTGCAAAAGCAGATTAAATGGTCGCTTGATCGGTTTGACTCGGTCACAGCCCATGACAGGGAAAGCGCGTTGCTGCAATTGCGAAAAAGCATGCCTGCGGTGGTCACGATGGACTTGGGGCTGCCACCCGATGCGGACTCGGTATCCGAAGGGTTCAGGCTGCTGGAGCAAATCATGGCTCTTGATCCAGATATCAAGGTGATTGTCCTCACCGGGCAGAACGACCAGGTAAATGCCTTGCGTGCAGTTGCCATGGGTGCTTATGATTTTTTTGCAAAACCGTTCGAGCCCGAGTTGCTCAACCTTACCGTTGAGCGGGCCTTCAGGATGTTTGAATTGCAAAGCGAAAATCGGCGCTTGCAGGCGATGCATCAACCCGATGCCCTGTCGGGACTGATGACTCGCGATCCCGAGATGCTGCGCATCTGCCGCACGATTGAGAAAGTGGCAAGCAGCAACGCCACGGTCATGCTGCTGGGTGAAAGCGGCACGGGCAAGGAATTGTTGGCGCGGGGATTGCACCAGTCGTCGTCCCGAAGCGCAGAGAAATTTGTTGCCATCAACTGCGCCGCCATTCCGGAGAACCTGCTGGAAAGCGAATTGTTTGGTTATGAAAGAGGTGCTTTCACTGGGGCAGGAAAAACGACGCTGGGCAAGATAGAAACAGCCAATGGTGGCACTCTGATGCTTGACGAAATTGGAGATCTGCCTTTTTCATTACAGGCCAAGCTGCTGCGGTTTTTGCAAGAAAGAACGATCGAACGCGTGGGCGGTCGGCAGGAAATACCCGTGGATGTACGTATCGTTTGTGCCACCCATCAGAATTTGAATGCACTCAGCAAGGAAGGCCGGTTCCGCGAAGATTTATATTATCGGCTGGCAGAAATTGTTATTGACATTCCACCGCTGCGCGACCGCGTCGGAGATCCAACGCTGCTGGCGCATGCCTTCATGCGACGCTTTTCACAGGAGCAAAATCGGTCCGTCATGACGCTTAGCGAAGAGGCTGTCAGGGCGATTGAGCGGCACTCTTGGCCAGGCAACATCCGTGAACTCGAAAACTGTATCAGGCGTGCCACCATCATGGCGGAAGGCAGCCAGATTTTCAGCGAAGACGTGGGTTTGAAAAACACGGTGCTGGATGAAGTTGACAATTCACTGGATCTGCGCGTGATTCGTGATGACGCAGACAAGCGGGCGATTATTGCGGCTTTGGGCCGCGTCAATGGAAGCATGGTTAAGGCTGCCGAATTACTTGGGGTGAGTCGGCCCACGCTTTACGATCTGATGCATCGGCTGGGTTTGAAGTAGTTTTCGGTTTCTCTCTAATTTACTCGCAGGGCATAAAAAATGGGCTCCAAAAAATCCAATACGCGTACGCTGATGCCAGCGTTGCTGGTGGCGTTGCTACTTGTGGCTTGCAGTGAAAAGCCTGAGGCCATGATCATCTCGGCCAAAAGCTATCTGGCAAGAGGTGATCGCAATGCGGCGGTCATTCAGATAAAAAACGCCTTGCAGAGCGATCGGAATTTGCCAGAGGCGCGGTTTTTGTTGGGAAGCACGCTGTTGGACGCCGGTGATCCAGTGGGGGCTGAAACTGAGCTGCGCAAGGCGCTGGACTTGAAACATCCGAAAGATGCGGTGGTTCCGCCGCTGGCCAAAGCCTTGCTGGCGCAAGGGCAGGCAAAAAAGCTCACCGAAGAATTCGCCGGGATTGACTTGACCCAGCCGCAGGCCAAGGCAAGTCTGCAGATGTCTCTGGCATCCGCCTACGCCATGCAAGGCAAGCCTGATCTTGCACAAACAGCCTTGAATGCTGCTCTGCTGGCAGAACCGGGCTACGCGCCGGCCCTGATTGCCCAATCGCGACAAAAGGCCGACCAGGGTGACCTGGATGGGGCGCTGGCTATGGCAGATGAGGTAATTGCCAAATCTCCTCAAAGCCATGAGGCCTGGCAACTCAAGGGAGACCTTTTGCTGTACGGGAAAAATCAGCTCAACGATGCATTGACGGCTTACCGCAAAGCGGTTGAGATCAAGCCTGATTTCCTGGCGGGGCAAGCGGCTGTCATAACGGTGTTGTTGCAGCAAGGCAATCTCGCGGATGCAGCGACACAAACGGAGCAGTTGAAAAAATTCGCACCGAACCACCCGCAAACCAAATATCTTCGGGCCCAGCTGGCGTTTCAGAAGAAAGATTTCAAACTGGCCCGGGAACTTGTGCAACTGGTTCTGAAAGATGCCCCGACGAACATTCAAGGTTTGCAGCTGGCTGGTGCAGTGGAGCTTCAACTCAATTCATTGGTGCAGGCTGAAGGCTACTTGAGCAAGGCCGTGCAGGCAGCGCCAACGCTTGTGCTGGCCCGCCGATTGCTTGTCGTGACCTATTTGCGGTCTGGGCAGCCGGAAAAGGCGATGGCCACATTGCTCCCGGGCCTGAACAGGCCGAACGTCGACCCCGAACTGCTTTCGGTGGCGGGTGAGGTGTATCTGCAAAGCGGCGATGCCAAGACGGCGGAAGAATACTTCGCGAAGGCGAGCCAGCAGACACCGAAGGATGGGAGAAAGCGAACATCGTTGGCCTTGACCCATTTGATGACGGGGCCGGCAGACGTTGCTTTTGCGGAGTTGCAGGATATTGCCATGTCTGACCCGGGAACGACAGCAGATCTTGCACTGATCAGCGCACATCTGAGGCGTCAGGAGTTCGATAAGGCTTTGAAGGCTATCGACGGTCTTGAGAAGAAGCAACCCGCCAACCCGTTGGCGGCCAATTTGCGGGCCAGGACTCTGTTGGTAAAAGGCGACGTGGCCGGTGCGCGAAAGAGCTTTGAGCATGCGTTGACGATCGATCCGGCCTACTTTCCGGCGGTGGCCGGTCTGGCAGGGATCGATATGGCCGACAAGAAGCCTGACGATGCCAGGAAACGATTCGAGGCTGTGTTGTCGAAGGACCCAAAGAACGCCCAGGCCATGCTGGCACTGGCTGAGCTCGCGGCAAGATCGGGTGCCGCGCCAGATGAGGTAGCCAGGCTGATTGGCAATGCGGTGTCGGCCAACCCCACTGACGTGAGACCACGCTTGCTGCTGATTGACTTCTATCTGCGAAACAAGGATGTCAAGCACGCTTCATCGACTGCCCAGAACGCGGTGGCCGCGTTGCCTGACAGTCCCGAGGTTCTGGACGCATTGGGCCGTACGCAACAGGCTTCAGGCGAATTCAATCAGGCGATTGCCACTTACAACAAATTGGCAGCCATGCAACCGTTGTCGCCGCAGCCTCATTTGCGCCTGGCGGCCGTACACATAGCTGAAAAAAACAACGATGCCGCAGTGCAAAGCCTCCGAAAAGCGCTTGAGATCAAACCCGATCTGCTGGAAGCACAGCGTGCGTTGATCGTGCTCGATCTGGATGGGAAGCGGTTTGAGGATGCTCTGACAATGGCACGCACGGTGCAAAAGCAGCGGCCCAAGGAGGCAGTCGGCTACGTGCTGGAAGGCGACATCAACGCCTCGCAGAAAAACTGGGATAGCGCGGCAACGTCTTATCGTGTCGGGATGAGGCAGGTGAATTCATCTGAGTTGGCTATCAAGTTGCATTCCGTTTTGCTGGCTGCAGGCAAAGGCGGGGAAGCAGACAGGTTTTCAGCCACCCGGCAGAAGGACAATCCCAAAGACGCAGCCTTCCTGTCTTATCTGGGCGAGCTCGCCATTGCCCGCAAGGACTACGGAAGTGCCGAGAAGAATTATGCGGCAGTGGTCCAGTTGCAACCCAATAACGCGGCCGCCTATAACAACCTGGCGTGGGTAAGCTCGAAACTGAACAAGGAGGGAGCCATCGCCTATGCCGAGAAGGCAAATACCCTGGCTCCAAATCAGCCGGCCCTCATGGACACCTTGGCCATGTTGCTTTCTGATAAAGGCGACTATGCAAAGGCGGTGGAGCTGCAAAACAAGGCGTTGGCCCTTCAGCCGCAGAACGCAGTGTTCAGACTCAATTTGGCCAAAATTCATATCAAGGGCGGCAAGAAGGATTTGGCCAAAAAAGAACTGGATGAGCTGAGCAAACTGGGCGATAAATTCCCGTCTCAAGCAGAAGTTGCCGCTCTCTTGGTGAGTTTGTAGGGGTGTTGAATTCCATGACTGGAACTACAGGCGCTGCTTTCGCTCAAGCCTGGGACAGGTTGCAGCGTGACATACTCGCGAAAAGCGAGCACACTTTTAATTATGCGTCTGTGCTTTTCACCGATCATGCTGGTGTCGATGGCGGCATTCTGCGCTGCCGTGTCGGCGCAGGGGAAAGACTCCACGCCTGACGCTGCCGTCGACGGGGCGGTTGACGGCGGCCAGGTTTCCAGGCTGCGAATGGAGGCCATCGCCTACGAGCATGGCGAAGGTGTGCCGCGCAACCCTGTTTTGGCCGCCACCCTGTACTGCAGGGCCGCACGCTTGGGCGACGCTCAGGCGCAATACAATCTGGGCTGGATGTATGCCAACGGCCGAGGGGTGGAGCGCAACGACCGGCTCGCGGCTTTCTTTTTCGATGCCGCCGCGGAGCAAGGCATGGAAGCGGCCCAGCGCATGTTGAAAGTGGTTGGCGTTCCCTCTGGCGAATTGCCTGACTGCATGCGTGATCCTGCTCCGCCACCTGATACGCTCCATTCCATCGACGCGGCGCAACCGCGTGTGGATTATCAAGTCATTGCCCCGCGGAAGATTTTTGATCTGGTCATGGAAATAGCGCCCCAGTACCAGGTGCAGCCGCAGTTGGCGCTGGCAATCATCGCGGCAGAATCCAACTTCAACACTCTGGCGCAGTCAGCAAAAAACGCCCAGGGGTTGATGCAACTCATCCCTCAGACCAGCGTACGCTTCAATGTGAAAAATCCCTATGACCCGGTACAGAATATCCGGGGTGGTTTGAGCTACCTGCGATGGTTGCTGGCCTATTTCGAGGGCGATGTGGCGCTGGTGGCGGCCGCCTACAACGCGGGTGAAGGCAAGGTCGAGCGCTACCGGGGTGTCCCGCCGTATCTGGAAACCCGGGCCTACGTGCAACGCATACTCAAGTCGGTTGGCACCTCGGTGCACCCGTTTGACAAGACGGCTGCCCGGCCCTCTCCCTCACTGTCCATGATCCGCTTGTCTTTGCGCCTTAAATGATTATTTAAGACGGTTGTTCTAAATCCGCTGAAGTAGTGGTTACGATCATGAAGATATTTATATAAATTCGCTGCATCACAGGTCTTTTCGACCCAGCAGTGGAGAGCGTCAATGCGAGTTGCCAACATGTCCACTATGTTTCACGATCTCCAAACTCGCCTTTCCAAAGAGCCCCGCACCTGGCTCATCACCGGCGCGGCTGGGTTCATTGGTTCCAACCTGCTGGAGACCCTGCTCAAGCTCGATCAGCGCGTGGTGGGCCTCGACAACTTCGCCACTGGCCACCCGCGCAACCTGGATGAAGTGCAGACCCTGGTCACCCCCGCGCAATGGGTCAACTTCCTCTTCATCAAGGGCGACATCCGCGAACTGGCCGATTGCCAACAGGCCTGCGAGGGTGTTGACCATGTGCTCCACCAGGCCGCGCTGGGCAGCGTTCCGCGCAGCCTCGAAGACCCTGTTCTCACCAACAGCGCCAACATCACCGGCTTCCTTAACATGCTGGTCGCAGCCCGCGACGCAAAGGTAAAAAGCTTCACCTACGCCGCCAGCAGCTCGACCTACGGTGACCACCCCGGCCTGCCCAAGGTCGAGGACGCCATCGGCAAGCCGCTCAGCCCCTACGCCGTGACCAAATACGTCAACGAGCTGTACGCCGACGTGTTTGCCCGCTGCTATGGCTTCAATAGCATTGGCCTGCGCTACTTCAACGTCTTTGGCGCCCGGCAAGACCCTGAAGGGGCCTATGCCGCCGTTATCCCAAAATGGATCGACAGCATGATCAAAGGCGAGCCAGTCTACATCAACGGCGACGGCGAAACCAGCCGCGACTTCTGCTTCATCAAGAATGTGGTGCAAGCCAACCTGCTGGCCGCCACCGCCCGAAGCCCAGACGCGGTGAACCAAGTCTATAACGTGGCGGTGGGCGACCGTACCACTCTCAACGAGTTGTATGACCAGCTGAGCCGCAACCTGTTGCCGCGCTACCCGCATTTGAAGGGCACCGAGCCGGTGTATCGCGAGTTTCGCGCCGGCGACGTGCGCCACAGCCTGGCCGACATCGGCAAGGCCGAGCGCCTGCTGGGCTACGCGCCCACGCAGCGCATCGGTGAAGGACTGGAGTTGGCCATGCCTTGGTACATTGGCCAAAAAGCATGCTGACCGATCAGGGCTTCAAGGTTGTCGCAGGTTGGGTTAGTCGCAGGATGTAGGCCGACCAGCAATTCACTGAAAAACAAAAGCACTGCCCCACATGTCCACCCACACCGAACAACTCCCCAGCGCGCAGGCCTCCGCGCAGGCGTCGGCTTACGCTGCGCCAAGCCGGCCTGCTGGAAACGCACCCATGCCCGGCAAGGCGGCCGCTATTACGCCCGTCATCCTTTGCGGCGGCTCGGGAACTCGCTTGTGGCCGCTGTCGCGTAAGAGCTTTCCCAAGCAGTTTGTGCCGCTGATTGACGGCAAAAGCCTGCTGCAACTGACACTGGAGCGGGTAGGACACGTCAGCCCGAACGCCCCCAAGGCCACCCTTTGCGTGGCGGCCGAAGACCACCGCTTTCTGGTGGCCGAGGCCATGCAGGCCGCGCGGGTGGGGAGCACCATCATTCTGGAGCCTTGTGCCAAAAACACCGCGGCCGCCATGGCCCTGGCAGCGCTGCAGGCGCAGCCCCAGGACCTGTTGCTGTTTTGCCCCGCAGACCACCATATTCCCGATTCGGCGGCATTTGCAGCCATGGTGCAGCAAGGTTGCGCTGCCGCCCTGGCCGGCGCCATCGTCACCTTTGGCGTGATGCCAAGCCTCCCCAGCACGGCATACGGCTACATCCAGCGCGGCAGCCCTCATGCCGATGGCCACAGTAGCCAGGTTGCACGCTTCATTGAAAAACCCACCGCCGCCAAGGCCCAGCAGTTGCTCCTGCAAGGCGACGTACTCTGGAACGCCGGCATTTTCCTCGTCCGGGCGCAGGTGCTGATGGAAGCCCTGCAAAGTCACGCGTCCGACATTCTGCAGAACTGCCAGCAAGCCATGGCCGCAGCCACCCGCGACCAAAACTTCATCCGCCCCGAGCCAGCCGTCTTTGGTGACTGCCGCGCCGAAAGCATAGATTACGCCGTGCTGGAGCACCATGCCCGCTTGGCCGTGGTGCCGTTTTCAGGTGCCTGGAGCGACGTGGGCAGCTGGACCGCCGTTGCCGAGCTGACTCTGCCTGACGAAGCGGGCAACCGCATCGACGGCCTGGGTCTGGCCCTGCACGCGTCCAACACCTATATCCATGCCCCGCACCGGCCCGTGGTGGCGCTGGGCACGCAAGACCTGCTCATCATCGACACGCCCGACGCGCTGCTGGTGGCCAGCTGCAGCCACGCTGAAGAGGTCAAGCAGGTGGTGGGTCAACTGGAGTCGCGGCAAATCACGCAAGCTGCAGTTCACCGCAAGGTGGCCCGCCCCTGGGGTTGGTATGACTGCATAGACGCCGGTGAACGCTTTCAGGTCAAACGCATAGGCGTCAAGCCTGGCGGCAGCCTTAGTCTGCAAAAACACCACCACCGCGCCGAACACTGGATCGTCGTCAGAGGCACGGCCGAAGTCACGCGTGGCGCCGAAACCTTTTTGCTGACCGAAAACCAGTCCACCTATATCCCGATTGGTGAGCTGCATCGCCTGCGCAACCCCGGCGTCACCACCCTGGAGATGATCGAAGTGCAGTCAGGCAGCTACCTGGGCGAAGACGACATCGTGCGTTTGGCGGACACCTACGGAAGAGCTTCTGTATAAATGCAAGGGTTATCCAGTTAGCTACACAACGTCGAGTATTTAATGGGGGAGGAAATTCGACTCATTGAAGACAAAGATCACCCGCGCAATTGGAGACGATCAAGCAGTCCGCGCGCACCGGCTTCACAGAGGCCAAGCACCCGCTCAAAGCCCTCGACGCTACCGTAGTAAGGGTCGGGAATGTCGCAGAGGTCTATCCCTTGGGCGAACTCAAGAAACAGGTGCAGCTTGTGCGTGTGGTCGGCGGGGCATAGCCGCATCAAATCGTTCAGATTCTCCTGGTCCATCGCCAGGATCAGGTCGTAGCGACTGAAGTCCTGTTCGGTGACCCGACGCGATCTGTGTTTGCCAATGACATATCCACGCCCAGACAAAACTGTTTTGCCCCGCAAGTCTGCCGGGTCCTTCCAAAGGCTGGCATGGGTTCCAGCCGAATCAACCTGGACATCGCGCGCCATGCCCGCTTGCTCAGCCATATGCAATGTCACCGTCTGTGCCATCGGCGACCGGCATACATTGCTCGTGCAGACCATCAAGAGTTTTGTCATTGGGTGGGCTCACAAAATCCGTTTTCGGACGCTCCGCATGAGGTGCGCGTCGGGTGATGAGATTTACATCATGCTACCCAAAGCTGCTTTCGATGCAACCCATCACGGCTGATACGGTAATAATTGATGACGCAGGCGAACACCATTGCAATTGGGGCAAGAGATGGCAGACGGGACGGCGGGGAAGGGCGGAAATCCACAGATCGGTAGCCGTATTCACGCAGGTCGAAAAAGCCAGTCACCTTGATTCACTTGGCGACCCGGTGATCAAAGGAGTCAATATTGTGATTCGTCGCGTTTTTACGCTGCTGCTGGACCCATCTGGCAGTGGTTTTTAAATTGTCGAGCTATTCACCAAGCCTTCACCGGCTCCCGGGCAAGTGCCCCAACCTCATCCAGGTGGCGACTGGTTCCAACCTTGGTCTGAGCTTGTCAATTTGCCTCGGTAAGTGGGATAAGTCCTTATCCGTTTTTGATGTGTTTCCGCTTTTTACCAAATTAATAAGGTGTAGCCATGGTTCCAGATGAATCGCTGTCAAAGATAGAGCAAGCATATGACTCGCCGCCAATATGGTATGACATTCGCGGTTTCTTTGTCCTGACTTTCGCCTACCGCAGCACGCTGTGGGCGCAGATACGCCTGTTTGGAAACAACATCGGCCCTCGCCATCTTGAGGCAGCCATCGGGTCTGGAACATTATTGGGCATCATCCTGGCGTGGAAAAGAATCACGGGGCGCAAAATTGACGCCGAGATCGTCGGCTTCGATTACGCCCCCTCCATGCTGGCTGGTGCGATCCGCCGCTTCAAGAAGACGCCCGGCATCCGCCTGATCCAGGCCGATGTGGCGGCCCTCGACTTTCCCGACGGCTATTTTGATACGGCCAATATCGCGAACGCCATCCACTGCTTTCCCGACGTGGCTGCCGGGCTCAAGGAAATGTTCCGGGTGCTCAAGCCCGGTGGGCGATTGGCGGTGAACGTGCTTCTATACCCGCGGGGCATGCAGCCCTTCAAAGCGATCTCTGAACGGATCAACGCCTGGGCCATTCGCAAGGGCATTCTCTACACACCTTACGAACAGGCCGACATCCGCTCGCGCATCGTCAATGCGGGCTTCGACATTGAATTCGAGGAGGTTGCTGGCAACACTTTCAATGTTGTCGCGATTAAACGGAGAGTCTAAGGCTCAATAAAATCCCGATCCGGCCCTGCGTTGTCGGGATTTTTTACGCTTGCAAGGGCGCCGCGCGTCGTCTGACCTTGAAAATGTCGAAATTTCTTACATCCAGCGCCGGGCATGGCGATCGAAATAAGGCAAGCTATTGTTTCTTAAGTGGTTTTTGATAGTGGCACACGATTTGCTTATTTGGTGGACCTGGTTTTTCACCTTCAATCAACCCAAGGAGCAATCCATGAACTTCAAGAAAGCCTTTTCCGTAGCCCTGCTGGCGGGAACGATGCTTGCTGCGGGAACAACGCGTGCGCAAACATTTCCCGACTTCACGGTCGACCCGGATTTAAATGCTGGCACGGCGAACAGCTTTACGGCTGACAAGATTACGGGAAACTACCGTGAAACAATCAATCTCAATCCAGACGGTACATTCAGTTTCTCGCTACATTGGGACGCCGGTCAGTTTGTTGCGAATGACGGAAGTTTACCTCTTACTAGCGCAACAACAGGTCTTGGGAATACCGGTGGCTACCTGCTCTACGCAGACACTTCCGGTGTCGGAACATTCTCGACAGTCTTGGGCGTCACCACGTTCACGCTTACCCCCGGTAATGCTATAACTCTTTCCCGAAGCCCTGACTTAACAATCGGAGGCGACCCAGTGATCGCAACAGGAACAGGTGTCTCTGGCGGTGGGACGCTTGACCCCACCCTCAGCACTTGCGGCGCGGGGGGCGGAGTTGGGATTAACTGCGGGAGTTTCGGCCAAAATACGACATTTAATTTAAATGCCCTTGGATCGACATTCTTTACATTTCCTATTCCGTTTTACAATCTTTCGTTCCAGTCTGGGCAATTTAACTTTATTAATGTGGCGGACTTTAACGATCAAATTACCAACGGCTCCTTGGATCTAGTATTCAACAGGGTTCCCGAGCCCTCGCCGCTCGCGCTCGTTGGCCTCGGCCTTGTAGCCTTGGGGCTTACGCGCCGTCGTTCAGGCAAAGCCAAAGCCTGACATTTTCGCGGCTTACAAGCACGAAGGCCCGGGTAGTCCCCGGGCCTTTTTTTGTTTTGTGGGACCAGCCCGGATGCATGTTGTTCGACCGACGACGCGGTCCGGGTTGTTGGTGGTTTGCGGTCTATCATCTCTGACAGACGCCTGGCATGTGAATTTTTGTGCAGGCGGAATCCGTGCATACAAACGTCACCACCCCGCAAAGACATTCCTTATGACCGGCCCATCGCCTTTATCTCCCGCCTTTGACTACGACACTGCCTTCTCCCGCAACATCGGTTGGGTCACCCGGTCAGAACAGGAAAAACTGCGTGCGTCCCGCGTCGCCATCGCCGGCCTGGGCGGCGTCGGTGGCGCGCATTTGCTGACGCTGGCCCGGCTCGGAGTCTCCCGTTTCAACATCGCCGACTTTGACGACTTTGACGTGCACAACATGAACCGCCAGGCCGGTGCCTTCATGCCATTCATGGGGCAAAGCAAGATGGAAACCATGGCCAGGATGGCGCGTGACATCAACCCGGAGATCGACCTGCGCCTGTTCCCCAGGGGCGTCCAGCCCGACAACGTGGACGAGTTTTTTCGTGATGTCGATGTCTATGTGGATGGGCTGGATTTTTTCGTGTTGCCGGTACGGCGCATGGTGTTTGCCAAGTGCCGCGAAAAGGGCCTACCCGCGCTGACGGCGGCGCCGCTGGGCATGGGCGTGGCATTTCTTCACTTCAGCCCCACCGGCATGAGCTTTGAAGATTACTTCAAGGTGGACGGCCACGAGTCGCAGGAGCAATACGCCCGCTTCATCGCCGGGCTGTCGCCGGCCATGATGAACCGCAACTACCTGGTTGCGCCGGAAGCGGTCAATTTTCAGGAGGGCAGGGGGCCGTCAACCGTCATGGCCTGCGACCTGTGTGCCGGCGTGATGGGCACTTTTGTCTTGAAGCTCTTGCTGGGACGTGGCCCCGTCCGGGCGGCGCCCTGGGGCATGCAATTTGACGCCTACCATCAAAGGCTTAAATGGACCTGGCGTCCGTTTGGCAATTCCAATCCGCTCCAGCAGTTGCTCCTGAAGTTCATACGGCCCGTACTGGGAACACGGTCCAAGGCCCCATAGGCCTGGTGCGCCGGACCAGGATGTGAGCCTGCAAAAAAGGCCTCACCCGCCGGCCGCCGGCCTCAAGCCGTTTCGGCCAGCGCATCGCCCAGGGCGTTGATCAGGCGGTCAATTTCCGCTTTCTCGCTGATGAAGGGCGGCGCCAGCTGGATGGTGTCGCCGCCGTAGCGCACGTAAAAACCCTTGTTCCAGCAGTTCATGGCGATCTCGTAGGGCCGGCGCGCCGGCTCGCCCGGCAGCGCGGCAATCGTCAGGCCCGCAGCCAGGCCGTAATTGCGGATATCGCTCACATGCTTGCTGCCCCTGAGGCTGTGCACCGCGCTTTCAAAATGCGGCGTCAGGGCATTCACGCGGCTTATCATGTCCTCGCTCTGCAGGAGGTCTAGCGCGGCGATGCCGGCCGCGCAGGTCACCGGGTGGGCCGAGTAGGTGTAGCCATGTGGAAACTCGACCAGGTACTCGGGGCCGCCAGCGGCCATGAAGGTGTCGTAGATGTCCTTCTTGACCACCACCGCGCCCAGCGGCTGCACGCCGTTGGTCACCTGTTTGGCGATGTTCAGAATGTCGGGCGTTACGCCAAAGGCTTCCGAGCCGGTGTAAGCGCCCGCGCGGCCAAAGGCGGTGATGACCTCGTCGAAAATCAGCAAAATATCGTGCGCCGTGCAGATCTCGCGCAGGCGCTGCAGATAGTCTTGCGGTGGAATGACCACGCCGGCCGAGCCCGAGAACGGCTCCACGATCACGGCCGCGATGTTGGAGGCGTCATGCAGCGCAATCACGTCCAGCAGCCGCTCGGCCAATTCGGCACCGGTGGGCGGCATGCCGCGGTGGAAGGAACCGGCTGGCGGCTGGGTATGGGGCAGGTGGTCGGCCTGCACGCCCTGGCCGAACAGCTTGCGATTGGCCGCTATGCCACCCACCGAGATGCCGCCGAAGTTCACGCCGTGGTAGCCCTTTTCGCGGCCGATCAGGCAGGTCTTGCCCGCCTGTCCCTTGGCGCGCCAGTAGGCGCGCGCCATCTTGAGCGAGGTATCGGCTGACTCCGAGCCGGAACCGGTGAAAAAGACATGGTCCAGGCCCTCGGGCATCAGCTCCTTGATCTTGTTGGCCAGCTCGAAAGACAGCGGGTGGCCGAACTGGAAGGCGGGCGCGTAGTCCAGCTTCAGGGCCTGCTTGCCGATCGCCTCGGCGATCTCGCGCCGTCCATGGCCCATGCCTGTGCACCACAGGCCGGACAGGCCATCAAAAATCTTGCGCCCTTCGCTGTCGGTGAAATAGCAGCCACTGGCCTCCACGATCATGCGGGGCTTGGCCTTGAAGTTGCGGTTCGCGGTGTAGGGCATCCAGTGCGCCTCCAGCCAGGCGGCATCCATTCGAGGGCTGGCGGCGCCGGCATCGGCGGGCTCAATTTTGACAAAGCTCATGGGGTTCTCCGATTGGCATCAAGGGGGCAATTCACCCGGAAGATGTCATTATTGGGGGAGCTGTTAATCTCTAAAAGAACGCAATATCAATGTTAACTTGACTGTTTATGCAAGCAACGCCGCCATCCTCCAAGGCCAGAGCCGTGCTGGGCCAGCTCAGCGACATGGATTTGCGCCTGCTGCATGTCTTCAAGAGCGTGGTGGACTGCGGTGGCATGTCCGCCGCCGAGCTGGAACTCAATATTGGCGCGTCCACCATCAGCCGCCACATCAAGGACCTGGAAACGCGCCTAGGCATGGTTCTGTGCAGGCGCGGGCGTGCCGGCTTTGCGCTGACTGCCGAAGGCCAGCGCGTGCATGAGGAAACCCTTCGCCTGCTCAGCGGGGTGGAGGCTTTTCGCAACAGCATCGATGACATCCACCAGCGCATGGGCGGGCAGCTGAAGGTGGCGGTGTTCGATAAGACGGCGAGCAACCCACGCGCGCGCATCGGCGACGCCATCGCGCGATTCACGTTGCTGGCCCCCGACGTCAGCCTGCAGATGCATGTCGCCTCCATCAACGCGATTGAAAGCGGGCTCATGGACGGAAGCTTTCATGTCGGCATCATTCCCGCGCACCGCGCGTCGCCAAGCCTGGTCTATGCCGACCTGTTCGACGAAACCATGCTGCTGTACTGCGGCGCGCAGCACCCCCTGTTTGGAAAGCCGCATGGCGGGCTGAACTGGGAGTCGCTGCAAGCCTGGCAGTTCGCCGGCCTGGGCTATCACTCACCCAATATGGAACTCAGCCACCGCGCGCGCCTGCCGCGCAAAGCCACCGGCTTTGACCAGGAGGCCATTGCCACGCTGATCCTGTCAGGCTGCTACCTCGGTTTCCTGCCCAACCACTATGCGGAGAGCTTCGAGCGGCGCGGCCAGATGCAGGCCGTGCTGCCCGAAGTGTTTTTTTATCCGTGCCAGTTTGTCAGCATGCTGCGGCGATCACCTCCGCCTTCGCGGGCGGCGCAAGCGTTTGCGCAATGCCTGCTGCAGGCGCATGCCTGAAACCTCGCCGGGCGTGCGGTCTGGCCCCGCCCGCGCGGCCTCAGTGTGAAATTGCGAATTAGCCGAAGTCAGTCTCCGCTCCAAGCGCCGCGTGGTCAGATTGCACGCCGTTTGTTGCCTGAAAATTGTGAAAGTCTGTAATGCCCGATGCCTCGTTAGAGTCCCGGTGCCGGCTCCATCCTGCGGGTGGCTGCCCGCGTGTAGTCGGTCATGAACGCCAGGAAGGCGCTGGTTCTGGCCGGAATGAACTTGCGGCTGGGCAGCGCCGCGTAGAGCGT
>JBKJKI010000121.1:0-8010 GCA_046597475.1 Polaromonas sp. | reverse complement strand
CGCGCCTGCTGCACCTGATGATCATCGACATCCTGGCCACCTGCGTGGCGCTGCGCATAGGCCCCACGCTGCAGCCGCGGCTCAAGGAGATGAAGAACAACCTGCGCAACAAGCGCTACGCCTGAGGGCGGCACTAAGGCCATGGTCAGGCAGCGCCTGCGCGTAGCGCGCCCCCAAACACAAATACCTGGTCAAAAGCGTCTAAAGCCCAATGAGTACGGTTGCTATTTGCTATTATATTTATAGCGTCTGCAGCCCGGCGTCAAACCAGCGGCAATGAGTGCTCCACGATTCCGGCAAACAGCGCCGAGCCCAAAGGCAACACGCCGTCGTTGAAGTCGTAGCAGCTGTTGTGCAGAAAACGGCTGCCGACGCCGCCCACCAGGCCGCCCTGGCCATCGGGCAGCTGCTCGCCCTGGCCGAGCCGCAGGTAGGCGCCGGGCTTGACCTTGAGCATGAAGGAAAAATCTTCCGAGCCCATGCTGGGCTCCAGGTTGCGCACCAGGTTTTCCGCACCCACCAGTTGCTCGGCCACGCTGGTGGCCAGGCTGTACTCGGCCGGTGAATTGATGGTGGCCGGATAGATGCGCTCGTAGTTCACCGTTGCCGTCGCGCCAAAGCCCTCGGCCACGGCGGCGCAAAGCTGCTTGAGGCGCTGCTCGACGAAGTCCTGCACCTCGGGCTTGAAGGTGCGCACCGTGCCGACCAGGGTGGCGCTGCCGGGCACCACGCTCATGGCGCCCAGGTCGCCCGCCTGAATCGCGCACAGGCTGACCACCGCGTTGTCCATGGCCTTCACGTTGCGCGAGACGATGCTTTGCACGGCCGTGATGACGTGCGCCGCCACCAGGATGGGGTCAACCGTGAGATAGGCATGGGCACCGTGCCCGCCCTTGCCGGTGATCTCGATCGTGATGCGGTCGGCCGCCGCCATCATGGGGCCGGCATTGATGCCTATGGTGCCGGGACGCATGGCGGGCCAGTTGTGCATGGCATAGATGGCCTGCACGGGAAAGCGCTCGAACAGCCCATCCCGGATCATCGCCGCCGCGCCGCCGCGCCCCTCTTCGGCCGGCTGGAACACCAGCACGGCGTCGCCCGCGAAATTGCGCGTCTCGGCCAGGTAGCGAGCCGTGCCCACCAGCATGGTGGTGTGGCCGTCATGGCCGCAGCCGTGCATCAGGCCAGGCTTCGCGGACTTCCAGCCGAACTCGTTGTGCTCGGTCATGGGCAGCGCATCCATGTCGGCGCGCAGGCCGACCATCGGCCGCGCGCCGGACGCCGCCGTCTTCTGTCCCTTGATGACCGCCACCACCCCGGTCTTGGCGATGCCGGTATGGACCTCATCAACGCCGCAGAGCTTGAGCGCATGCGCGACCCGGCTTGAGGTGTAGACCTCTTCAAAACCCAGTTCGGGATGCGCGTGCAAGTCACGCCGAAAGGCGGTCAGCTCGGGATGGAACCGAGCGATATGCGCAAAGGCGCGGCCGCTGGCGCGCAGCTGGCCGGCACGCGCCACCGGCTTGGCGCCAGCTCCGTCGGCATCGAAGGGTGACAATGACTTTTCAAGAAGGGCCGAAGTGCGCATGTGAGTTCCATCGTGGGTTCAGCAGGTTTTCAATACTATTCCCAAAACCTTTGCACTGTAGAACAGCGTTGCGGTGCAGCCACGCTGGCAAGGCTTGAATTCGCGGTTTGCACCACTGCTTCATCAATGCGTCTGCGCGCAGATCGGTGCAGGCTCACCCATAAAAAAAACCGCTCCGGGTTGCCCCGGGGCGGTTTTTGTTTTTCTGGTTTAACCGCTAGCTCACGCTAGCTGAAAAATCAGAAGGAGTGGCGAACGCCCAGACCGTAAACCGTTTGTTTGGTTTCAGCCGATGCGTTCAGGATGAAAGCCTTGGTGCTTTGAGCGCCAGCGTACAGGCGGGTGCGCTTGGACAGGTCATAGGTACCCAGGATGGAGTAGCCTTTGCCGGTGCGCTCAACGCCGTTGCCTTCGCTCTTCGAACGGGCGTAGCCAGCGGAAACAGCAGCAGCACCGAATGGAACCACTACGCCGATCTGGCCTTCTTTGTCCTTGAACGTGTCGTTCTTGGCTTGGTTGTAGCTACCCAGCAGCTTGACCACGCCGAAGTCATAAGAAGCACCGATCAGGTTGTACTTGTTCTTGTCTTGACCAGCGGCAGTGGCGGCTTGCTTCTCTTGTTGGAAGGCGTAACCTACCAGCAGAGGGCCATTGGCGTATCGCACTTGCAAGCTGCCTTTGTCAGTTGCATCGCCATTGACAGCGCCGAGGTTCTTGTTTTCACCGAAGCTGTAAACTGCCGAGCCGCTGAAGCCGCTGAAGTTTGGCGAGGTGTAGGCAATGGAGTTGTCGACGCGGCTGCTGTAATCGGCCATGCCGTTTGCGGAAACACCGCCAGCACTGCCGCCGGTAGCCGCATTGAAGGTGGCTGCATCGTAGTTATGGTTGGTATCGCTGTGCAGAGCGTCATAAGCCGTGTACTGACGGCCGATGCTCACGGTACCGAAGCCGCTTTGAACGCCGACGAAAGCTTGACGACCAAACAGGCGGCCACCTTGAGCGGATCTGCCGTCATCCAGAGTGAAACCGCTTTCAAATTGGAAAACGGCTTTCAGACCACCGCCCAGATCTTCAACACCTCTCAGGCCCCAACGGGAACCGTTGATGCCGGCGGAACTCAGAACGGTTTGACGTTGGCCAGCGCCATTAAGCGTGACCTTGTCGCTACCAATAAAACCGTCCGCAACACCATACAGCGTCACGGTAGATTGAGCCATTGCGGCGCCGGAAACAGCCAGCACGGCCAAGGCGATGAGTGATTTTTTCATTGAGATTTCTCCAAGGTTAAACATAGGGCTCCGGCACGGGGGCTGTTTCAGGCTTGCGCCTTGACCGCTCCACCAGAGACCCGGGCCAACCCCCTTTCGGGAAGTTGGGTCTATTGCACCAGACCAAGCTGCGTTGCGCAAAGAATTCAGCGGAAAACGTTCCGATTCGTTGTCCACGCACAACAATCTTCTATTCGCCGTGGAGCGGATACAACAGAGATGGCGCCCGCGAGAGTTTCTCGGCGATTGCATTAATTGTGCGAAAAAGCCACATTTACCGAAACTTTCGAAAGTCAATCTCCCAATCTCCGCTATGCGCAAATCCCTGCTGATTGACTACACAAGTTGTGGCCTGGGTGCGACGCGCCTCGAAAATAGAGCGCATAGCCTAAGCCGGGGCGGGAGCAGTATCGGCCACTCCCCGCCCGCCTGAAAGCTTTCGCGCCCGAAGGCGGACTACGCGGGTGGAAAGCCTGAAATCGGGATTGCAAAGACAGCTGCCCACAGGTGATCCATGCTGGCGTCGTTCAGGGTTTACCCCTGTCTCGCAAGCGATACACGGGGTAACAGTCCCCTTTACGGGTATCGGCATCACCACTAACCTCGGCCTGTCGGTGGGAACTGCGCTCTCAAGGCCCGGGTTCACCGTGAAGATTTTTCTTTCCCTGTAACTTCTTGGAGACTCCATGAAAAAACTGACCCTCGTTGCCACTGCTGTGCTGGGCCTTCTGTCCGCATCCGCCACCATGGCGCAAAGCACCGTGACCCTTTACGGCCTGCTTGACGGCGGTTTCAACCATGTCAGCGGCCTGAAAAACGGCTCATTCAACGGCATCGCCAGCGGCATCATGGAGGGTTCGCGTTTCGGCCTCAGGGGCACCGAAGACCTCGGCGGCGGTTACAAGGCCATCTTCACACTCGAAAATCGGTTTGAGCTGGACACAGGCTCGGTCAGCAACCGCCCGAACTCCGGTACCCAGATACCCGATCGGGTGAACTCCACTGTTCTGGCAACGCTGGCCGCCAGCGGCATCCCAAGCGGAACGCCACTAGGTGGAGGCGCCACTGTTGGCTCCGCAGTCGCTGCGCTCAGCACAGGATTGGCAGGCAGTGCATTTGGCGTCAATCTGGCCGGAAATTTGTTTGACCGCCAGGCTTTCGCGGGCCTGATCACTCCGATTGGCGCCTTCACGCTGGGCCGCCAGTACACCCCCGGCTATCTCGCCCAGGCGGCTTTCGATGCATCGGGAACCCAGTCAAGCCTGGCCGCCGGGCAGATCGCCAGCCTGCCAGCGGCGTTTGACATCCGCCTGAGCAACACACTGCAGTACGCGATCCAGACCAGCGGCGTCACCGCGACCCTGATGTATGGCGCTGGCGAGGTGGCAGGCAGCAATTCCGCCAACCGTTTCCTGGGTGCCATGGCCATGTACAAGGGCAGCGGTTTTTCCGTCGGCTTTGGACACAACGAGAAGAAAAACGAGTTTGGCCAGAAATCCCTGACCAACAACGTCTTGGGCGGCACTGTCGACGTAGGTCCCGGCACCGTGTACGGCATGTACGCCACGATCAAGGACGAAAACCCATCGGGTCTTTCGCCGCTTTTCGCCGGCAACCCGGTAGGCCCGTTGACTCCCGCATTTCAAAACGCTTACAACACCGCATTCAAGCAAGACGCCAAGCTGATGCACATTGGTTACAAGCTCACCACCGGCCCGCACACCATCGTGGCAGCGTTCAACCGGCTTGACGACAAGCGTGCCGTCAACGCCGACACCGATTCCTACGGCATGACCTACACCTACGCCTTGTCCAAGCGCACCAACCTGAACGCCGTCTTGACGCGCTTCAACAACAAGGGTACGGGTCAGGCCGCGCCTGGCGGCAATGGCTTCCTGGGCGGCGTCACGGCAACGGCCGGTACCGGCTCCACCAACGTAGCCCTCGGTATTCGCCACACCTTCTAATGCGTCTAAAGCGGCCTCGGCCACGCGGCCGGGCGCCACCTTGCAAAAAGCCTCCTTCATGGGGGCTTTTTCGTTTTCCTCCCGCCTGGCCCAGCGGCGCTACCATTGGCGTCCCAGCCCTTATTGCCCAGCTGCTCTTCCGGACTCTCCGCCCGCAACTTTCAAAGGAAAGCTTTCCATGACACCTGTAATCGACCTGGCCCTGAATGCAGCGGACGGTGCCCTGCGCACCCTGTTTGCCAAGCCCCGGGCCAGCCGGACCTGCCCCACCGTGCCGGCTCAGGCAACCGAGCTCAGCACGCAGGACAAGGCGCGTTCTGGCGCTCTGATGCGGGTGAACCATGTGGGCGAGGTGTGCGCGCAGGCCCTGTACGCCGCCCAGGCGCTCGGCACCCGTGACCCGGCGCTACGCGCCCACTTCCTCAAGGCCAGCCGCGAAGAGGGGGATCATCTGGCCTGGACGAAGACCCGGCTGGATGAGCTGGGCGCGCGCCCCTCGCTGCTCAATCCCCTGTGGTATGCGGGCGCCTTCGGCCTGGGGCTGGTTGCCAGCCGCCTGGGCGACCGCCTGAGCCTGGGCTTTGTGGTGGAGACCGAGCGTCAGGTGGAGGCGCATCTGGCCAGCCACCTCGAGCGCCTGCCCGAGGGCGACCACGAATCGCGCGCCATCGTGGCGCAAATGAAGGATGACGAGGCGCAACACGCCCGCGCCGCCGAAGAGGCCGGCGCGATGCAGCTGCCCGCGCCGGTCAGGGCGCTGATGCAGTCCGCTGCCAAGGTGATGACCACCACGGCCCATTACCTTTAAAGCCGGTTATTGCTACTTTTTTGATAGCTATTAACGCCCATTGCATATGGGCATAAAGCCAAAACAGCCTCAAATCTCCAGCAATTCAAAGCTGGTGGTGATCGCGGCTGACTTGGCCAGCATGATGGTGGCCGAGCAGTACTTGTCGTGGCTCATGGCAATGGCGCGTTCAACAGCGCTGGCCGCCAGCGCGCGTCCGCTGACCAAAAAGTGCATGTGGATTTTGGTAAACACCTTGGGGTCTGCTGGAGCGCGCTCCGACGTGAGCTTGACGGAGCAGGCCCGCACGTCGTGGCGGCCACGCTTGAGAATCAGCACGACGTCGTAGGCGGTGCAGCCACCGGCGCCCGCCAGCACGGTTTCCATGGGGCGCGGCGCCAGATTGGCCCCGCCATTTTCGGGCTTGTCGGCATCCGGTGCACCGTCCATTACCAGGGTGTGACCACTGCCTGTTTCAGCCAGAAAAGTCATGCCCGAGCGCGATCCGCTGCTTGTGTTGCTGCCTGTCCAGTTCACTGTGCATTCCATAAACATCATTCCTTCTACAAAAATATTACGAATAGTGGATAGAAATGTTCCATTTTTACCAAAAACTATTGTGCGCCGCAGCATTGCTCCGTTATACTAAATCCATCGCATCAATACCGTATATTGCCTTCAAGGCCGGGTATTCTTGCACTGGTTGTCTCCTCCACCTCCTCAAAGGGTGGATTTACAGGCCCAGACCGCATGGTCTGGGCCTTTTTTTTCGTAGCCTTATCATGTCAGGCTGCGAGAAAAATACATGCCATCGAACAAACCATCCAGCGCCAGCCCTTCCTCCCAAGCCAAAAAGCCCTCCCCCGCAGAGCCTGTGGCGCTTCCCGCCAAGGCCCTCAAACCGGCCGATTACCTGAAAAAAATCCTCACCGCCCGCGTCTATGACGTGGCGGTGGAGTCGGCGCTGGAGCCGGCCAAAATCCTGAGCCAGCGCCTGAACAATACCGTGCTGCTCAAGCGCGAGGACCAGCAACCGGTGTTCAGCTTCAAGCTGCGCGGCGCCTACAACAAGATGGCGCATCTAAGCCCGGCGCAGCTTAAGAAAGGCGTGATCTGCGCCTCGGCCGGCAACCATGCGCAAGGCGTGGCGCTGAGCGCGCAAAAACTCGGCGCCCGCGCCGTGGTGGTCATGCCGACGACGACGCCGCAGCTCAAGATCGACGCGGTGAAAGCCTGGGGCGCCGAGGTGGTGCTGCACGGCGACAGTTTCACGGATGCCCACGCGCATTCGGTGCTGCTGCAGAAAAAGGAAGGACTGACTTTTGTCCATCCGTTTGACGACCCGGACGTGATTGCCGGCCAGGGCACGATCGCCATGGAAATCCTGCGCCAGCTGCAAACGCTGGGCTCGCGCCGGCTGGATGCGGTGTTTGTAGCGATTGGCGGCGGCGGGCTGATTTCCGGCGTGGCCAACTACATCAAGGCGCTGCGGCCCGAGATCAAGGTGATCGGCGTGCAGATGAACGACTCCGACGCCATGATGCAGTCAGTGGCGGCAAAAAAACGCGTCACGCTCCCCGACGTGGGCCTGTTTTCCGATGGCACGGCGGTCAAGCTGGTGGGCGAGGAAACCTTTCGCATCAGCCGCTCGCTGGTCGACAGCTACATCACCGTTGACACCGATGCGGTCTGCGCCGCCATCAAGGACATCTTTGTCGACACCCGCAGCATCGTCGAGCCGGCCGGCGCGCTGGCGGTGGCCGCCATCAAGCAATACGTTGCCACGCACAAGACCAGGGGCGAAACCTACGCCGCGATCCTGTGCGGCGCCAACATGAACTTTGACCGCCTGCGCTTTGTTGCCGAACGAGCCGAGGTCGGCGAGGAGCGTGAAGCCCTGTTTGCGGTGACGATTCCGGAAGAGCGCGGCAGTTTCCGGCATTTTTGCGAACTGATAGGCGAGTTGCCGGGCGCCCCGCGCAGCGTGACCGAGTTCAACTACCGCATCAGCGACCAGCGCGTGGCCCATGTATTTGTCGGCCTGACGACGTCGACCCGGGGCGAGAGCAGCAAGATTGCCGGCCACTTCAACCGCCACGGCTTCAAGGCGATCGACCTCACGCACGACGAGCTGGCCAAGGAGCACATCCGCCATATGGTGGGCGGCCGAACCGGACTGGCGCACGAAGAACGACTACTGCGCTTCGTGTTCCCGGAGCGACCGGGCGCGCTCTTGAAGTTCTTGAGCATGATGCGGCCGAACTGGAACATCAGCCTCTTTCACTACCGCAATCAGGGCGCCGACTACGGCCGCATCCTGGTCGGCCTGCAGGTGCCCAAGGCCGACAACAAGGCCTTCAAGGCCTTTCTCGACACCCTGGGCTACCCGCATGTGGAAGA
>JBKJKI010000116.1:0-18315 GCA_046597475.1 Polaromonas sp. | reverse complement strand
TCACCTCGGCATGGGTGATCCACAGCACCGCCTTGAAGCGGCTCAGGTCCACGTCGTCAAAGCGCTCGAATTTGTGAATGCTGGCGGGCAGCGGCGTGGGCCGGGTCCACCAGTCGGGGCTGCCGGCTTCTTGCACCACGGCCACCAGTTCTTCATTCACCACGGCAGCCGAGACGCGGGTGATGTTGAGCTTGGGCGCCTCGACCTTCCAGCCCAGTTCGCGGCCCAGGATATCGACCGGAATGGTCTTGCCCACGTCGGACGCGGTGGTCAGTACGGGCGTGGCGCCCAGCAGCGCCGCCACCTGCTCAGCCATGGCGTTGGCGCCGCCGACATGGCCGGACAGCACCGGAATGACGAACTGCGCCGCGTCATCGACCACCACCACGCCCGGGTCTTCGTCCTTGCTTTTCAGGTGCGGCGCAATCAGCCGCACCACCGCGCCCAGCGAGACAAAAAACACCACCTGGTCAAAGTCAGTGAACAGCGTGCCAATTTCTTCCCGAAAAGCGCCGCTATAAGCGCGCACCGGGTTGGCCAGCCCGGCCATCAGCGGCGCAAACTTTTCGGCCACGCAGACGCTGGCCTGCGGCAACTGGCGCGCCAGCTGGGCGACTTGCTGGGCGCCGTGCTTGGTGATGGCAACCAGCACCACGCGCACGGGGGCGCAGGTAGCGGGTAAAGGGATGATGGTCATGACGGGTTTTCCTCTTCTTCTAGTTCAGTGCTTGTTTTCTTGCGGCAGCCGCGCAGCAGCTCGCCGCGTTCGCGGCCCGGGTTTTTAACCAGCAGCAGCGACAGGTAATTGACCTTCCTGCCCTTGAGCTCGGCCACGTTGCGCACGATGCGCTCGACCGGCGAGCCGGCTTTTTCAATAAAGCGGCTGTGCGCCAGCAGGCCACGGCGCGCCAGCAGGTCGATCAGGTCGTCGAGCAGCGGCTTGACCTTCATCAGCACCAGCGTGTCAAAGTCGTCCAGCATGCTTTCGACAGCGGCAATGCCGTAGGCAGCGGGCACGATGGCAATGGTGTCGTCCTGCTCCGACAGCGGCATCTGCAGCTGCGCGCAGGCGGCATTGAAGGACGTGACGCCGGGAACGATCTCGATTTTTGCCCCAGCGTCGAGTTCGCGCAGCACGCGCGCCAGATAGCCAAAGCTGGCGTAGGTCGAGGCATCGCCTTCGACCAGAAACAGTACGTCCTGCCCGCTGGCCAGCAGCGCCTGCACCGTTTCGGCGGCCTTGAGCCAGTGGCGCGCGAGTTTCTCGGCATCGTGCGTCATCGGAAACAGCAGCGCCTGATGCTGCGCGGGCAGCGCCAGCCCGGCGCGCAGGGCAATGTCCAGCGCATAGCTTTCCTTGCGCAGGCTGCGCACCGGATAAGTCCACACCGCGTCCAGGCGCTCCAGCAAGGCCCAGGCGCGGCGCGTGATTAGGCCCGGATCGCCGGGGCCCAAAGACACGCCAAACAGCCGGCCGGGTGAAACAGGTAAGGCTGCCGCTGAAGAATTAACGCCAAGTTCAGTCATCGCTCTTCTCCGGCTTGGGCGCGTTTTGTCCACTGACTTTTTGCGCGCACACCAGCCACACCGGGTTTTCGGCGGCCATGCGGTTCATGTGCAGGATCGGCTTGCTGCGCGACGCCTGCAGCTGCAGCACATCCCAGGCCAGGCTCAGCGCCTTGAGCGTCTCGACGGCCGTGGCCAGGTTTTCCAGCGTGACAAAGTTCATCACCAGCCACCCTTCGGGCTTCAAGCGCTGCAGGATCAGGCGGATCAGCCCGGCAAGCTCGCCACCCGAGCCGCCTATGAACACGGCATCCGGGTCAGGCCAGTGCTGCAGGCCTTCGGGCGCCTTGGCATGCACCAGCGTGTGGTTGCTGATACCCAGCGCCTTGCGGTTGCTGCGCACGATGGCGCTGTCGTCCACGTTCTTTTCAATCGCGTAGACATGGCCCTGGCTGCACAGGCGCGCCGCTTCCAGCCCCACCGAGCCCGAGCCCGCTCCAATGTCCCACACCACGCTCGTGGCGCGCAGCTGCATGCGGGCCAGCGACACGGCGCGCACTTCGTTCTTGGTGATCAGGCCTTTTTCCGGGTAGCGCTGCTGGTAGCTGGCGTCGGGCAATCCCAGCAGCACTGGCGCCACCCGAGGCGCGGTGCGCCACAGCAGCACCACGTTCGGGTCGGCAAACGGCATCTGCGCGGCGGCCGTGATGGCCATGCCGCTGACGATGCGCTCCTCGGGCTGGCACAGGCATTCGGCCACGGCCATCTCGAACGCATCGGCCAGGCCTTCGGTGACCAGCATGCGGGCAATGCGGTCGGGCGTGTTGGCCGGGCTGGTCAAAATGGCCAGCCGGTCGTGCTGGCGAATGTCGCGCAGCAGCGCATACAGGCCGTGACCGGGCTCGGCGCCCTCCACCCAGTCCCCGGCATCCTTGGCGTGAACCGATGAAAACTTCATGTCCTGCCACGGCAGACCCAGCCGGGCGCAGGCCAGTTGCAGCGTTGACACATTGGGGATGACCTCGATCGCCTCGATGCACAGGCGCGACGCCAGGTAGGCGGCAATGCCGTGGCACAAGGGGTCGCCGGTGGCCAGCAGCACGACGCGCTGATTTTCGGCCTGCGCGGCGCGAATCCATTCGGGAACTTGCGGCAGCGCGCCGGTCAGGTCGCGCTGCCGGGCAGTGGGGTCAATGTGCTCACCGAACAATTGCAGCGTGCGGGCGCCGCCAATCACCAGTTGCGCCTGCTGCAAATGCGCCAGCGCGCCGCGGCCCAAGCTGTCGACGCCGTCGTCGAGCACGCCGATGACCCGGCATTTTTCAATCAAGGGGATGGTTTCTGAATTCAAGGGGCCTCCGCTATCTTGCGACCGTCAAAGTCGCAGACCAGCACTTTCAAATCGAATTGATCGGGGTAACGCGCGCTCAGGGTCTGAATCACCCGCTGCGCCAGCGCCTTGTGAAAAGCCGGGCCCAGGCCCAGTGCGTCCATGCGCTCGCCGGCATAGCGCGCGGTTTCGTTGCCGCGAATGGCCTCGCACACGTCGGGCGCGGCGCCCAGGCTGGCGGCAATGTCGGCCAGCAGGCCGGTATCGACCTCGGCGCGACCGGCGTGGGTGATGGTCTCGCCCTGTGCGATTTTTGTCAGCTTGCCGACCATGCCGCCAATCACCACCTGCCTCAAGCCGGCCTTGACCGCCGCGCTCATGGCGTAGCGCAGGAAGTCGCCCATCTGCACGAAGGCCGGCTCGGGCAGGTGCGGCATTTCTGCCATCACGAACTTCTCGGTGCGCCCGCCCGTGGTCAGCACCACCACGCCATGGCCCAGCGTGCCGGCCACCTGCACACCCTGCACCACGCTGGCGCGATAAGCGGCGGTGGAATACGGCTTGACGATGCCGGTGGTGCCCAAGATGGAAATACCACCCAGGATGCCCAGCCGGGCATTGAGGGTTTTCTTGGCCATCTCCACGCCCTGCGGCACCGAGATGCAGACTTCAAAACCGGCTTCTTCCAGCAGCTCGCCGGCGGCGGCCTGCACATTGGCCGTGATGTTGCGGCGCGGCACCGGGTTGATCGCCGGGCCGCCCACCTCCAGCCCCAGGCCGGGCATGGTCACCGTGCCGACGCCGACGCCGCCGCTCAGCAGCACCTGGCCGGGCCGCTCGCGGCGCAGCGTCACGTCGGCCGTCAGGTGCGCCTTGTCGGTGCAGTCGGGGTCGTCGCCCGCGTCCTTGATGATCATGGCATGCGCCGTGTCACCCTGGACCGCGCCGTCGAGCACGGCAAACCTCACCAGATCGCCATTGGGCAGCAGGCAGTCGATGTGATCGGGCACCTGCCCGGACACCAGCCCCAGCGTGGCCGCGCGCGCCGCCGCTGCCGCGCACGCGCCGGTGGTGAAACCGGTGCGCGTGCCGCGTGGCGCGTCTTTTTTCATCATGCCGGGGCTTGCTCCGCGAGTTCCTGCGCCTCGGCCAGGCCCAGCAGCGCATGAATCGCCGCCACCACCAGCGTCGAGCCGCCCTTGCGTCCGCGAATCACGATCCACGGCACGTTGCTCTGCAACGCCATCAGGTCCTTGGACTCGGCCGCCGACACAAAGCCGACCGGCATGCCCACGACCAGCGCCGGACGCGCGCCTTCCTCGTGAATCAAGCGCACCAGCTCGATCAGCGCGGTGGGCGCATTGCCAATGCCGACGATGGCGCCGTCGATCAGGCCAAGCCGATGCGCCTTGCGCATGGCCTGCACGGCGCGGGTCGTGCCTTGCGCTTTCGCGGCCTCGATCACATCGGCGTCCGAGATGAACTGGTGCGCGCCCATGCCGAAATGCGCCAGGCGCGGCGCGGACAGGCCAACGCAGATCATCTCCACGTCAGCCACCACGCGGCTGGCGCGCGAGGCGATGGCGGCCACGCCGGCCTCGACCGCCTGCGGATGAAAGTCGGTCAGCCCGTTGAAGTCGAAGTCGGCGTTGGCGTGGATCATGCGGCGCACGATCGGCCACTGGCCGGCGCTGTAGGCGTGCGAAGCCACCTCGCGGTCGATCACGGCAAACGAGTCATGCTCGATGGCCCGACCGGCGGCGGTGAGCTGCTCGGTGACGACGTTGGCGGCGCTCATGGGCGAGCCTCTGCATGAGGATGGGCGTGGTCATGGTCATGCGCATGAGGGTGGGTATGCATCTGAACCACCGCCTGAACCGGGGGATGCGCATGCTCATGCGCGTGACCGTGCGCGTGGTCATGCGCATGGTCGTGGCTGTGCGGCACGGCATCGTCGTGGTGATGACCGCCCAGGCCGTTCTTGACGCCAAAGTCACGGTACTTGCAGCCGTCGCAAGGCATTTTTGAAGTGGCATGGCCTTGTTGCAGACCGTTCACCCGTTCTTCCAGCAACTCGAAAATCTCGCGCTCAAAGCCGAAATACGCCGTCGCGGCAAAGCGGATGGCCGGGTACTGCGCCCTGAGGTTGCTCACCTGCCGGGCGATGCGCTCGACCAGCGTGCCGTTGAACAGGTAGTACGGCAGCACCACAACCTGCGTCATGCCCAGCAGGCTTTGCCGCTGCACGGCTTTTTCAAGGCGCGGCCAGGTGATGCCGGTAAACGCCAGATCGACCAGCTCGTGGTCGGTTTCTTCCATCAGCCAGCGCGCCATCTTGGCCATCTCGCCGTTGGCCTGCCGATCCGACGAGCCGCGCCCCAGTATCACCACGCCGGTGGTCGTGGGGTCGGGCATGTCCAGCGCCTGCATCGCCCCTTTCAGGCGGCGCCTGACGATGGCCAGGATCGGGTCGCACGCCGTCAGGTGCGGTGCGTACATGAACTTCACCCCCGGAAACTTCAGCCGCGCGCCGTCAATGGCCTGCGGAATGTCCATCTTGACGTGCCCGGCGGCGTTCAAAATCAAGGGCACCACCATCACGCGCTGCGAGCCCGTGGCAGCGCGGCGCAGGCCCTCGCTCAGGGTGACTTCGGAAAACTCGATGAAGCAAATCTCGATGCGCCAGCCCGGCTGCCGCGCGCGCCACTGCTGCGCAAACGCTTCAATCTCGTCGTTGCCTGATTTTTCGCGCGAGCCGTGGCCCACCAGAAGAATGGTGTCTGCTGTCATGTTGTCTCCGGGAGGTCTTGGGGGGTATCGGTCGTCAGGCCGGTGCTGGCGCGCCGGAATTTGTGGGTGAAGCTGGCGTCGTACAGCTTGGATTTGGCCAGCGTTGTCCAGTGCCGCGCACCCAGCGTGGGGCTGGCGATGATCATCGCCTGGCTGACGATCTTGGCGTCGCGGCACAGGCCCTGGATGGTGGTCACGGTGCCGCGCACGATCTTTTGCTCGCCCGGCCAGCTGGCCTTGTGCACCACCATCACGGGGGCGTCGGGCGACCAGCCGGCCGCCGTCAGCGCCGCCGTCACCCGCCCCATCAGCGTGATGCTCAGGAAGATGCACAGCGTGCTGTGGTGCGCCGCCAGCACCTGCAGCGACTCGCCCTCGGGCATCGGCGTGCGCCCTTCCATGCGGGTAAAAATCACGGTCTGGGTGACTTCAGGGAGGGTCAGACTTTCCACCGCCGCCGCCGCCGACGCCATCGCCGAGGACACGCCCGGCACCACCGCAATCGGCACGCCGGCCGCATCCAGTGGCTGCACCAGTTCGATCAGCGCGCCATACAGGCTGGGGTCGCCGGTCTGCAGGCGCACCACGGTCTGGCAGCGCCCGGCCTGCGCGATCAGCCAGCCGGACATCTGCTCCAGCGTCATGTCCTTGCTGTCGGCAATCACGCAGTCTGCCGGCGCCCAGCGCGTGGCGGCCGCGCTGACCAGCGAACCGGCAAACAAGATGGCGCCGGCGCGCTCGACCAGCGCCCTGCCCTTCACGGTGATGAGTTCCGGGTCGCCCGGACCCGCACCCACAAACCAGACGGTGCCGCCGCTCATGACCCCGACGCTGAAAAGCGTTGCCTCAACATATCGTCTCCTCCACGCCCATCGCGCGATAGATTAAATGGGTGTGATGAAGCGAAGGGGAGAAAAGGAGAAAGAAAGCCCAGCCGAAGAGCAGCGGATGCCGGGAGAAAAACGCCCGAAAACACTGTGGACTGTTGCCTGCTGACCCTTGCCCATCGCAAGATCACGCGCAAGAAATCAGGCCGGTCTCCGGGCTCACGAGTGAAGAAGCAAAAAGGCTTGCTCTGCAGACCCCCTTCCCATGCGTTGGCACAGTGGTGATGGATCTCGCTTTGACTCGTTTACCGTTGCGAGGGCAGCGTCGGAATAGCGTGGGTTGGTGAATAAACCCGTTCGCACCGACTTCCCGTTTAAGCCTGCAAACCTAAATCTGCAGGCCACCTGAATTTCCGTTTCAGTTTAGCACCCTAAAATTCAGCTTTCTGAAAATCACCTTCACAAGGCGCGTGGTGGCCTCGCCGAGCATGACGAAAGGCTAAATTCGGGGCAAAGCCAGCCATTGCCCGGCCAGGTGATGCACGGCAATGCGGTGGTCAAACACGTCTTCGAGCGCGCGGTGTGTGGCCGCGTCAACGCAGGCGCCCTGGTGCGTCACCCGGCCCTTGTCCATCACCACCAGTTCATCGGCCTGAAGCGCAAACGAAATTTCATGCAGCACGCTGACCACGGTCTTGCCGCTGGCGACCAGATTGCGCACCATCAAGAGCCAGTCGGTCTGGTGCGGCGGGTCGAGGTTGGCCAGCGGCTCGTCCATCAGCAGCACCTCGGCCTCGACCGCCAGCGCGCGCGCCAGCAGCACCCGCTGGCGCTCGCCGCCCGACAGCTGGCCGAGCGCCCGGCCCCGCCAGTCCCAGGCCTGGGTGGCGCGCAGCGCGCGCTCGACGGCGGCATGGTCGGCGCTGCTCGCCGGCGCCAGCCAGGCCTGGTGCGGCAGGCGGCCGAGCATGGCGACGTCGTACACCGTCAGGTCCTCGGCCGAGCTTTCGTTCTGGCCCAGCCAGGACAGCTGGCGCGCCCGCTCGCGCCCGCGCATTCTGGCCATTGGCCGGCCCAGCAGGCTGACCTCGCCGCCGTGGGCCAGCAGCCCGGCCAGCACCTTGAGCAAGGTTGATTTGCCGGCGCCGTTCGGGCCGACGACGCTGGTCCAGCGCGCACGCGGCAGCGCCAGCGAAATGCTGTGCAATATCTCGGCATTTCCAAGTTTTGCACTGATGCTGCAGGCGCTTATAGCTATTGAATCCATAGCAAACCGGGATGGATTGGCGCTCATGGCGCGCTGCCTCGTCCGGTGTTGCGGTGCATCAGCCAGAGCAGGTAGCCGCCGCCCAGCACGGCGGTCAACACGCCCACCGGCAGCTCCTGCGGCGCAATCAGCCCCCGGGCCAGGATATCGGCGGCGGTGAGCAGCACGGCGCCCATCAGGCTGGCCAGGCCGATCAGCCGGCCGTGCGTGGTCTTGACGACGGAGCGCACCAGGTGAGGCGCGGCCAGACCGACAAAAGCAATCAAGCCGGTTTGCGCCACGGCAGCGCCGGTGGCCAGCGCCAGCACGGCCACCAGTCCGGCGCGCATCTGCGGCAGCGGCAGGCCCAGGCTGTGCGCCGTGGCCTCGCCCAGCGCCAGGCCGTCGAGCGCATGGCTCATCATCCAGGCGGCGCTCATCATGCCGGCAAACACCGCCGCCATGATGGCGCAGGCGGTCCAGCCGACAAAGCCGGTGCTGCCCAGCATGAAGGACTGCATGGCCTGCATGATCTCGGGCGTGAGCAGCAGCACCAGCGAGGTGATGGCGCCCAGCACCACGCCGACGATCACGCCGGCCAGCAGCAGGCGCAGCGTGTGTTGCACGCCCCTGGCCAGCAGCAGCGTCAGCAGCACCGCCAGCACGGCGCCGACAAAGGCCGCACCGGTCAGCCCGATGCGCGCCAGCCAGGAGGTGGCGAGCGGCGAAATGCCGAACAGCGCCATCGCCAGCGCCACGCCCAGCGAAGCGCCCGAGGCACTGCCGAGCAGATACGGGTCGGCCAGCGGATTGCGGAACAGCCCCTGCGCCACCGCACCGGCCAGCCCCAGCAAGGCGCCGGCCAGCCAGGCGCCCAGCGTGCGCGGCAGGCGGATTTCAGAAATGATCAGCAGCGCCTGCGGGTCGCGCCGCATGGTCAGCACACTGTCGAAACCGGTGCTGCCCACGCTGATTCCGAGCAGCAGCAGGACGGCCGAAGTGACAACCAGGCCAAGCGCCAGCCAGAACGCCTTGGGGTGCTGGTGCGTGAAAGACGGGCTCATCCGGCCCCGGCCTTGCTCGCGATGCATTGGGCCATGATGCGGGCCGCCTCGGCCATGCGCGGGCCGGGGCGCACCACCACATCGGATTCGTCCACGCCGTACACGCAAATGCGCTGCTCTTTGATGGCCTTGATATTCGACCAGCCCGGATACGTCATCATGCCCTGCATGCTGCGGCTGCCGACCATGATCAGGTCCGGGTTGGCGCGCACCACGAACTCCGGGTTGATGCGGGGAAACGGCCCCAGCGAGGCGGGAATGATGTTTTTCACGCCCAGCCGCGTGAGTGTTTCGCCGATGAAGGACGACTCGCCGGCCGCATACGGACCACGGTTGACCTCAAAGTACACCCGCATGTTTTTGGCCTTGGGCGAAAGCGATTGCGCAGCGGCCTCAACGCTGGCGTCGATGATGCGCCAGAGCCGGTCCGCGCCCACTTCATCAGGAATCTCAAGCAGCGCACCGATTTTCTTCAGCACCCGCCTGACATCGGCATGGCTCTTGGGCTCCAGCGCCACCACCTTCAGGCCCAGCGACTCCAGCCGCTGGCTGGCGCGCGACGAGGTGGCCAGGATCACCACGTCGGGCCGGAGCGCGACGATGGCCTCGATGTTGGGGTCCAGCCCGCCGCCCAGCACGGGCAGGCTGCGCACGCTGGCCGGGTAATTGGAATAACGGTCCACCCCGACCAGGCGCTGGCACTGCCCCAGCGCGCAGACGCTTTCGGTCAGCGAGGGCAGCAGGCTGACGATGCGCTGCGGGCTTTGCGCGAAGGTGACGGTGACGCCGCGGTCGTCGGTCAACTCCAGGGCGCAGGCAGACTTCAGCGCCGCCAGGCAAAACATCAGGACCACCGCGGTTTTTTTCATGGCTGGCCTTTCAGTGTCAGCGGCAGCCCGGCCGCCATGAAGGTCACGCGTTCGCAAACCTGCGCCACGTCCTGGTTCAGCCGCCCCAACGCATCGACGAAGGCGCGGGTTTCGCGCCCGAGCGGAATCACGCCCAGGCCGATCTCGTTGCCGACCAGCACGACCGGGCCGGCAGCATCTTCAATTGCTCTTAAAACCATAGCTACCTGCGCCCATGCATACTGCGCTGGAGCCTTGTTTTTTTCAAAATTCTCGGCAGGCATCAGTAAATTGGTCAGCCACAAGGTCAGGCAGTCGACGACGACCAGCGTGTGCGGCTGGCTGTGGCCGGCCAGCGCCTGGGCCAGCTGCATGGGTTCTTCCACCGTGCGCAGCTTCGGCACGCGGGCGGCGCGGTCCTGCTGGTGGCGCGCAATGCGTTCGCGCATCTCGTCATCCCAGGGTTCGGCCGTGGCGATCAGCACGGCCTGGTGCTCCGGCGACCGGGCCAGCCAGGCAAGCGCCAGCAGCTCGGCGCGGCGCGACTTTCCGCTTTTCTGGCCACCCAGAATCAGCTCGCTGCGGGCGACATCCACGGGCTTATCCATGCTGGACACTCCAGGCCATGATCAGCTTGTGCAGTTTTTCCACGCCATCGGTCAGCGCCGCCGGGCCGGGTTGCAGAATCTCGGACGACTTGATCTCGAACAGCTGATTATTTTTAACGGCAGCCACGTTCTCCCAGCCCGGCCTGGCGGCCACCAGTTCGGGCCTGAACTTCTTGCCGCACCAGGAGCCGAAAATGATGTCGGGCGCGCGCCGCACGATTTCCAGGCCATCGGCAATGATGCGGCCCTTGCCCATGGGCTCCTTGGCCAGCTCGGGAAAGCAGTCGTCACCGCCGGCAATGCCGATCAGTTCGGACACCCAGGCAATGCAGCTGATGTGCGGGTCATGCCATTCCTCGAAAAACACGCGCGGCCGCCGCTTGAGGCTGCGGGCTGCCTGCTCGATTTCCATCAGCCGCTGCCGCATTTTCCCGATCAGCGCCAGGCCGCGCTCGGCCTGCCCGACCATGGCGGCGAGCTGGTACAGCATGGAAAAAATCTCGGCCACGCTGCGCTGGTTGAAGATGGTGACCTGGATGCCGTGCCTGATCAGCTGCGAGGCGATGTCGGCCTGCAGGTCCGAAAAGCCGATGACACAGTCGGGCCGCAGTTCGACGATCTTGTCGATCTTGGCGCTCAGATAGGCGCTGACCTTGGGCTTTTCCTCGCGCGCACGCGGCGGTCGCACGGTGTAGCCCGAGATGCCGACAATGCGCCGCTCCTCGCCCAGCAGGTAGAGCCACTCGGTGGGCTCCTCGGTCAGGCAGACGATGCGTTGCGGGCCGCAGGACGCGCTATCGGCGCTGGCGGCCAGTGCGCGCCAGTCGCCCGATGGTTCACTCATGATCAGCTTTCAGGAACAGCCTCGCCGTCGCCGCCGGGTTGGAGGCAAACCATGCATGGAAATAACTGGCCCGAACCGAAGCCGTCGGACCCGACACATACAGCGCCTCCCCTTCGCCGCGCAAGGTGCGCCCCGGCGCGGCCTGGCTGCGGCCTGCGACCGGCAGCGGCGTGGCGCAGGTGGAGTAATGAAAGGTATGGCCACGCAGGCCCAGGCCGGCGACTTCCAGCTGTTGCGGCCCCAGGGCAGCCAGGCGTTTTTGCATCGTCACGCTGCCGGGCAGCACGTCCCACATCGGGTGGCTGACACCCTCCACGTCAATGATGCGCGAGAACAGGGCCATCATGCCGCCGCACTCGGCCCAGACCGGCTTGCCGGCCCCGACATGACCGGCAATGCTGGCCTTCATGGCGTGGTTGGCGGTCAGTTGCGCAGCATGCAGCTCGGGATAGCCGCCGGGCAGCCACAGCGCATCGCACGCGGGTAGCGCACTGTCCCGCAGCGGCGAGAAATAGACCAGTTCAGCGCCCATGTTCCGAAGGCAGTCAAGATTGGCTGCGTAAATAAAGCAGAAGGCGGCATCGCGTGCCACCGCAATTATCAGTCCGTGCAAGGCGCCCGCCGGGAAGTCCGGGCCCGCGGCATCGCCAGCCTCAAACCTCACTGACCACGCCTGCAAATCCTCAGCCGCCATTTTTCCCAGCCCGGTTTCAGCCAGCGCGTCGGCCGCGGCATCGAGCCGCTGCAGCGCATCGCCCAGCTCCTGGTCCATGACCAGGCCCAGGTGGCGCTCGGGCAGCGTGAAGTCGGCGCTTCGCATCAGGGCGCCCAGCCATTGAGCCGGATCGCGCAGGCTGTCCGACAGCATGGCCGCATGGCCCGGCGAAGCGACGCGGTTGGCCAACACGCCGGCGAAGCGCAGGCCCTCGCGGTAGTGTTGCAGGCCCCAGGCCAGCGCGCCAAAGGTGCCGGCCATGGCGCTGGCGTCAATCACCGCCAGCACCGGCAAGCCAAAGCGCTGCGCCAGATCGGCCGCGCTGGGCTGGCCGTCAAACAGGCCCATGACACCCTCGACAATGATGAGATCAGCCTCTTGAGCCGCGTCATGCAGGCGCCGGGCGCAGTCGGCCTCGCCCGTCATCCACAGGTCAAGCTGGTCTACCTGCGCGCCGCTGGCCAGCGCCAGCCAGCAAGGGTCCAGAAAATCGGGTCCGCACTTGAAGACGCGCACCTTGCGGCCCTGGCGCGCATGCAGCCGCGCCAGCGCGCACGCCACCGTGGTCTTGCCCTGGCCCGAGGCCGGCGCGGCAACCAGGATGGCGGGACAGCGGGCCATGCTTATTTCGGCGCCCACTTCACGCCGGCATAAAACGAGCGGCCGGCCGTGGCATAGGTGCGCGCCAGTTCGTACTGCCTGTCGCTCAGGTTGTCGACGCGCGCCAGCAGCGTCCAGTCCCTGGCGATCGGCGTGCTGGCGCTCAGGTTGAGCAGGCTGTAGCCGCCGAGCACCTTGGTGTTGGCGGCATCGTCAAAGCGCCGGCCCGAAAACTGCGCCTCGGCGCCCAGCAGCCAGTTGCCGACGCGGGTGTCGGCGGTCAGCATGCCGTGCTGCCTGGCGCGCCTGGCCAGTTGCTTGCCGGTGTCCAGGTCGCGCGGGTTTTGCACGTCGAGCGACGCGGTCAGGTTGACGCCGCCCATTGCATGAGCCGCCGACAGCGTGGCGCCGGAATATTCGGCGCGTGCCGTGTTGGCGTAGCAGCCAAAGGGCGATGGGCAAGGGCCGGCGGCGCCAAAAGTGATCAGGTTGCTGACCCTGTTGCGATAGGCCACCAGTCCGGCGCTGCCGGCGCCCTGCGACCAGCGCAGGCCCAACTCAACGTTGCGGCTGCTTTCGGGCAACAGCGTCGCCACGCCGTAGACGCTGAAGCGCTGGTACAGCGTCGGTGCGCGGAAAGCCGTTCCGGCCGAAGCCGTGGCGCGCCAGGCGGGCGTGAAGGCGTAGGCGTAGGCGGCACTGCCGGTGGTCTTGCCGCCAAACTCGCTGTCCTTGTCGTGGCGGACATTGAGCTGAACCGTGTGCGCCTGGTGGCTAAAGCCATAGCCCAGCGCCAGCGCATTTTGCGAACGCCCCTGGTCGATGGGCGCGTTTTGCAGATGGTCTTCCTTGCGCTCCAGGGCGGCAGTCAGCAGGTGCTCGCCCAGGCGCAGCTCGTTTTGCAGCGTGTAGCCGCGCAGCCGGGTCAACGTCAGGTAGGGCGAAGGCGTGGTTTCGTAGCGGTCGCGCGATTCGTTGACCGACAGGCGCGTTCTCCAGGCTTCGGTCCACTGCGCCTGCCAGTTCAGGCCCAGCGTCTGCAGCTTGTGCAGGCTGCGGTCGTCCGCCGGATTCAGCGGATTGAAGCCAAAGGCGTCGTACTGTGAATTGACGTCATTCGCGAGGGCCGAGACTTCGACGCGCTGTGTCTTGCTGACTTGCAGGCCGAGCCTGAGGTTCGCCGACTGGCTGCGGTAGCCGTCCTTGTCCGGATTGTGGACAACGCCCCGCTGGGCATCAAAACCCGCGCTGGTTTCCCTGGCCAGCCCGAGCGCGTAATCGAACATCCCGCTGGCGCCGCTGAAACCGGCGTCCAGTTTGCGGGTGTCATAGGTTCCCAGGCCCACGCCGGCAAAGGGTGCAAAGCCGGCTTCGCCGCGCTTGGTGAAGATCTGGATCACGCCGCCGATTGCGTCGGAGCCATACACCGCGGCCGCCGGGCCGCGCAGCACTTCGATGCGGTCGATCAGCGCCAGCGGAATGGCTTCCCACGCCGCGCCGCCGGTGGCTTGCGAGTCGACCCGCACGCCATCGATGTAAACGGCGGTGAAGCGCGATTCGGCGCCGCGTAAGAACACGCTGGTTGTGGCGCCGGGGCCGCCATTGCGCGAAATCTCGACGCCGGGAAGGCGCTTGAGCACATCGGCCAGGCCCACCGCGCCGCTGCGCTCGATCTGTTCGCGGTCAACGATGCTCACATCGGCGACCACATCGCTCAGGGGCTGCACGCTGCGCGTGGCCGTCACGATGGTTTCCCTGAGTTGCGGGGTCATTTGCGTCTGTGAAAAGACAAGAGTGGGAAATGCGGCGGCCAAAGCGAGTGGCAACACGGCCAGACGGGCGCTAAATACAGAGGTTTTCATGAAGAAGAAACAATCAACAAACTGCCCTCACCAGCTTCCCCGCCGGTGCATGAGCGTTACGAACGCGCCAGTCTTGCAATAAGACGCACGCATTCACCTTGTTGGCCGGTATCCGGGCTGACGAAACTGCTGTTCATCGCCTTCCCAAGCGCGTGTTCAAAACGCTCAGTGGCTCATGATGAAAGCTGAATGCGCCCCGAGCATGAAGCTCGGGGAAGACATTCGTCCGTTTACCGTTGCGGGGGCAGCGCAGGTTAGAAATCGCCGCGCTTGCAAGGCGGTTTGTTCCCGCTGCATGGCTTTGACTTCCTCCTGCTTCCCGTTGAACTGCGGCGTGTGAACCACGCCGCGAGCACCAACAGCGGGGATTCTACGCGGCAAAATTGCGCAAACCCTACAATCGTGCTTGCCATGTCGAACAAAACCCACGTCGACCAAATCGACCAAATCACCGAACGCGTTGAGCGATTGCTGATGCGCTACGAGGAATTACAGCGCACCAATGCATTGCTCAGCGAGCAAGTCAACATGCTGACGCTGGAGCGCGACTCGCTCAGATCCAGGCTGAGCGCGGCGCGCGCCCGCGTCGATGCATTGATCGAACGCCTGCCCGAAAGCATGGGCCACAGCACGGATACTTCCGCGGACACCAACCGATGAAACAGCTTGAAGTGCAGATCATGGGGCAAAACTACCTGCTGGGTTGCCCCGAAAACGGTGATGAACGGCTGCTCAAAGCGGTCAGCCTGGTGGACACGGCGATGTGCAAGATCCGCGACGCGGGAAAGGTGAGGGCAAGGGACCGCATTGCGGTGCTCGCGGCCCTGAACCTCGCGTTTGAACTCGCGGAACACGCTCAGCCCGCACACGCAGCAGCGGAAGCATCTGCCAACCCGACAACCCCGCCCCTGGATCAAGCCGGTAGCGACGCCACCGAAGCACCCGCGTTGACGGCCCTGCTGCACCGGCTGGATGCAGCGCTGGGAATCGACGGCCGCCTGCTTTGACCGTCGCCTTTTGGTGCGCCATAAAGGCCTACAATGGTTTTGTCTGCGATGCGCACTGGGCTTTATATTTCCTTGAACCAATGCTCCACGAGCACGGGCTTGGTAAATTGTCTGGCAGGTGTGATCGTCTCGCGTCAGACGAACCCGAAACCTGACTGCCCTCGCCCACCTGAACCCCGGTTCAGGATGACGGTCCAGTGGCACTCGCAGACACCTTATTCTTCTCCCCGCTTGCGGGCGGCTCGCGCTGTCAAGCGGGCACACTGAGCCGCCCCGCCACCACGCAAAATCCCCATGATGCTGGAACCCCTGCTGATCGCCGAACTTGCCATGCTGGGCGTGGGAACCGGCTTTCTTGCAGGCTTGCTGGGCATCGGCGGCGGCATGCTGATGGTGCCGTTCATCACCATCATTCTGGCGAACCGGGGCGTCTTTGCCGATCTTTCAGTGAAGATGGCCATTGCCACCTCCATGGCCACCATCATCTTCACTTCGCTCTCCAGCGTCAGGGCGCACCACCAGCGCGGCGCCGTCCGCTGGGACATCGTAAAACGACTGGCGCCCGGCATCGTGATTGGCAGCATCATTGGCAGCCTGGGGGTGTTCGCGCTGCTCAAGGGCTCTTACCTTGCCATATTTTTTGGTTTGTTCGTGAGCTTCTCAGCCACGCAGATGTTTCTGGACAAGAAGCCGAAGCCGACACGCCAGATGCCAGGCACCGGCGGGCAACTGGCAGCCGGCGGCTTTATCGGCTTTCTTTCGGGGCTGGTGGGCGCCGGCGGGGGATTCATCAGCGTGCCCTTCATGACCTGGTGCAATGTGCCCATCCACAATGCCGTCGCCACTTCCGCCGCGCTGGGCTTTCCCATCGCCATCGCCAATGTGCTGGGCTATGCCATCAGCGGGCAGAGCGTACAAAACCTGCCTGCCGGCTCTTTCGGCTACATCTGGCTGCCGGCCCTGCTTGTGATTGCGGTCTGCAGCTTCGCCACGGCGCCGCTGGGCGCGCGGGCCGCACACCGCATCCCGATCGGCCAGCTCAAGCGGATATTTGCCAGCATTCTTTACATCCTGGCAGCCTATATGCTCTACAAGGGACTCAAGGGTTGAGCCAATAGCCCTCAGGGCTTGCCGGGCTGGCGCATCAGCACGATGCCGTCCTCATCGGCAAAAAGCCAGTCTCCGGGGCGCACCGATACGCCCTGAATCTGGACCACCACCTCGCGTTGCCCTTCCTGCCGTTTTTCGGTCGGCATCGGCATGGCGGCCAGCGCCCGTATACCCACGCTGCACTGCGCCAGTTCCGCAACATCGCGCACGCAGCCGTCAATGACGACACCCGACCAGCCATTCCTGGCCGCCGCCGCACCCAGGTTGCCCCCCAGCAGCGCGCGTCTCAGCGACGCGCCGCCGTCCACCACCAGCACCCGCCCTGCGCCGGCGGAGTCAACGGCCTCCTTGACGAGCGTGTTGTCCTCAAAACATTTGACGGTGACGACCGCGCCACTGAATTTTTGCACCCCGCCAAAACTCCTGAACACTGGCGGCAACACCCTGAAGTTGCCCGAAATATCATTCTTGTGGGCATCGCATAGGTCGCAGGTCGCAGGGGTCTGGATAAACGCTTGAGTCATTTTGAAGCCAAGTCCTGTAGGTGGATGATTGAGTTTTTCGCGTCGCCAGACAGCATGATCACGCACCCGGGCTGGCTTTTTCGTTTTTCAGAGGCAAATCCGCAACATCAACGGCAAAATAAAGTGCTTTCTCACTATGAAACAGGGTTTTTCTCCAGTAGCATCCGCTTTGCCACAGGGGAGTAGTAATTCCGGTGGTGATTTGTCAACTTCTGGAAGGAAAATCAATCATGGCAACTGCGAAAAAAGCGCCGGCAAAAAAAGCACCTGCAAGCAAGGCTGCTCCGGCAAAGAAGGTAGCGGCGAAAGCAGCAGCCCCAGCAACCAAGGTCGCAGCAAAAAAAGCAGCACCCGTCAAAACCGTAGCGGCAAAAAAAGCTGCCCCGGCGAAAAAGGTGGCGGCAAAAAAAGCGGCTCCAGCCAAGAAACGCACCCCCAACGCGGCGTTCATGAAGGCGCTGACCCTGAGCCCGGCGCTGGCAGCCGTGGTGGGCGACAAGCCGCTGCCACGCACCGAGATCGTCAGCAAGCTCTGGCTCTACATCAAGGCCAAGGACCTGCAAGACAAACTCAACAAACGCATGATCAATGCCGACGAAAAACTGCGCGCGGTTTTCGGCAAGGCACAGGTCTCCATGTTCGAGATGGCAGGCCTCATCGGCAAGCACGTCAAGTAAGCAGCCCTCGCTGCTTTCCGGAAAAGGTCGATGCAAGTCGACCTTTTTTTTGTTCGCGCAACAGGCGCAAGGCTTTGGATAGCATCAAAAATATGCACGAACAATACGGGTAAATGGGGAGCTTCAGGCGACAGCAAGCATCAAATCGCCGCCGTGATGGGGCTATGATTAATCGCTACCATCAGAGTCAGACCCGGGTCTGACAACAAGAAAAGGTTTTCGCCGAAGATGCCTTACAGCCCGCACCACCCAAGAAGTCAGGCGCCCATGCCTGCAACCTGCCTGCGCTACTTCGACCTGAATTTCATTTAGGTCTCCCCGTGCTACGTTTCATTTTTACCCGACTAAGCCTGATCATTCCCACCTTTCTGGGCATGACGCTGCTGGTCTTTTTTCTGATACGCATGGTGCCGGGAGACCCGGTAGAGACGCTGGCCGGAGAGCGCGGTATCGATCCGGTACGTCACGCGGCCTTGCTCAAGGAATACGGCCTGGACCGGCCCATCATGGTCCAGTACGGCGTCTACATCAGCCGCGTGCTGCAAGGCGACCTGGGTCGCTCCATCATTACGCATGCGCCAGTACTTGACGAATTCAAGGCCCTGTTTCCGGCCACGGTCGAGCTGGGCGTGTGCGCCATCCTGTTTGCGCTCATCCTCGGCATACCGGCGGGCATCCTCGCGGCGGTCAAGCGCAACTCGGTGTTCGACCACGGCGTCATGGGTGTCTCGCTGACTGGTTATTCGATGCCCATCTT
>JBKJKI010000322.1:0-51416 GCA_046597475.1 Polaromonas sp. | reverse complement strand
GCCAACAGCCACGCCCATGCGCGCCAACGTGAGCGTCCAGAAACCCGTGGCCATGCCGCACAGCGCCGTCATCACGCTCCAGGCGGCGCAGCAGTAAGCGACAAAGTTGCGCCGGTTGGCGCGGTCAGCATAGCGGCCAAAGGGAATTGCCAGCACGCCATAAAACACGGCAAACGCCAGTCCGGTCAGCACGCCCATGGCGGTGTCGGACACGCCGAATTCCTGCTTGATGGGCTGCACCAAAATGCCCATGATTTGCCGGTCGATGTAGCTCATGGTGTAGACGAAGAGCAGCAGCACCAAGGAGTAGTGGCTGCGCCAGCCGTGGGCGGGTTGAGTCATGAAAAAAATCCTCGTCGTTGCAAAGGGAGTGCTTGGCCAAGTTTGCCCATCCAGAGCCGGCCGCGCCAAGTGCGCGCCGCCGGTAATTCAGGCAAAGGGCCGTGGCGTGCATTCTTTGGCGCGCGCAGCCCTCAGGCATCGTCCGCTCAGACGATAGCGCCCGCACAGGCGAACGCAGCGCAGGCCTTTGCTGCGCGGGCATTACGGGCACGAAAAGGCCATTTTCACCATCAAAAAGGGCTTTTGCGCAGACAGGACGAGCACAAGTAGCAATGGTTTCAGGAGCGACTGACCCAGCTTTTCAGCGCGCCAGCTGGCTAAACGCCACGCCCTTGTCGGTGCGCGGCTCGGGCGCCAGGCCGAGCACGCGCTCGCCGATGCTGTTCTTGATGATCTCGTCAGTGCCGCCGGCAATGCGCATGCCGGCCGCGCCAAACCACAGGCGCTCGACCAGCGCAAAGCGCTCGCCCAGTTCGCTCGCGGCCAGCACGCCGCGCTCGCCCTGCAGGTCGATGGCGAAATAGCTGAAGGCCTGCAGCGTCTGCGCGGCCACGTTTTTGGCGCCGCTCATCTCGGGGCCGGGCTGCTTGCCCTGGCTTAGCGCCGTCAGCGCGCGGCATTGCAGCAGCCACAGCGCCTGCGCGTTCAGGTACAGATCGGCCAGGCGCTCGCGCATGCGGCCGTCGCGCAGCGCGCTCTGGTCCAAAAAACGCGCGTCGCGCAGCATCCCGGCCAGCGTGCGCCACAGCTCGGCCGGCATCACGCCGCCAATCGCCAGACGCTCGCTCATCAGCCCGGTCAGCGTGACCTTCCAGCCGCCGCCTTCGCTGCCCACGCGCTGGCTGTCGGGCACAAAGACGTTGTCAAAAAAGACCTCGTTGAACTCGGCCTCGCCGCCGGCTTGGCGAATGGGCCGCACCGTAACGCCGGGGCTGTGCATGTCGATGAAGAAAGTCGTCAGCCCCTCGAACTTGGGCAGATCGGGATGGGTGCGCGCCAGCACCAGGCCGAACTGGGCAAACTGCGCCAGAGAAGTCCAGACTTTCTGGCCGTTCAGCCGCCAGCCCTCTTGAGCGTGAGGGCCATCGCTGCAGCGCTCGGCGCGCGTGCGCACCATGCCCAGATCCGAGCCCGCGCCGGGTTCGCTGAGCAGCTGGCACCACAGGTGCTGGCCCGCCAGCGCCGGCGCGATGTGGGCGGCGCGCACGACGTCACTGGCATGCGCCAGCACCGACGGCATCACCATGCCCAGGCTGACGTTGAAAAAGCCGGTGGGCACGTTGTACCGGCCTTCTTCCTGGCGCCAGATGAGTTCCTGCATCGGCGTGCCGCCGCGCCCGCCCAGCTGGGGCGGCCAGGTGATGGCGCCAAAGCCGGCCGCGGCCTTGCATGCCTGCCAGTCGCGCGCGGCCTGCATGCGGGCCTCGGGGCTGAGGTCGCCGCCAAAGTAATCGTCGGGACGGGCCTTGAGCGAGGCGTGCGCGTCCAGCCAGGCGCGGCATTCGGCGCGAAAGGCAGCTTCTGCGGGCGAGTCGTCAAAGTCCATGGCGCCCGCCGTTGCCGGGGCGCGCTGCGCTGGGGCGGTGGGTGGCGCATCGAGTTGCGCTTGCAGTTCGACGGCGACGCCTTCGCGCCAAGCGTGGACGTTGCCTAGCATGACGGCCAGCTGGCGGGCGCGCCGGTAGTGCAGGTGGCAATCCAACTCCCACGTGTAGCCCATGCCGCCATGAACCTGGATGTTTTCCTGCGCCGCCAGGCTGTAGGCCTGGGTACTGGCCACGCGGGCGCTGGCGGCGGCCAGGGCCAGTTCGGGCGCGGCCTCTTGAGGGCTGGCTGCGTCGGCGGCCAGCGCCCAGGCACCGTAATAACAATGCGCACGCGCCATCTGGTTGGCGGTGTAGATATCGGCCAGCTTGTGCTTGATGCCTTGGTAGGAGCCGATGGTGCGGCCAAAGGCCTTGCGTTCTCGGGCATAGGCGGCGGCCATGTCCAGCGCGGCGTCGGCGCCGCCTAGCTGCTCGAAGGCCAGCAAAATCGCCGCGCGGTCGCGCACCCGGGCCAGCAGCGCCAAGGCGTCGGCGCCGCCGTCCAGCGCTTCGGCTGGCGTGGCGTCAAAGGTCAGCTCGGCAAAGGGCTTGGCCGGATCCAGCGTGGCCAGCGTGCGGCGGGTCACCTGTTGCGCGAGGTCTGCAATGACCAGCGCCGGCTGCCCGCCCGCGTCCTGCGCCAGCACCACGGCAAAAGCCGCGCAGCCGCCGTCCATCACCAGTGGCGCGACGCCGTGCAACGCCTGGCCGTCAAAGCGCGGCAGGGCGGTGGGGTCGATGTCGCCATCGAGCGGCGCGGCCAGCGTGGCCACCTCGCCGCAGGCAATGCGCGCCAGCCAGCGCTGCTGCTGCGCCGCGCTGGCGCCCAGCAGCAGCGCCTGGGCCCCCAGGTAGAGCGTCGAGGCCAGCGGCAGGGCGCCCAGCTGGCGGCCGACTTCCTCGGCCACAACGCACAGCTCAAGCGCGCCCAGGCCGATGCCGCCGCAGGACTCGGGCAGCATCAGCGCGGTCACGCCGAGCCCGGCCAGCCCTTGCCAGGCGGCCTCGGCGTGCGTGCCGCCGTCGTCGATGACGCGGCGCGCCGCCGACACCGGCGACTCCTTCACCAGGAACTTGCGCACCTCACCCCGCAACACGTTCTGGTCGTCGGAAAAATCAAAGTTCATGGCATTCTTCCTTCACATCACGGGCGCGTCACGACATGGCCCGGGCATGGCGGCCGTAAAAGGTCTGGCCGTTAGCCGCCATGTCGCGCAGCAGTTGCGGTGGGCGCAGCTGCTCGCCAAACAGATCGGCCAGGCGGTCGGCTTCGGCGACAAAGGCCGGCACGCCGATGCCGTCGATGTAGCAAAATGGCCCGCCGGTATAGGCCGGAAAGCCCACACCGAGGATGGCGCCGACGTCGCCGTCGCTAGGGGCCAGCAGAACACCTTCTTCCATGGCGCGGGCCGCCTCGACCGCCTGCACGTACAGGATGCGCTGCTTGAGGTCGTGCGGGTCGGGCTGCTGCGTGCGCAGCGGGTACAAATCGCCCAAGCCTTGCCACAGGCGCTTGCCCGAAGCGTCATGGTCGTAAAAACCCTGGCCCATTTTCTTGCCCAACCGGCCCAGGTCGTAGAGCTTTTTCAGCACCGGCACCGAGCGGCCCGGTGCATAGCTGTCCGGGAACTCGCGCGCCTGCGCCTCGCCGGCGTGCACCGACAGCTCGATCGACAGCTCGTCGGTGATCGCCAGCGGCCCGACCGGCATGCCGGCGTATTTCGCGCAGTTCTCGATCAGCGCTGGCGCAATGCCCTCGGCCACCATGCCGATGGCGTCATCGATAAAGGCGCCTATGAAGCGGCTGGTGAAAAAGCCCCGGTGGTCGTTGACGACGATGGGCGTCTTCTTCAGCTGCGCAATGAAGTCCAGCGCCTGCGCCAGCGTGGCGTCCGAGGTTTGCTGGCCGCGAATCACCTCGACCAGCGGCATGCGGTCGGCGGGCGAGAAGAAGTGCAGGCCGATGAAGCGTTCGGGCCGGCGGCTGGCTTGCGCCAGCAGCGTGATCGGCAGGGCAGACGTGTTGCTCGCCAGCACGCAGCTCTCTGGCAGCACGGCGTTTAGCCGCTGGGTCACCTCGGCCTTGATGGCGCGGTCTTCAAAGACGGCTTCGACCACCATGTCGGCATCGCGCAGCAGCTCGTAGTCGGTGGCGGGGGTGATGCGGGCCAGAATGGCGTCGGCTTTTTCCTGCGTGGAGCGGCCTTTCTCGATCAGGCGCTTGAGCACTTTCTCGGCATGGCCCTTGCCGCGCGCGACAGCGGCCGGGTCGCGGTCAATCAGCACCACGTCGATGCCGCGCTGCGCCGCCACCAGCGCAATGCCGCCGCCCATCATGCCGGCGCCTACCATGCCCAGCTTGCGACAGGTGAAAGGCGCGAAGCCGGCCGGGCGGTGCAGGCCTTTTTCGGCCCTGGTCTTGTTGACAAACAGCGTGCGCACCATGGCGCGCGACACCGAGTCGCGCGTCAGGAAGGCCAGGTATTTGCTTTCCACGCGCAGCGCTTTGTCCATCGGCAGTTGCGCGCCTTCGTACAGGCAGCTCTGGATGGCCAGCGGCGCGGGCAGGTTGTGCTGGGTGTCCGCCTGCAGCAGCGTGTTGCCGACGACAAAGCCGGGTGCCACGCGCGCATCCAGCGGGCCGCCGCCGGGAATCGTGAAGCCCTTGGCGTCCCACGGCTGGACGGCGCTGGGCGCGTCCAGCAGCCACTGCCTGGCCGCTGCCAGCAATTCGGCGGCCGGCACGACGGCGTTCACCATGCCGGCCTCTTTGGCCTTGGCCGCACTGACCTGCTTGCCTTCGAGCAGATAGGGCATGGCGCCCAGAATGCCCAGCAGGCGCAGCAGCCGCTGCGTGCCGCCGGCGCCGGGCAGCAGGCCGACCTGCACCTCGGGCAGGCCCAGCAGCAGACCGGGCGCATCGGACGCCACTCGGTAGTGGCAGGCCAGGCAAATTTCAAAGCCGCCGCCCAGTGCCACGCCGTTGATGGCGGCGGCAAACGGCTTGCCGCAGGTTTCCATGCGGCGCAGCAGTTTCGATAGCGACGCGCACTTTTCAAACAGCACCTCGGCGGGCAGGCCGTCCATGCTGTCCAGCGTGGATTCCATGCCGATGAGGTCGGCGCCGGCGACAAACGCGTCCTTGCCCGAGGTCACGATGGCGCCCTTGATGGCCGGGTCGGCGGCCACGCGTTCAATGCACGCGGACAGGTTGTCCATGAACGCCTGGTCAATGACGTTCATCGTCTTGCCGGGGTAATCGATGGTGAGCAGGGCAATGCCGTCGGTATCGACGTCGTAATGGATGATTTCTTGCATGATGGTTTCCTTGTGGCCTAGATCCGTTCAATGACCATGGCCGAGCCCATGCCGGCGGCCACGCAGAGGGATACCAGCGCGGTCTGCTTGCCGGTGCGTTCCAGCTCGTCAACCACGGTGCCCAGAATCATCGCGCCGGTCGCGCCCAGCGGATGGCCCATGGCAATGGCGCCGCCGTTGACGTTCATGCGCTCATGGGGAATGTCCAGCTCTTCCATCATGGTCAGCACCACCGAGGCAAAGGCTTCGTTGAGTTCCCACAAATCAATGTCAGAGGCCTGCATGCCGGCGCGCGCCAGCGCCTTGCGGGCGGCGTGGGCCGGGCCGTCGAGCATCAAGGTAGGCTCCGAGCCGATGGCGGCAAACGAGACAATGCGCGCGCGCGGCTTGAGGCCAAGTCGCAGCCCGGCCTCGGCATTGCCGACCAGCACGGCAGCGGCGCCATCGACAATGCCCGAGCTGTTGCCGGCGTGGTGGATGTGTTCAATCTTCTCGACCTGCGGGTAGCGCTGCAGCGCCACGCTGTCGTAGCCGTACTTCTCGCCCATTTTGGTGAAGGCGGGCTTGAGCGCAGCCAGCGTATCAAGCGTGGTCTGCGGGCGGATGGTTTCGTCGCGTGCCAACAGGGTCATGCCCAGAAAGTCCTGCACCGGCACCACCGAGCGGTCAAAGCGGCCTTCGGCCCAGGCTTGCGCCGCGCGGCGGTGGCTTTCGGCCGAATAGGCGTCGACGTCGCGGCGGCTGTGGCCGCGCAGCGAGGCCAGCAGGTCGGCCGAGATGCCCTGCATGATGAAGCGCGTTTTGAACGCCACCTGCGGGTCCTGCGCCCAGGCGCCGCCATCGGCACCCATGGGCACGCGCGACATCATCTCGATGCCGCCGCCCACCGCCAGGTCGGCCTGGCCGGCCATCACCTTGGCGGCTGCGAAGGCCACGGCCTCCAGCCCCGAGCCGCAGTAACGGTTGATTTGCAGCGCCGGCACGCACTGGTCATAGCCGGCCTGCAGCACCGCCATGCGGGCGATGTTGCCGCCTTGCTCGCCCACCGGCACAACGCAGCCCATCACCACGTCGTCGATGGCCGCCGTGTCCAGGCCATTGCGCCCCTGCAGCGCCACCAGCGGCCGGCTGGCCAGCCAGACCGGGGTGATTTCATGCAGGCTGCCATCGGGCTTGCCCTTGCCGCGCGGCGTGCGCACATGGTCAAAAATATATGCTTTCATCTCAACTTCCCGGGTTAGGGCTAAACAAAGGTCTAGTCTGGCGCAGGAAGCGCGAGTGTGAGAGGGCGACAACCCATTTTGGGTACTTTCGCGGGCCGGGCCGGCCGCCGCGTCAATCCCGCTCGGTGTCTACAGCCGTGAGCAGGGCCTGAAGCCTGGCGGCCAGTTCCAGGATTTCCAGCGTCGTCTCGGCATTGCGCCTGGCGAATCCCGTGCTCACGCCCTGGCGCACCATCAGACGCTTGTGCTCATCGCGGTACAGCATGCCTTTTTTGAGCAGCTGGGCGACCTTGCGCCGCACGGTCTCGCGCGGGATGCCGGTGGCCTCGCTGATGGACAGCGCGTTGCAGGATTTCATCAGCTTGCCGCGGCGCTCCATGTCGTCGAGCAGCTTTTCCGGCACGTCGGCGCCGCCCTTGCGGAAGAACTGCGACACGTTGTGCAGCGAAATCTCGCCCAGGACAATGATCTGCACCATGTCGCCGTCGAACTGGCGGTACAGGTTTCTCATCAAGGGCACGGTGAAGCCGGCGATCAGATGCGAGATCTGGTAGGCGTGACGGTCCATCAGCAAGGCCTTGTCGGGAGCGGCGGTCATGGAGATCTACGGGGCGGCAGGCAGAAATTGAAAGCCGTCAGGACACCACGCTGCCGCCGTTGACCGGCAGCACCTGGCCATTGACCCATTCGGCCTCGGGCGAGGCCAGGTAGGCCACGGCCGCGCCCACGTCCTGCGGCGAGCCGGCGCGACCGACCGAGTTGGTCTTGCGGGCGATCTGCTCGGCGCCTTCCCAGTTGTTCATGGTGCCCAGCGACAGGGCGTTGGCGGTGATGCCATGGCGGCCGATCTCGCCCGACAGGTTGCGGATGAAGCCCACGGCCGCCGCCTTGGCTGCGCCATAGGCGCACAGCCCCATGCCGGTGGCGGTGCGCGCTGCGTCCGAGTTGATGGCGACGATGCGGCCCCAGCCGCGCGCCTGCATCGCCGGCAGCAGCGCCTGGCAGGCGTGCATCAGGCCGTGCAGGTTCAGCTGCAGCCAGGCGTCCCACTCTGACGGCGGCGACTCCAGAAACTGGCTATAGCCCCAGCCCTGCGCCGGAATGCCGGCGTTGTGGACAAACACGTCAACCCCGCCATGCTCGGCCAGCAGGCGCTCGACCATGGCAAAAATTGCGCCCCGGTCGGTCATGTCGGCCGCCGCTGCGTGTGCCTTCAGGCCTTCGTCCCGCAGCGTTTGTGCGGCGGCTTCGGCGCGCTCGGCGTAGAAGTCGTTGATGACCACGGTCGCGCCCTGGCGCGCCAGCGTCTGCGCCACGCCAAAACCCATGCCGCGCCCGGCGCCGCTGACCAGCGCCACTTTCCCGTCCAGTCTGAACATCCTTGTCTCCTGCTGAGTAGTCGTGCACGCAGCTTGCCCGCCCGCAGCTGGCTGCGCATACTGCAAATGAACGGGGCAGGGCGGTGCGCTTGTTGGCAGGATGCAAAGGCACCTGTGCTTGCATTTTTTGTTGGCCCCCTTGCCGCCGTTCCTGTTTTTACCGATTTTTTCAGGATGAACCTTGCCATGACAACGCCTTCTCCCCACACTCCAGCCCAGGGCCCGCTGCATGGCCTGCGCGTGATCGAATTCGCCGGCATCGGCCCGGGCCCTTTTGCCGGCATGATGCTGGCCGACATGGGCGCCGACGTCATCGTCATCGAGCGCGCCGCCGATGTCGCCGCCGCCGCCCGCCAGCCGCGCGCTGCCATGAACCGGGGCAAGCGCTCGGTGGCGCTGGATTTGAAGTCCGACGCCGGCCGCGCTGCCGCCTGGGCGCTGATCGAGTCGGCCGACGCGCTGATCGAGGGCTTTCGCCCCGGCGTGATGGAGCGGCTGGGCTTCGGACCCGACGCGGTGTCCGCGCGCAACCCCAAGCTGGTCTATGGCCGGGTCACCGGCTGGGGCCAGACCGGCCCTCTGGCGCAGGCGGCCGGTCACGACATCAACTATGTCGCGCTGACCGGCGTGCTGTCTACCTCCTGCCGGGCGGACCAGGCGCCGGTGCTTCCGCCCACCATGGTCGGCGACATGGCCGGCGGCGCGATGTTCCTGGCCTTCGGCCTGGTCTGCGCGCTGCATGAAGCCAAAAACTCGGGCTGTGGCCAAGTGGTGGATGCCGCCATGATCGACGGCGTGGCCGCCATGAGCGGGCTGGTGCACCAGATGCGGCACAACGGCTTCTGGAACGATCAGCCTGAGCGCAACCTGTTTCTGAACAGCTCGCCCTTCTACGAGGTGTTCGAGTGCGCCGACAGCCAGCACATCACGCTGGGTGCGATCGAGCCGCAGTTTTATGCTGAATTGCTCAAGCGCCTGGAGCTGGACGACGTGGACCCGGCCCGCCAGTACGACCATCGCAGCTGGCCAGAACTCAAGGCCCGCGTCGCGGCACGGATCAAAACGCGCTCACGCGACGAATGGCAAGCCCGGCTGGAAGGAAGTGATGTCTGCTTCGCGCCCGTGCTGAGTCTGGACGAGGCGGCCTTACATCCTCACAACGTCGCGCGCGGCCTGTTTGTCGACGTGGGCGGCCAGCGGCAGCCGGCACCAGCACCGCGCCTGTCGCGCACACCGGCGCGCCAGCCCCTGCCCGGCGCGCTTTGCGGCGAACACACTGACGAGCTACTTTTCGAATTGGGCTACGAAGCGCCGGGCATGCAGAAATTGCGCGATGACGCTGCTTGCGGCTAACAACCCTAGGCCGGGGCGACAGCTGCGGTATGCAGGCTGACGGTCTTGATCTCAGCGCAAGTCGCCGGCCCGGCTGTCGAGCGGAACCACGAAAGAGTTGTTCAATTGCCAGGTGCCGGCGCCGAATTCACTTTCGGAGTGCTGGCTTTCGGGCGCGCTGAGGGGTTCGGGCATGTGGTTCGGCGTTGGCGCAGCAAACCCGCCGCTGCGGTTGTGGCGTTGCCGGTCGATGGCAGTGCGCAGTTTTTCCCGGGCGGCCATCAGGCTATCTCCGTCGCTCTCGGTGCCACCGGCGACAGGTGGTATTTCTCCCAGGAACTCTGCACGGATATCCTCCATGGTGGGCAGGCTGTACGAGTTCACCACGCTGTAAGCAATCCCGCACTGGGATAGCAGGGTGAGCTTGAGTTGCCGATTGCTTCTTGATATGCCATTTTTTCGGGGCACATCCACGCAACCCACGACCCGTCCATCTGCCGCGCAGACGCTGAAAGTGCAATAGACGCCGCTGAGCAATTGATACCAGTGCGCGCCGCTTTCCCTTGAGCGGGGCAGGGTGAAGCGCGTGACGGGAATTTTGATCATGAGGTGATGATCGTAGAAAACCTTGCTAAGCCAGCCCCATACCCGGCACTCTTCGGTATTGGCGATGACACGTGAGTGAAGAGGCCAGCGCTTTGGAATTCGCTTGCGCCGCCCGGCCTGAACTTTCGCACGCCACGCGCAGATCAGCAGGCCTCCGATCACACCGGCTGTCGCCGTCAAAACGGTGAATACCCACTCTGAGGATGAGTTCATGAATCACTCCTTTGCCATACTGTTACTTAATGTAAATCATGAAAAAGTATTTGTAGCGGTCATAAGTCACGAAGATAGGGATATTGGGGACTGCTTGAGGACGAGAAGCGAAAAAAAGCTCCTGGACTTCGCCTGGAAGACGGTGTTTGCAGCGAACCCCGGGGGGTTTCAATGCATCCCGGGTGTTGGGGTCATGGAGTTGCCACCGGCGACAATAGGCGGATGGCAAACACACTCATGCAATTGCAGGAAATTCTTTTCTCTCAGGGGTTTGGCACGCGACGCGTTTGTTCCGGCCTGGTCCAGCAGGGATTGGTACAGGTAGCCGGCGATGCCTGCACCGATCCAGCGCAGGAGTTGGCGCCGGAAGGTTTGCGTTTCGCCGTCCAGGGGGTGGCTTGGGAATACCATGAAAAGGCGTATCTCATGCTGCACAAGCCTGCCGGTTACGAGTGCTCACAAAAGCCCAGTACCTACCCCAGCATCTATACACTGCTGCCCGCCCCGATTCGCCAGCGCGGCGGGGGGGCCGCGGCCGGTGTGCAGGCGGTGGGGCGACTTGATCAGGATACGACCGGGCTGCTGCTGCTGTCGGACGATGGCAAGTTTATTCACCGCATGAGCTCGCCCAAGCACCATGTGCCCAAGGTCTATGACGTGACTGTCAAGCATGCTGTTGACGCGGAACAGATTCGCAAGCTGCTCGGGGGCGTGGTGCTTGACGACGACCCCAAGCCGGTGCGTGCTGCCGCCTGCACGCTGTCGGGGGATTTTCAGCTCAGCCTGACGCTGACCGAGGGCAAGTACCACCAGGTCAAGCGCATGATCGCCGCCGTCGGCAACCGCGTCGAGGGGCTGCACCGCTCGCGCATCGGGGAACTGCTTCTGCCGGAAGACCTCAAGGCCGGCGCCTGGCGATGGTTGACCGCGGGTGATCTGGCCCGTATCTCGGCGCCGCCCCGTGTCAAGGCGGAAGTTTGATGAAAAGTGCCTGATTCCCATGTGCAGCGGTCATTGCTTGCTATCAAAAATATAGTTAACTCCGTGCGCGTCAACCCGGTTGCCGGCCGGCTCCGGCCTGTGTCCCGCTTACACTAGCCGGCTGATCCTCGAAAGACTCTTCCTGTGAACGTATTTGCCCGTTTTCTGGCCGCTGGCCTGTTTTTTTTGGCTGGGACGGCATGCCTGCCTTCGCTGGCGCAATCGACCTCGTCAACGTCTGCCGTGCCGGTCACGGCCATCACGTCGCCCGTGTTTGTGCTCAATTCGCTCGATGACAGCGTCAGCGTCATCAACCCGGTGAACTGGACTGAAACCAGGCGCATTGACACGGGCAAGCAGCCGCATCACCTTTACCTGACACCCGACGAAAAATCGATCATAGTGGCCAACGCACTGTCGGATTCGCTCACCTTCATCGACCCGAGAACTGCCGAGGTGCAGCGTGTGGTGCGCGGGGTCATGGATCCCTACCAGCTGCGTTTTTCCCCCGACATGAAGTGGTTTGTCACGGCTGCCAACCGGCTGAACCATATCGACATCTACCATTGGGACGGCAAGGAGATGACGCTGGCCAAGCGCGTGTCCACCGGCAAGACACCCAGCCATTTGTGGATCGACAGCAAAAGCAGCACGATTTACTCGACCATGCAAGACAGCGACGAGTTGATAGCCGTCGATCTGGCGCAGCAGACCATCAAGTGGCGCATCAAGACCGGCCCCATGCCCGCCGATGTGTTCGGCACGGCCGATGACAAGCTCATGCTGGTCGCACTCACCGGCAGCGACGCGGTCGAGGTCTACGACGTCACGGGCAAGGAGCCCAAACGCAGCAAGGTCATCAAGACCGCCGCTGGCGCGCATGCGTTTCGCGCCTTTGGCGACAAGCGCCATGTGCTGGTCAGCAACCGTGTGGCCAACACCATCAGTAGAATTGACCTGCAGACGCTTGAGGTGGTGGACAACTACCCGGCGCCTGGCGGGCCAGACTGCATGGACGTCAGCCGGGACGGCAAGCAGATCCTGGTGACCTCGCGCTGGATTCGCAAACTCACGGTGATTGACGTTGCCAGCCGCAAGGTAGTGCGCCAGGTCAATGTCGGAAGGAGCCCGCATGGCGTCTGGACGCTGGACCACGCAAAAAGATAGACCCCCACGGTCGCTCACTGCGTGTAGCTCCCTGCCCCCCGAGGGGGCCGCTGCGCCTGCGGCCCGGCGGAGCCGGTTCCGCGGCCCTGGCTGGAACAAGAGGTTCGTGCGCTCGTCGGTAGCTATTGTTTTAATGGCGGGTTGCGCCCGTCCCTGCTGGGCTGAAGGCCTAAATGATGTAAGACCTGTAGCAGGAGCAGCCTCCTGCAAGCCGGTCTACCTGACGCTTGACACGGGCCACATGGAAGTGGCCCCGCTGATGGCCGAGGTGCTGAAGCGCCACCAGGTCAAGGTGACTTTTTTTGCCGCCAACGAGCGCACCAAAACGGGCGACGGCAGCCTGGGTGCGCATTGGGCCGGCTGGTGGAAGGCCCGCGCCGCTGAAGGCCACGAATTTGCCTCGCATACCTATGACCATGTGTACTGGCGAGCCGATGTTCCGGCAGCGCCGGATGGCGCAACGCAATTCCGGGTGCGCCCTTCGGCGGGGCCTTCGGAAGGCAAGGATTTCACCTGGACCGGTCGGCAATACTGCGAGGAAATCGATCGCGCCAACATCCGTCTGCAGGAAATCACCGGTAAAAAGCCGCTGCCGCTGTTCCGGGCGCCGGGTGGCAAGACCTCGCCGAAGCTGCTGGCCGCAGCGCAGGCCTGCGGCTATCAGTACGTCGGCTGGTCACCCGCCGGGTTTTTGGGCGATGAATTGCCCAGTGACAAATACCCCAACGACATGCTTCTGAAAAAGGCCTTGCAAACGATTAAGCCCGGCGATATCTTGCTGGCGCATCTGGGCATCTGGTCGCGCAAGGACCCGTGGGCGCCAGCCGTGCTGGAGCCGCTGATCACCGGTTTGCAGTCGCGCGGCTTTTGCTTCCGGACGCTGCGCGAGCATCCCCAGTACAAGTCGTGGATTGACGCTCACTCAGGTGCAGCGGCGCTACAACCCTCAAAATAGCCCCATGGACTGGATTGCCAATACTTTTTCGCTGCTTCAGGCATGGCTGTTTGAGGGGCTGGTCGAGCCCGTCATGTTTTTCCTGGGTCTGGCCAACTTTCTGGAGGATGCCTATCCGGCGACGGCGTGGTTCATGGTGGGCGTGATCCAGATCCTCGTCATGCTGGCATTGATTGGCCCGCTGGAGCGCTGGCGGCCGGTGGAGGCCATGGATTCGCCCTCCGACCGCGCCAGCATACGCACCGATATTCTCTATACGTTGCTGCACCGGCTGGGGCTGTTCCGCATTGCGCTGTTTTTTACGCTGGACCCCTGGTTTGACGAGGCCTTTGGCGCCTTGCGCACCGCCGGCTACGGCACGTTTCACCTTGACCAGTTCTGGCCCGGCGTGAGCGACAACGCGCTGGTCAGCCTGCTGATTTACCTGGTGGCCTTTGACTTCATCGCCTACTGGCTGCACCGCGGCCAGCACCAGCTGGAGTGGTGGTGGCGGCTGCACGCGCTGCACCACTCGCAGCGGCAAATGACGATGTGGAGCGACAACCGCAACCACCTGCTCGACAGCATCCTGTGGGACAGCCTGCTGGTGCTGGCCGCGCAGCTGATTGGCGTGGCGCCCGGGCAGTTCATCGTCATCGTCGCGCTGACGCAGCTCAGCGAGAGCTTTCAGCATGCCAATGTACGGCTCTGGTTTGGCCAACTGGGTGAGCGGCTTTGGGTCAGTCCGCGCTTTCACCGGCTGCACCACAGCATAGGCATAGGCCATGAGTCGCCCATCAAGCCAAAACAATTTTCCGCCGGGCCGCCCCAAGGAAAATTAGCCCCCTCGGGGGGCAGCGCAGCACATGAAGTGGCAAGCGTGGGGGTCAAGTTAGGCGGGCGTAACTTCGGGGTCTTGCTGCCCTGGTGGGACATGCTGTTTGGCACGGCCAATTTCGAGCACCGTTACGACGCGACCGGCATACGCGACCAGGTCGAGAAAAATCGTGACTATGGAAGCGGGTTCTGGTCCCAGCAGTGGCTGGGCCTGAAGCGCCTGGTCGGGAGAGCTTGATGACCAAGCTTCTCGATTCCTTCTGGCGGGCCGTCATGTACTGTCTGCATCCCCGTGTCATCGCCCTGTCGGTGCTGCCGGTGGTGATCATGGGCGCGGCATCGCTGGGCCTGGGTTATTTCTTCTGGGAAAGCGCGCTGGCCCTGGTGCGCAGCAACCTTGAAAGCTATGAGTTGGTCAACACCATGGTTCGCTGGCTGGAAGGGCTGGGCCTGAGCAATCTGAACCTGGTCCTCGCGCCCGCAGTGCTGTTGTTTCTGGCCATCCCGGTAATTGTGATCACCACGCTGCTGTTCGTGGCCATGTTCATGACGCCCACCATGGTGGCGCTGGTGGCCGACAGGCGCTTTGCGCAACTCGAGCGCAAGAAGGGCGGCTCTTTCCTGACCAGCGTGGCGTGGTCGCTGGGTTCGACCGTGCTGGCCGCCATGGCGCTGCTCATCTCCATCCCGCTGTGGCTGATTCCGCCGCTGATCTTGATTTTGCCGCCGCTGATCTGGGGCTGGCTGACCTACCGGGTCATGTCTTACGATGCCCTCGTGGAGCACGCAAGCAGCGAAGAGCGGCGGCAGATTTTCAGGGAAAACCGATGGCCCCTGCTGACGATTGGCGTGCTGGGCGGCTACCTTGGGGCGGCGCCCAGCCTGCTTTGGGCGTCGGGTGCGATGTTTGTCGCCATGGCGCCCATCCTGGTGCCCGTGGCTATCTGGATCTACACTTTGGTGTTCGCCTTTTCGTCGCTCTGGTTTGCGCACTACACGCTGGCCGCGCTGGAGCAGCTTCGCAAGAGAAATAGTGCTATGGTCCTTGATATATCGGCACCTGGCGCTACTAAATTAATAGTATGCGAAGTGGTGACCGAGGATTTGCCTGCGCCGGCGCGCCGCGTTGACGCGCTGGGCGGATCGACTGCCTCCCATTCCTGAAGCAACCTCTTTTCAACATGAGTACACACTTCGGACTCGTCATCATTGGCGACGAAATTCTCTCGGGCAAACGTGCCGACAAGCACCTGCCCAAAGCCATAGAACTGCTGGCCGCGCGTGGCTTGCAACTTTCCTATGCCGAGTACGTCGGCGATGATCCGGCGCGCATTACCGCCACCCTGTCACGGGCCTTCGCCGCGGCGCGCGAGTCGGGTGACATTATCTTTTCCACGGGCGGCATTGGCGCCACGCCGGACGACCATACCCGCCAGTGCGCGGCGCAGGCGCTGGGGCTTGAGCTGGCGCTGCACCCCGAGGCCAGGGCCTTGATTGAAGAGCGCATGCGTGATATCGCGAAAGAGCAGGGTATTGCCTTCGCGCCCGACCGCCATGACAACGTCCACCGCCTGAACATGGGGATGTTTCCGGTCGGTGCGCAGATCATTCCCAATCCCTACAACAAGATTCCCGGTTTCAGTTACTACGTGCCACGAAATGGTTCTGTAGTCGATAGCCACGCCCGCCGCGACGGGCCGCCCCTGGCAAGGCCAGGCCCCTCGGGGGGCAGCGCAGCACACGAAGCGACAAGCGCGGGGGCTACGCTCACCAGCACCGAGCAGCCCTCATCTCCACCAGCAGGGGCCGCGGAACCGGCTTTGCCGGGCCGCAGGCGCAGCGCCCCCTCGGGGGGCAGCGACCCACACGGAGTGGGGGAGCGTGGGGGCGTACATTTCTTGCCCGGCTTTCCGGTCATGGCCTGGCCCATGATGGAGTGGGTGCTGGACGAGCGCTATGCGTTTCTGCACCAAAAGTCCGCCTACCTCGAAAAATCGGTCATCGTGCCCGGCGCCATTGAGGCGGCCCTGACCCCGTTGATGCTGGCCATTGAGGTCGCTCATGCGGGCGTCAAAGTGTTCAGCTTGCCAAGCGTGGACCATCCTGAGTTTGGCCGGCACATTGAACTGGGCGTCAAAGGTGCGCATGAGGCCGTGCTTCCGGCCTACCAGGACTTGATGGATGGCCTGAGAGGTTTCGGTCTGACGCTTGGCCCTGAATTGGTGCGTTAAGCCTTTGCACCAATCCTGTGCGCCTTTCATTTGCACTTGAATGGTGCGTCAACGGACATCATCTGGAAAATTTAACATCGGCGTGGCCCTGAACCGCCGCCAGCGGGCCGCACAATTGAGGGCTTGCTCCAAAACTGAAGCGCGCACGCCTTTGGCACAGAAAGTGCATTCAGCCAATCCGAACAGCAATTTTTCAACCACCCATCCAGCACAGGAGATTCTGATGGCAAAGACCGTCGCAGACGTCATGAAAATGGTCAAGGAAAACGAAGTCAAGTTTGTTGACTTCCGCTTCACTGACACCAGGGGCAAGGAGCAGCACGTGACCGTGCCCGTTTCCCACTTTGACGAAGACAAGTTCAATTCGGGCCACGCTTTTGACGGCTCCTCGATTGCCGGCTGGAAGGGCATTGAAGCGTCAGACATGCAGCTGATGCCTGACCCGAATACGGCCAACATCGACCCATTCTTTGAAGAAACAACGCTGCTGCTGAGCTGCGACGTGGTCGAGCCGAGTGATGGCAAGGCCTATGACCGCGACCCGCGCTCCATCGCCAAGCGCGCGGAAGCCTATCTCAAGGCCTCGGGCCTGGGCGACACCGCCTACTTCGGGCCAGAACCGGAATTCTTCATTTTTGACGACGTGCGCTGGAACACCGACATGTCGGGCACCTTCTTCAAGATCGAGGAATACGAAGCCCCGTGGAATTCGGGCACCAAGCTCGAAGGCGGCAACCGCGGCCACCGTCCCACCGTGAAGGGCGGCTACTTTCCCGTGCCACCGGTCGACAGCACGCAGGACATGCGCGCCGAGATGTCGCTGATTCTCGAATCGCTGGGCATTCCAGTCGAGGTGTTTCATCACGAAGTCGCCGGCCCGGGCCAGAACGAGATCGGCACCAGGTTCAGCACGCTCGTCGAGCGCGCTGACTGGACCCAGCTCTTGAAGTACGTGGTGCACAACGTGGCCAATGCCTATGGCAAAACCGCCACCTTCATGCCCAAGCCCATCGTCGGCGACAACGGCTCGGGCATGCACGTTCACCAGTCGATCTGGAAAGACGGCAAAAACCTGTTTGCCGGTGACGGTTATGCGGGCCTGTCGGACTTCGCGCTGTATTACGTAGGCGGCATCATCAAGCATGCCCGCGCATTGAATGCCATCACCAACCCCGGCACCAACAGCTACAAGCGCCTGGTTCCTGGCTATGAAGCGCCGGTCAAGCTGGCTTACTCCGCCAAGAACCGCTCGGCATCGATTCGCATTCCCTATGTGGCCAACCCCAAAGGTCGCCGCATTGAAGCGCGTTTCCCCGATCCGCTGATGAATCCTTACCTCGGCTTCGCAGCCCTGATGATGGCTGGTCTGGATGGCGTGGAAAACAAGATTCATCCGGGCGAAGCCGCCACCAAGGATCTCTACCATCTGCCGCCTGAGGAAGACGCGAAAGTGCCAACCGTGTGCCACAGCCTGGACCAGGCGCTGGACGCACTTGACGTGGGCCGCGGCTTCCTGACCAAGGGCGGAGTCTTCACCGACAGCATGCTCGACGCTTACATCGAACTGAAAATGGGTGAAGTGACGCGTTTGCGCCAGGCTACTCACCCGATCGAGTTCGAGATGTACTACTCCCTGTAACACGGGTTGTTTTCCCCGGCTGCTCGCCTTTCAGAGGCCGGCTGCTTGAAAAAGGACGGCGCAAGCCGTCCTTTTTTTATGGCCGCGCGGGGATATGACCGGCGATATTTTGTATATTTGCCGCCATGCAGCATACTTGCAGACCGCCCCGTCCCGATCAGGCATCAAAGGCAGCCTACAGGCTGGGAATTGACCATGAAACCACGCTTATTTCTACCGCTTGTTTACGTGCTGCTGGCCAGTGGCACAGGCGCTGCATGGGCGCAGCAGATTTACCGCTGCGCCGGGGTAGGCGGCGGCGCCCCCGAGTACATCAACAATGCCAAGGACGCGCAAAGCCGCAATTGCAAGCTGGTTTCTGGCGGTAACGTCACGGTGGTGCAGGGCACGCCGGTGTCAAAAGCGCCGCCACGGGTTGCCGCTGGTGCCGGCGCTAGCAGCCCCCGCCCCGACAGTGGACCGGAACAGCGCTCGCGCGACAGCGACTCGCGCGCCATTCTTGAGTCGGAACTGAAAAAAGCCGAAGCAAAACTTGCCGAGCAGCAAAAAGAGTACAACAACGGCGAGCCCGAAAAGCAGGGCATAGAGGGACGCAACTACCAGCGCTATCTTGACCGCGTGGCCGAACTCAAGGACGGCATAACGCGCAGCCAAAACGATATCGCAGGCCTCAAACGGGAAATTTCCCGTTTGCCAGCGACCAACTAATCCGAATCGCAGGACTTCTGCGCCCAAAATGCGGGCCTTGAACAAGCCTTACCTCCCCGTCGCCACCTCTTCTTTCTCCAGTGCCGCAAGCCAGCGCTTCCAGGCATTCGACCTGCTGGCCACGCTGGTGGCCGTGGTGCGCACCGACGGCTGCGTGGTGTTTGCCAATGCGGCACTCGAAGACGCGCTCGGCACCTCGCGCCGCACCATTGAAGGCTCGCAGTTGCCCGACTGTTTTACGGAACCCCTGATCCTCAAGCACGCGCTTGAGGGGGCTGGCAGCAACGAATTTGCCGCCTTGCGCTATGACGCATGGCTCAAACGCCTCAACCATGAACCCATGCCGGTGCATGTCGTGGTGGCGCAAACCGATACGGCGGGCGAGGCGATCGTCGAGTTGCTGCCGCTGGAGGCGCAGGCCAAGCAGGACCGTGAAGAGCGGCTGATGGACCAGGCCCAGGCCAACAAGGAACTGATTCGCAATCTTGCGCATGAGATCAAGAACCCGCTGGGCGGCATCCGCGGCGCGGCCCAGTTGCTGCAGATGGACATCAGCAAGGAGCTGACCGAGTACACCCAGGTCATCATCCACGAGGCCGATCGCCTGCAGACGCTGGTGGACCGTCTGCTGGCGCCGCACCGCCGGCCGCACCTGGTCGGCGACGTGAATATCCATGAGGTCTGCGAGCGCGTGCGCTCGTTGATCGTGGCGGAGTTCCCCAAGGGGCTGAAAGTCACGCGCGACTACGACACCTCCATCCCTGAGTTCCGGGGTGATCGCGAGCAGCTGATTCAGGCCGTGCTCAACATCGCCCACAACGCCGCCCAGGTGCTGGTCGAGCGCATGGCGGCCGGCGATGCGGAGCTCATCTTCAGGACGCGCATCGCACGGCAGGTCACCTTCGGCAAGCAGCGCTATCGCCTGGCACTGGAATTGCATGTGGTTGACAATGGACCGGGTGTGCCGGACTCCATCAAAGACCGGATTTTCTATCCCCTGGTGACGGGGCGCGAGGGCGGTTCGGGGCTGGGGCTGACATTGGCGCAAACCTTTGTCCAGCAACACCACGGTTTGATCGAGTGCGACAGCGTCCCGGGCCGCACCGATTTCAAGCTGCTGATACCGCTGCCCTGAAATCTGCCGTCTTTCGCAGTCAACCGCTGGCAATAGCCGGCACAAAAGGGATGAGAACATGAAGCCGATCTGGATTGTTGATGATGACCAGTCCATCCGGTTTGTGCTTGAAAAGGCCTTGCTGCGCGAGAGCCTGCCGACCCGCAGTTTCACCAGCCCGCGCGAGGTGCTGGCCGCGTTAGACGTCGCCACCGAGGAGGACGGGCCGCAAATCCTCGTCAGCGACATCCGCATGCCGGGCGGCTCGGGCCTGGACCTGCTCGAAAAGGTCAAGTTGAAGCTGCCGGGCCTGCCGGTGATCATCATGACCGCGTATTCAGATCTCGACAGTGCCGTGTCGGCGTTTCAGGGCGGTGCCTTCGAGTACCTGCCCAAGCCCTTTGACCTGCCCAAGGCGGTTGAACTGATTCGCCGCGCGGTCGAAGAAAGCCAGCGCGAGGAGATTGCCGAGGAGCGCATGGTCGCCGCCCCGGAAATGCTGGGCCAGGCGCCCGCCATGCAGGATGTGTTCCGGGCCATAGGCCGATTGAGCCAGAGCATGGTGACGGTGATGATTACCGGCGAATCAGGATCGGGCAAGGAACTGGTGGCGCGCGCATTGCACAAGCACTCGCCGCGCGCCAATGGGCCCTTCATTGCCATCAACACGGCGGCCATCCCTAAGGACCTGCTGGAAAGCGAATTGTTCGGCCACGAGCGCGGCGCCTTCACCGGCGCGCAGACGCTGAGGCGCGGCCGCTTCGAGCAGGCCGACGGTGGCACGCTGTTCCTGGATGAAATCGGCGACATGCCGTTTGACTTGCAGACGCGTCTGCTGCGCGTGCTGAGCGACGGCCACTTTTACCGCGTCGGTGGGCACAACGCTGTCAAGGCCAATGTGCGCGTGATTGCCGCGACGCACCAGGATCTTGAGCAGCGCGTCAAGGAAGGCAGCTTTCGCGAAGACCTGTTTCACCGCCTCAACGTGATTCGCCTGCGCCTGCCGGCCCTGCGCGAGCGGCGCGAGGACGTGGTCATGCTGACGCGGCATTTTTTGCAGCAAAGCGCCAAACAGCTCGGCGTGGAGCCCAAGCGCATTTCAGACGCGGCCCTGCGGCAATTAAGCCAATTCGGCTTCCCCGGCAATGTGCGCCAGCTGGAAAATATCTGCCATTGGCTCACAGTGATGGCGCCAGCCCAGGTCATCGAGCCCAAGGACCTGCCGCCCGAAGTGCTGGCCGCAACGGCGGCGCCAGGGGAGCCGCTGGCGCCGGTTGACAAGATGCAGCCCGCCGAGTCGCAGTGGGCAGGCGGCGCGGCAAATACACTTGCCCTGTCCCCGCTTGAGCTTACCGAGCCGGCGGCGATTCACCCGCCGCCGCTTGCGACCGAGTCCGGCGGACAAGTCTCGCCCGGCTGGGAGGGCGGACTGGTGGTCGAGGCCCTGGCGCTGCTGGCCGCGGGCCGCACCGACGTGTGGGATGTGTTGACGCGCCGCTTCGAGTCCCGATTGATACAGGCCGCGCTGGCCAGCACGCATGGCCGGCGCATAGAGGCGGCGCACAAGCTGGGCATAGGGCGCAACACCATCACGCGCAAGATTCAGGAGCTGAATCTTGAGTGAATCAGGGCTGTAGTCCAGATAATACGGCTGTAGTTAGCTACTATTTTGATAGTAAGTCGAACTCGGCAATGACCGGCGCGTGGTCGCTTGGCTGCTTGTTTTTGCGCGGAAGGCGGTCTATGGTGCAGGCCTTGACCAGCGGCTTGAGCGCGTCGCTGATCAGGATATGGTCGATGCGCAGGCCGCGGTTTTTCTGGAAACCGAGCATGCGGTAGTCCCACCATGAGTAGCTTTTCTCTGGCTGTTCGAACATTCTGAAGGCGTCGCTCAGGCCAAGGTCGATAAGTTGCCGGAAGTGCTGACGCTCCTCGGTGGTGTGGTGTATGGTTTCGCGCAAACCTTCCGGGTCGTAGGAGTCGCGGTCTTCGGGCGCCACGTTGAAGTCGCCCAGCAGCACCAGCCGGGGGTGTACTGCGAGTTCCGCGCGCACCTGTTCGCGCAACGCGTCCAGCCAGCGCATCTTGTAGGCGAACTTCTCGCTGCCCGGCTCCTGGCCGTTGACGAAATAGCCGTTGACGACGCGCAGCTCGCCGCTCGGCGTGTCCAGCGTTGCGGCAATCACGCGTGACTGCTCGTCGCCGAATCCCTTGATGTTTTTCTCGACTTCTCGCGTCGGCGTGCGGCTCAGGATGGCTACGCCGTTATAGGTCTTCTGGCCGAACGCGGCGCTGTGGTAACCCGCCGCTTCCAGTTCCATGTGCGGGAACTTGTCGTCGCTGAGCTTGAGTTCCTGCAGGCACAGCGCGTCAACCGGGTTGGCGGCAAGCCAGTCCAGCACCTGCGGCAAGCGCACGGCCAGTGAATTCACGTTCCAGGTGGCAAGTTTCATCTTGTTTCTAACCTCTTGATTGGTTGGCCGCCACGACAGGTGGAGAGTTCCCGTTTCTCCGATCTTATAGGCGTCCCTTTCTCTATCGCGCCGCTCCGCGCGGAACTCCGACGGTCAATTCACTTGCAAGTGCCATCCATCGCCAGAATAAATACATTTAGTAACATTAGTTGCATGTTTGCAATGATGTTGCTTTTCCGCTTACACCCTCTGTTGGCCGTATGACGCGGTGCGCGGCTTTCAACTGGTTTCACCCGAATAACCCCTTTTTTATCCCGCTGGCACGCACCTAAAGCTAATTTTTTAGGTGCAGATTTGTTTTAGATCGCTACCCTGATTGGGGGAGTTGCGGGCTTCGTAAATCTCTGCAAAATAATGTCAAGAGTGAAAATTACTGTAATCATCGGTAAGAGTTTTTCATGGAGATTCGCTGATCAAACAGTGGCTATTTTCCATGGCGTGTTTGGCATATGTGCGGTTGCTTTAATGGCTCGTGCTGGGCAGGTGTAAATAAGCTATTTACCTTGATTTAAAGCGAAGTCGTCACTCCGTCGGGTTTATGAAACGAATAAAGAAATAGACCATGAATGAAATTAATTCATTAATCGAACTTCTTGCCATGCTCATCATGGATCCACGCACGGGGGTCTTGTTTCTGTTACTCGTTATGGCCTCAATCAGTGATTACCGGATATACAAGATTCCAAACTGGTTAACGCTGGGTGGCGTTGTTTTTGGCCTGGCCTATAACACGGTCTTTTCTTTTCGGTCTCATGGTGGGTTTCTGTGGGCGCTCGGCGGACTTTCGTTGGGCTTTGTCATCATGCTGCCGCTGTATGCGCTAAAGGCCATGGGTGCAGGGGACGTAAAACTCATGGCGATGGTCGGCTCATTTTTGGGTGTCCCCGATATATTTTATGCCGCCGTCGCCACCTTTGTCGTAGGCGGCATTGCTGCCTTCGGATTTGCACTACTTAACCGGGTATTGGGACGCATGCTGGGCAATGTAAAAGACATTGTGCAGACCATGATGTTTTCGACCATCGTCGGAATCAGGCCAGACGCTCAGATCGAAGCCGGCAAGTCAGTAGGGAAACTACCGTATGGCGTCAGCATCAGTATGGGCACCATCGGCTATGTCGTGGCAAAACAGCTGGGTTATGTATAGCTTCTGTGCAGATTATGTGCGGGTTAGGTATGGGTGGATCGTCGAACAAACATATTGAGGCAGTATATGAAAAATATCAAGGCCATCGGCTTGCTATTGCTGGCATTAATCATCGGTCTGGCAGCTGCAGTCTATGCAGCCGGCTGGGTATCACGACAAGGCAACATCGCCTCCAATAAAGTCGTGGTCGCTGCCGTCGATATTGAAATGGGCAGCAAGATGACGCCGCAGATGCTGACGACCACAGACTGGCCCAGCGGGTCCATCCCTCCAGGCGCCTTTAAAGACATCAAGGAACTTCAGGACCGGGTGGTGAAAGTCAGCGTGTTGCGGGGCGATGCGGTTCTTGAACGCAAACTGGCGCCCGTTGGCACCCAGGGCGGCCTTTCTGCCGTCATCGCAGAGGGCAAGCGGGCCATGACGGTGCGAGTCAATGACGTGGTCGGCGTAGCCGGATTCGCGCTTCCCGGCAATTATGTCGATGTCATGGTCAATGCCCAGCAAGACAAGGGCAAGGGGGAAGAAGGCAAGCAGATCAGCAAAACCGTGCTGGAGCATGTCCTCGTGCTGGCCGTGGCCCAGGAATCAGGCCGGGATGATACCAAACCCAAAGTCGTCAGCGCCGTCACGTTGGAGCTGACGCTGGAAGACTCTGAAAAACTCGATCTGGCCCGCAGTGTCGGAACCCTGTCGCTGGTTCTGCGCAATCAAATTGACAAGAAGACGGTCGCCACCGCCGGCATTACCAAAAGCCAGCTTTTTGGAGAAAAGGAAATCCAGCCCGTTGCCTTGAAGGTGACGACAGCCAGTAAACCAAGAGTGGTTTCAGCCAAGCCGGTGGTCCTGCCCGCCGCCGTGTGCGTCGACGTAGTGCAAGGAGGCTACAGCGTACTCAACTGTTTCTAGAACTGCTTTTAAAACTGCTTCCAGATCAATAAACAAGGGAGAAGGTTCAAGTGAATAAGAAGTACAAAAACCTGGTCTTTATTGCCACCCTGGCCCTGACAAACCAATCCTTCGGTCAATCCGCCCCTACCCCTAAGCCGGCCGTCAAACCGCCGCCACGCGCGCCTGCCGTTTTGAAACCGTGTGAAAACGTGGTGGTTGACCCGCCCACTTATTTGACCCTTGGCAAGTCGCGCGTCATCAGGCTGAATATGCCCGCCGCACGAATGCTCGTCGGTGGCCAGTCATCGAGTCGCGCTGCAAAGCCGGTAGCCGCAACTGATAAAGCTGGCGCCCCGGCGAATGCCGCTGCACCAGTAACTGCCGCCGCCGCCCAGACCGACGCCGATGGCGTGGCAGACCTGGAAATCACCCTGCTCAGCCCGACCGAACTGTTCTTTCTGGGAAAGAAAGCCGGCTCCATGAATGTCGTCTTGCAAAGCGCGGACGGGCGCTGTGTGGTCAAGGACATCATCGTCACCATCGACCCGGACACCCTGCAATCCAAGCTCACCGAGTTGATGCCCGAGGAAACCGGCATCAAGGTCAGGGGCGCGGAAAACGCCATTGTGCTGACCGGCAAGGTCAGCGACGCCATCAAGCTCGACGAAGTGATGACCCTGGCGGCTTCCTACGGCGACGGTAAAAAGGTGGTTAACCTGCTGCGCATCATGACGCCGCAGCAGGTGATGCTGGAGGTCAAAATTGCCGAAGTCAGCAAGACCCTGCTCGATAAATTCGGCCTCGATTTCACCAGGCTCGCCACGTCCGCCGATGGACTGACGTCTCGCGTCATCTCCGGCATTATTGGCGGCGGGCCAGCGGTGTTAGGGCAGTTCAACCCCAACATCGGCGGGGCAAACCTGTTGGGAAATGCGAGTGGCGCTATCAAGGGCGGATCGGCAGGCGCTACCGCCAACCTGAGCACCGCTGGAAAAGGCGCTTCACTGCTAGGGGTCGATGCGCAGAAAAGAGATGGCCTGGTCCGGGTGCTGGCGGAGCCCAACATCCTGGCGATCAGTGGCCAATCGGCAAGCTTTCTGTCCGGCGGAAAAATCTTCATACCCGTCTCGCAAACCAACAGTCAAGGTGCTCCCACCATCACCCTGGAAGAAAAAGAGTTTGGCGTCGGCCTGAAGTTCATGCCCACCGTGCTCGATGGCACCCGGGTCAATCTCAAGCTGGTGTCTGAAGTTTCAGAACTGTCGCAAACCGGCTCGCCGTTCACCACCGTAGGTGGCGTGACTTCAGTCTTGCCTTCCATCACAACCCGCCGAATTGACACCACCGTGCAACTCAACGATGGGCAAAGCTTTGCCATTGCGGGCCTGATCAAAAACAACATCACGGAAAGCATCAAGCGCTTCCCCGGCGTCGGCGAGGTGCCGATTGTGGGCGCGCTGTTCCGCTCCACCGAATTTCAGCAAGATCAAACCGAATTGATCTTTGTGGTCACGCCGCGACTGGTCAAACCCCTGACAACCGCTGTTGTGCTGCCTACCGACAACCACATTGCGCCCAACCGTGCCGACGTGCTGTTCATGGGCAAGGCCGAGGGCAGCGCCAGGGAAGCCGCGCCAGCCGCCAATCCGGCAAGCGCGTCCACGGCCATTCCGGCAAGCACGCCTGCTGCCGTGCCGGTCACCGCGCCAGCCGTCATACCGGTCACCGCGCCTACGTCCACGCCAGTAAGCACATCTTCTGTTGAACCAGTCACCAGGCCTACTACGGTCGAGTCAGTAAAAGCTTCTTACCCTCAAATCCGAAACTAAGTAACCGGAGAACATCATGAACAAACTTGCTTGCGCACTTTTGCTGGGACTGATGGCCGGGTGCTCGACCACGCCCAACTACGACGCCAAGTTTGGCGATGCCGTCCGGGAGGCACGCCTGAAGATGACGATCAACCCCGACGCTGGCAACAACCCGGATCAGGTGACAGGCATGGACGGAAGGGCAGCCCGGGAGGCCGTCATTCTCTACCAGGGAACGTTCAAGGCGCCGCCGCCCGTGGTGAATGTTATCAATATCGGCGGCAGCGTGAGCGGAAGCAAATAGCGGCAAATCAAAGCCGACACGATCTTGATATTCAAGACAGCAAGAAACACCAGATAGGTGAAAAGGGAGTCATGCTTTTCTGCCAGATTTAACCAGAAAGGAGTTAATGCCCATGCAGTATCACTAAATGAAATTCAACCAGATCATTCAATCAAGTAAATTTCGATTTGTAAGTAACTTCAAGAGGTAAACAAAATGAACAAGTTTCTCAACACCGTCAATAATTCCGTCCAATCCTTTGCCAAAGAAGAGGACGGTGCCCAAATCGTCGAGTACGCACTGATCATTGCTGTCGTGTCGATCGGCCTGGTTTTGGCAATGAATGGCCTTAGCGGCGGCTTCGCGACCTTTGTGGCTCGCGTTACCACCTGCCTGACGGGAACTTGCGTTTAGCGCACAACAGCACCGAAAGATGGCGGTGGATTAACGCCCTTTAGTGGTGGCGAATCCAACCGCCTAACGTTGGCAACTCAAGGGGATTCAAATCAACACAAGCCAACGCTACTGCACGCAACCGGTTTTTGGAGCTCAGCAAGGACATTCTCAAAGAAGAATATTCGAATATTGGGATTCAGAAGAGTAAGTATGCATTGATTATTGCGATGCTGTCTATTAGCTCGGCGCTGGCGCTAAACCCCCAAACAATTGGTGCCAGCTTTATCGACCCTGTATTCGCCCGTCGCACAGCAGCGCCATGTATTTAAATCGAAAGCGGAGTCTGCAAAACTTCGCCTTTCGTCCAGCGACAAAAAGAGGTCTTGTCATGCAACATATTCTCAGTCGCCATCGCCAGGGTGGCGCAGTGATTGTTACCGTAGCGCTTGTCCTGCTATTCCTGCTGGGATTCATGGGAATTGCACTGGATTTTGGCCGCCTTTTCATTGTCAAGACGGAGTTGCAAACCGCCATGGACAGTTGCGCCCTGGCGGCGGCGCAGGAACTCGACCTGCAAACCACAGCCATCGGCCGAGCCACCAGTGCGGGCCGAACTGCCGGCAACCTGAACCGAGTCAATCTCCAGTCAGCGACCTGGAGCGGCAAGGGTCAGCTGGTGGACGCCGAAATCACTTTCAAGGATCCGTCCTACTTGTCCACGACAGACCCCACGCTTGCCCAGTACGCGCAGTGCCAGCATGTCCAGCCCGCCGTTCAGATGTGGCTGATGCAGGCCCTTGGCGCTTTCTCCGGCAACAGCACCGATTTCCCCAGTACCCGCAACGTGATGGCAAGTGCCGTGGCAACGCGCGCCCACGGCCAGACCACCTGCCCGCTACCGGTGGCATTCAAGCCCAAAACCACCTGTGGCGGTCCTTGCCCGGCACCGAACTACGGTTTGACGCCCGGAGAGTGGGTCACCGTACTGACCAGCCAGAGTGCGACCCCTGGGGGTTACATCGGCTGGGCCAACCTCGATGGCTCGAATAATGCGTCGGAGACAAAGGCGGAAATGAATGGCAAATGCGGAACCCGCGTCAACGACGTGCTAGGAACGCCAGGCACGCAGACGACGATTGCGGAAGACTGGAACTACCGTTTTGGCATCTACAAGAAGCTGCCTGATTTCAGCACGGATCCGAGCTACATGCGTCCGGATTTCAGCGGCTACTCCTACACCGCTACCAACTGGACGAACACAGTTGCAATCAACGGTAATTTTCATAACAACGCCTGGAATGGAACACCGGCTGCAGGATCAGATGCAACGGCCCAGAACTTCGTGACCAAACGGGCGAATTTCGGCGCCTGCGCACCCAGCGGCAAGGTCAAGGGCGCGAACAGCTGCGAGTCCATCAGCGGCATCAGCCTGAACAGCTTCAAGGATCTGGCGGCTTCTGGAAACGGCTCCGCAAGCCACGGGGCCTGGGGAAGCAACCGTCGTATCGTCACGGTGCCGGTCACCGACAGCGCCAATAAAGTCAAGGACTTCATGTGCATGCTCATGCTGCAGCCGCTCAGCATTCCGATGGCTGACGTGAAGCTTGAGTTCATTGGAAACGCGAGTAGTCTGACAAGCCCCTGCAGCTTCAGCGGCATACCCGGCGGTGCGGCCGGGCCGCTGGTTCCGGCTCTGGTCCGGTAGGAGAAAGACCCATGAATAAACGACAAAATGGCGTGGCACTGGTTGAATTCGCGCTGATTCTTCCCTTGCTGCTGTTGCTGACATTGATCACCGTCGAGTTTGGCCGGGCCATCTGGGAATACAACACCCTGACCAAGTCGGTGCGTGATGCTGCCCGCTACCTGTCGCTCCAAACCCCGGGTACAAAGATTCCCGAGGCGCGCAACCTGCTGGTTTACGGTAATACGGCAGGCACTGGAACACCACTGGCCATCGGCCTCAAGCCCTCGCAAGTGCCGGATCCGATCTGGCAGACAGCCGGAACCAATCCGGTGATCAACACCGTTACCGTGCGGATCCAGGGCTACACCTTCAATTCACTGTTTCCCAGTGTCTTTGGCATCCCCTTCGGCGCCATCCGGTTTTCCGACGTCACCGCCACCATGAGGAGCTAGCTATGAGACCCGAGCCAAAGACACGGCACACGGGCGCCACTACCGTGGAGTTCGCGCTGGTGCTGATCATTTTCCTGACCTTTCTACTGGGAATCATGGACTTCAGCCGAATGCTTTTCACCTGGAATGCGGCGAACGAAGCTACCAGGGCCGGGGCGCGCTACGCGGTGGTTTGCGATGACACCGGAAATTCAGCTGAGGTTCTTTTAAAAATGCAAGCGCTATTGCCACAAATCCAGAGCATCAACCTCGACTGGATCCCAGCAGGTTGCACTTCAGCCACTTGCGAAGGGGTCACCCTGACCATTACCAATCTTGATTACCAGTGGATTTCCCCTATCGCAGGAATTGCGAGGCTGCCCGCCATCCGGATGCCTTCTTTTTCCACCTTCCTGACGCGGGAAGTCATGCGGCAAGATCCGAACAGCAAGACCATCTGTTTATAACCTTCAGGTAAACAAAATGAAAATCGCCGTCATTTCACCCAACAAAACCCACCTGCAAGAGATTGGGCTCGTGCTTCAAGTCAACGCACACTCGGTAATTCTCATTGAGGGTGGCAAAACCAAAATGCGTGTAGTTGCCGAACAGGAGCAGCCGGACCTGATGCTCGTGGACGGCATGTGCTGCGATCCCCATGAGCTGGTCCAGGTTGAATATGTCATTACCCATCACCCTAAAATCGCAGTCATTTTGCTGTGTGCCACGCAAACTCCGGAGTTCCTGATCAACTCCATGCGGGCGGGCGTGCGAGAGGTGCTTCCTTCGCCAGTTTCTGCGGAGGCGCTGGATGCAGCAGTCAACAGGATTACCGCCAAGCTGATGGCTGGCCAAGGCAAGAGCCCTGGCAAGATACTGGCGTTCATGCCTTGCAAGGGGGGCAGCGGGGCTACTTTTCTGGCGACCAATCTGGGCTTTCAGCTGGCAGAAACCAGGTCTGTGCTGTTGATTGACCTGAATCTGCAATTTGGCGATGCGCTGTCGTTTGTACATGATGGTAAGCCTGGCTCCACGCTGGCTGATGTGGCGCATGACATCAGCCGCCTTGACGCGTCGTTTCTGGCCGCCAGCACCGTCAAAATTGCCGACAATTACAGCCTTCTGGCAGCACCGGAAGACATTTCCAGGGCCATGGAAATCAAGCCAGAGCATATTGATGCGATTCTCAGCATGGCAGTCAGGCAGTATGACTTTGTGCTCCTGGATATAAGCCGAACCCTCGATACGCTGGCGATCAAGGCACTGGACCGTTCTTACCGCATATTTCCAGTGCTACAGGCTGGCCTGCCAGGCCTTCGAAATGCCAACAAGCTTCTTGCAGTTTTCAAGTCGCTCGGTTACCCCAACGACAAGATCGAGTTGATTGTCAACCGCTTCGAAAAAGGGGGGGACATCGGTCTGGACGATATACAGCGCTCAGTGGGCAACGTTAGCGTGCGTACCGTTCCCAACTCGTACAAAGATGTCAACACCGCCATCAACCAGGGCAATGCGCTGGCCGAATTGGCCCGCACCAATGCAGTCACCAAAAACCTGGCTGAGTTTGCGTTGTCGCTGAGTCCCAGGCAGGAAGAAAGCCGCAGTTTGTTGGGCCGCCTGTTTGGGCGGGCCTGAGCAGTAGCGTTAATTTTTATACTTTGAGGGAGCCAGCCATGTCTTTCCGCGACAAACTCAATGCTGTTGCCCTGGCGCCCCTCGTGGAGCGACAGGTCGATGTGGCAATAAATGATGCCAGGGATGCCAACCAGGGCCTGGTGGCGAGTGATGCCTATAAGCTGCTGAAAGGACGAATGCACCTCAAGCTGCTTGACAAGTTCGACCTGGCGGTTCTTGAAACCTTGTCGCCCGTCATGCTGCGGCAGGAAATTGCCACCATGGTGGAGCGCTTGCTTCAGGACGAGCAGGCCGCCATCAATGACATCGAACGCCGTACGCTGATTCGCGATATCCAGCATGAAATGCTGGGTTTCGGGCCGCTTGAACTGTTGATGGCTGACCCGACGGTGTCTGACATTCTGGTGAACTCCTTTGAGCAGATTTACGTCGAGCGCAAGGGAAAACTGGAGCTGACCAACGTCACCTTTACCGATGAAAAGCACCTGCTGCGCATTATTGACAAGATCGTATCCCTGGTAGGGCGGCGTATTGATGAGTCCAGCCCGATGGTGGATGCCAGGCTGCCGGATGGCTCTCGCGTCAATGCGGTGATTCCGCCGGTCGCGCTTGATGGCCCCATGATGTCAATCCGGCGCTTTGCGCATATTCCCCTCAAAATGGAAAATCTGGTGAATGAGCTCAAGAGCTTGACGCCAGAAATGGCTTTCATGCTGGAAGGTCTGTGCAAATCAAAAGTCAACATGATCATCTCCGGCGGCACAGGCGCAGGCAAGACAACCTTGCTCAACATCCTGTCGGGCTACATACCTGAAACAGAGCGCATCGTCACCATCGAAGATGCGGCCGAGTTGCAAATGCAGCAGCCGCACGTCGTGCGCCTGGAAACCCGTCCCATGAATATTGAAGGCAAGGGCGAAATCACCCAGCGCGCCCTGGTACGCAACGCCTTGCGGATGCGGCCAGACCGCATCGTGATTGGCGAGGTTCGCGGCGCTGAAGCGGTTGATATGCTGCAGGCCATGAATACCGGCCATGAGGGATCACTCACCACCATCCATGCCAATACACCGCGTGATGCCTTGTCCCGGCTCGAAAACATGATCGGCATGGCCAATCTCAACCTTCCGCACAAGGCAGCCCGGCAACAGATTGCCTCGGCCATTACGGTCGTGATCCAGGGGCTCCGGTTGATCGATGGCAAACGCAAGATCACCAGCATCCAGGAGATCACCGGCATGGAGGGCGAAGTCATCACCATGCAGGAAATCTTCGCTTTCAGGCAAACCGGCGTGAATGCTGAAGGCGAGGTGCAAGGCCATTTTCAGGCGACAGGCGTGAGGCCAAAATTCGCGGATCGCCTGCGCTCATTTGGTGTGGTGTTGCCTGATGCCATGTTCGACCCTGCGAAACACTACCAGTAAAAGGAGCGATCATGCTGGAAAACATCGGTGGCAATGCCTTCCTGATCATATCGGTGCTTGTTTTCATCGCGGTGCTCCTGCTGCTGGAAGGGGCTTATCTGCTTTGGAAGTCGTACAAGGGGCCACAAGCCAAAAAGATTGTGACCAGGCTGCGGGCGCTCTCGGCTTCCCGGGATAACAGTCAACATACACAACTGCTGAAGCAACGCATGCTGAGCGAGATTCCTGCCATCGAGCGTTTCCTGCTGAGCATGTCCCGAGCGCAAAGGCTGGACAAGTTCATCCTGCAAGCAGGGCTCAATTGGACTGTGTCCAGGCTTTTGCTAGTGTGCGGAGCTTTGGGAACTATCGCTTGCATGGTGATGGTTTATGGGATGCACCAATCACTCTTGCTAAGTGGTGTGGTGGGAGCGGTCTTTGCCGTCGCCCCCTTGCTGTATGTCAGCCACCAACGAAGCGGCCGCCTGGGCAAGTTTGAAAGGCAGTTACCGGAAGCGCTCGACCTGATTACCAGGGCCTTGCGTTCTGGTCATGCTTTTTCGTCTGCCTTGCAAATGGTCGGCGATGAAATGGCGGAACCCATCGCCGGGGAGTTCCACATCGTGCACGATGAAGTCAATTTCGGCGTAGCGCTACAACAGGCACTGACGAACCTGAGCGAACGTGTCCCGCTTACGGATCTGCGTTATTTCATCGTGTCGGTGCTGATTCAACGCGAATCAGGGGGGAATCTGACAGAGGTATTGGGTAATTTGAGCCGTTTGATTCGCGAGCGGCTCAAGCTGATGGCAAAGGTAAAGGTATTGTCTTCAGAAGGACGCCTGTCAGCCTGGATTTTAGGTGTCATGCCTTTTGCATTGGCAGGTGTGATGTACCTTGTGAATCCTGGATTCATGTCTCCCTTATGGAATGACCCCATCGGTATTTCGATTATTAAGTACATGCTGATCCTGATGGCTTTCGGTGCTTTTGTTTTAAGCAGGATCATCAAAATTCGCGTTTAAGAGGTAACCAAAATGTATTTACTCCCAGGCCTCATCTTCTTCGCAGTAACGTTCAGCTTGATCGGATTGTTTCTATGGCTGACACCCAGCAAAACCGAGCAACGGTTAAAAGCCATGGCCGGTCCCGGTGAAAAATCACAGTGGACCGAAAATATTGTAAAAATTGTCGGGCCCTTTGCCCAATTATCGACCCCCGAAGGGGAATGGGATAAATCGCCCATTAGAGTCAGGTTTTTCAATGCCGGAATTCGAAGTGAGGACGCAAGTCTGATTTATTTTGCAGCCAAAACCCTGCTGCCTCTGGTTTTTGCGGCTCTTGCTTTCCTGGCGCTCAGAAGCACTAATGAGTCAAACCTGACACTCCTGTTTTACGTGATGGCGTCAGCCATGCTGGGTTGTTATTTACCCAACATTTTTCTGCATTTTAAAATCAAGGCACGCCAACGTGAAATTTTCGAAAATTTTCCTGATGCGGCTGATTTGATGCTGGTTTGTATAGAAGCTGGCCTGGGGCTGGATGCAGGCCTGACCAAGGTAGCTGAAGAAATTCAGATCAAAAGTGTTGCTCTGGCCGAAGAACTGCATCTGACCAATCTGGAAATGAGAGCGGGCGGCACCCGTGAAAAATCTTTGAAAAATCTTGCACTGCGTACCGGTGTTGAGGAAATTGGCACGTTTGCCACCATGCTCACCCAGGCAGACAAGTTTGGAACCAGCATTGGCGAGTCGCTGCGGGTATTTTCAGATGACCTGCGCCACAAACGTCAAATGCGTGCCGAGGAACTGGCCGCCAAGGTGCCTACAAAAATGCTGTTTCCCCTGGTGGTCTGTATATTTCCGTCCATCATCATGGTCATCCTGGGGCCGGCAGTTATTCAGGTTATTCGAACCATACTTCCCATGTTGGGAGGCGGCAAATAAGTATTAATGATGGTATCGACTTGGTTTTCTATTAAAGGGAGAAGTACTGTGAATGACAAGGTAATATCTGGTATTAATTGCTCGGCTGTTCTTCTTGCGCTAAGTCTCGGCGCCTGCGGTGGTGGCGCCACCAATGACGATATCCGTACGCAGCAGGCAGACTGCGCGGCTGGAAGTGCTACGGCTTGTCAGCTGCTGGGGAAGTCAGCTCCTACAACCGCAGCGGCCACAGCGCTATTCACGACGGCTCCGAGTGCTATCACCTTGGCTTCAGGCGGAAGTGCGACTTACACCGTCGGTGGTGGCAGAGCACCCTACACAGCCACCAGTGGAAATACGAGCGTTGTAACGACAACGCTTAGCGGCACGGCGCTGACGATTAACGGCATGACGTCGAGCAGTATACCTGTGGGCTTCACAGGATTTTTGGAGCCTTCGCCAATTGCCGTTGTTGATTCGGCTGGTAAATCTGTAACAATTAATGTGACGGTCCTGCCCATAGGGCAAACAGGAATTCCGCCCTCTCTTTTCCCTCAATCAATCAATGCTGGCGATTGCACTACCAACATACCTTTTGTCTTTACAGGTGGGACTTCTCCCTTCACCGTATTGACCAGTGATAATTTTGGCGTACCCGTCGGCCCGGCCCTGCCTTTTGGATCGAATTCTTATTTTACGGCTAGCATTAGAAATCCTACACCTCCAAATGGGATGTTTCCGTACAAAGCAACCCTGACTGTGCTTGATGGTCAGTCGAGAACCGCCACCGCATTTATCACAATAGATTCCACACATGCTTGCCCTGCCAATGCGCTCCTGAAAACAGAACCGGCTTCTGCAAATGCGCGTGTTACTGAGAAACTGACGTTCCAGATCACTGGAGGCTTGCCGCCGTACACCGTTACGTCTACTAATTCGCCTGGCTTCCCTGAGAACATCGCCACTGCTGCCATGAATAGCAACGGTACATCCTTTGATGTCACCGCTAATTCGACAGGCGGAAATCCATCGAAATTAACCGGACCGGCTCTGATTACCGTTAAAAGCGAGGATAAGCAACAGGCAAACATCGTCTTTGTGGTTTTCCCCCAGCCTTTGGTCAAGCCTTAGATAAGTAACTAAACCCACCTATTTAATGGGTGGGTTTAGTTCATTTCCTTATACACAAATCCCCGCAGCCTGACGTTCCCTGGAGAGCCTGAAGCCAGCGGCGAAGTCCAGGATGCGCTGCATGCCCAGCCAGATGGTGTTCACGCCCGGCTCGCCATCGCCCTTGCGAGCCAAAAAACGTCAATTATCGATGTTTTAGGGTTGTAGCCCAATAAGAATGGGCATGAATAGCTATCAAATATGTAGCACAGCCAAACCGCCCAACACCAGCCCGAAGCCCGCCAGCGCGAACATGCCGTACTCCAGCCACTTCTTGCGCGTGAGCAGGGCAATGGCAGCCAGTGCAATCGAAACCTGCAGCACGGTGGTAGCTTGCGCCCAGCGATGGTGCTGGTGCATCTGCTCGTCGGACGCGTGGTCCCAGGCGAGCGACTCGGCTTCCAGCTTTTCGGCTCCAAGCTTGATGTCGTTCTTTTCCTTTTCATAGCGGTCAATCTTTCCCTGGTAGGCGGCGCGCTTGTCCTCGGGCGCCAGATCGCGGGCAAATTCGGCCAGTGACTGCTTGGTGCTCTTGGCCTGGTAGAAGGCCCACTGGTTGGCCGCCTCGGTCTTCTTGATGGCGGCCGTGTTCTTGTACAGCCCCGCATTGGCCTGGGTGGCGCCACCCTGGTAGGAAAAGAGGGCGCCCACGGTTGCGATGATGGCGGTGACCACCGCGATCTGCGCGATCATGCCGCCCTTGTCGTGGCTGTCATGGGCGCCGCCTTGCGCGGCGTGCTCCAGTTCATGGTCATGCGGGCCGTGTACGTGAAATCCGTGTCCTGACATTGTTATTTTTCCTGTTGTTTTCTGTAGGTAACGAAGCTGAACTTCAGGCCGGTGGATGACAGGTGGTCTTCGCGTGCTGCCTCTGCCCACTGGCCGCCCAGCACAGGCGCAAAGGTATCGCCGTCGAACGCCCGGGCGATTTCAGTGACTTCTATCCGGTCAGCAAGGGGCTCGGCCTGGGCATAGATCTGGGCGCCGCCCATGACCCAGACTTCATCGGCCTGTCCGCACAGCGTCAGGGCGGCGGGGAGGCTGGAGGCGGCCTGCGCGCCGGCAGCCTGCCAGTCAGCCTGCCGAGTGATGACGATGTTGCTGCGGCCGGGCAGGGGCCGAAAGCGCGGCGGCAGCGAATCCCAGGTCTTGCGGCCCATGATGACGGGGTGGCCCTGCGTCAGTCGCTTGAAATGCGCCAAATCTTCGGGCAGGTGCCAGGGCATGGCGCCATCCTTGCCGATCACGCCATTGGCGGCGCGGGCATAAATCAGGTTGATCTGCATGCCTTGCCTCAGACCGCCACCGGCGCCTGGATGGCAGGATGGTGCTGGTAGTCCAGAAATTCAAAATCCTCGAACTGGTAGTCGAAGATCGAATTGGGCTTGCGCCTGATGTGCAGCGTGGGGTAGGGCAGGGGCGCGCGGCTCAGTTGCAGCGCGACCTGCTCCTGATGGTTGCTGTAGATGTGGCAGTCACCGCCGGTCCAGATGAAGTCGCCCACGTCCAACCCGCATTGCTGCGCGACCATGTGCGTCAGCAGTGCGTAGCTGGCGATGTTGAAGGGCACGCCCAAAAATATGTCAGCGCTGCGCTGGTAGAGCTGGCAACTCAGCTTGCCCTTGCCGCCGGGTTCGGCGGCAGGCGCGACGTAGAACTGAAAAAAGGCGTGACAGGGCATCAGCGCCATCTTGTCCAGCTCGGCCACGTTCCAGCTGCTGACGATGATGCGGCGCGAGTCGGGGTTGGTCTTGAGCGCCCGGATGACTTCGCTGATCTGGTCGATATGTCCGCCGTCGGGTGTGGGCCAGCTGCGCCACTGCACGCCATAAACGGGACCGAGTTCGCCGGTTTCGGGGTCAGCCCATTCATCCCAGATACTGACGCCGCGCTCTTTCAGCCAGTTGTTGTTGCTGGATCCGGTCAAAAACCACAGCAGCTCGGTCACGATGGATTTGAGGTGAACCTTCTTGGTCGTGACCAGCGGAAAGCCTTCGTTCAGGTCAAAGCGCATCTGGTGGCCGAACACGCTTTTGGTGCCGGTGCCGGTGCGATCGGCCTTGAAGACGCCTTGCGTGTCCACATGGCGCATGAGGTCTTCGTATTGGGAGCGGATGGGGCGCACGCCGTCGTTTGGGCTGTTTTGCATGTTCAGAATCCGGAAATCAAATAGTCAAGCGCAGCAATCAAGTCGTTCCGCTGCGCTTGAACATGCGCCACCGGCTGCTTCAGCAAGCGGGAAGGAAACGATGCGAGGGAAGGCACGTCCGCGTACAAGGCCTGCTTGCCGACGGTAACGATGGGTTGCAGCCCTTCGATGCGTGGCCCCATCGTCTCGGGCGTTCGAAGCGGGATGATGACGCGGGAGTGCAGCTGAGCGATATGGTCGGACTGCAGGTCAAGCCAGTACGGAATGTGGCCGCGCTGGTCAAGCATGGGGTTGGTGTACACGTCGAACTGTGCCATTCAAGCCACCTTGCGCGAACCGGGCGGTGTCGCTGCCTCGCCTTCGTTGGCCAGCCATTCATTGACCTGCTGCGCAAACGTACCCTCCGCTGCAATCCGCGTGTTGTAGGCGTCAATCGCGTCCTTGTTGCGCTCGGCCCACTTGGCCCGGTAGATGCGCCTCACTTCCTTCTCAAGCAATTCGTCCACGGTCTTCGAGAGATTTATCCCGAGTTCGCGCGCCATCTCAAGGGTGGTGACGGTGAGGGACAGGTTGGTGGGCTTTTTGGGTGCGTTGTCAAAGCGAAGCATGAGAAACTCCCATTCAGTATGCACAAATTATATGCGCACAACTCGCCCGGGGTTCATCAGGTTTTGCGGATCCAGCGCCTGCTTGATGGCGCGCATCATCGACAGCGCCACGGCCGATTTGTAGGTGGGCAGCGTGTCGGTCTTGAGGCTGCCCACGCCGTGCTCGGCCGAGATGGAGCCGTCAAAGCGCGCTACCGAGTCATAGACCAGCGTGTTGACGCGCTCTTCCTGATCGCGCAAAAAGGCCTTGGCGTCGCCGCCTTCGGGCGCCTGCACGTTGTAGTGCAGATTGCCGTCGCCCAGGTGGCCAAAGTTCACCAGCCGCACGCCGGCAATCTCTCGGGCCAGCAGGGCGTCGGTTTCAGCCACGAATTGCGGGATGCGCGACACCGGAATCGAGATGTCGTGCTTGATGTTCAGCCCTTCCTCGGCCTGCGCCAGCGGAATGCTCTCGCGGATATGCCACAGGGCCTTGGCCTGGCCGAGGTTTTCGGCCACCACGGCATCGCTGACGCAAGCCTGCTCGAAGGCGGTTTCAAGCAGGCGCTCGAACTGCGCGCGCGCATGCGCCTCGGATTCGTGGTCTGAGTTCTCCAGTAATACGCACCAGGGTGCGTTCCTGAACAGCGGCACGCGCAGTTGGGGAAAGTGCTTGTCGACCAGGCTCAGCGCAAACTGGCCCATGACTTCAAAACCCGTCAGGCCCGCGCCCAGATGCCGGTGCGCCAGACCCAGCAGGGTGACAGCGGCCTCCATCGACGGCAACGCCGCCCAGGCGGTCAGCCGGGCAGCCGGCTGCGGGAATAGCTTCATCGTGGCGGCGGTGATGATGCCCAGCGTGCCTTCGCTGCCGACGAGCAAATTGCGCAGGTCGTAGCCGGTGTTGTCCTTGCGCAGGCCCGACAGGCCATGCCAGATCTCGCCTTGCGCGGTGACGACTTCCAGCCCCAGGCATAAATCGCGCGCATTGCCGTAGCGCAGTACCTGCGTGCCGCCAGCGTTGGTGGCCAGGTTGCCGCCAATCGTGCAACTGCCTTCGGCGGCCAGGCTGAGCGGAAACAGAAAATCGGCCTTTTCGGCAGCGACCTGCAGGTTCTGCAAAATGCAGCCGGCCTCGACGGTGACGGTGAGGTTGGCCGCATCGAGCGCGCGCACGGCGTTCATGCGCTGCAAGCTCAGCACCACCTGCGTGCCCGACGCATCGGGCACCGAGCCGACGGCCAGACCGGTGTTGCCGCCTTGCGGCACCAGACTTACGCCAGCGGCGGCGCAGGCCTTGACGATGGCGGCTACTTCGGCCGTGCTGCCAGCGCGCACCACGGCCAGCGCCTTGCCCTGCGCGCGCTTGCGCCAGTCCTGGGTCCAGGCGCTGAGGTCGCCGTCGGTCAGCACATGTGCCGGGCCGGTGATGTGGCGCAGCGCCTCCAGAAGTTGGCTTGTATCGGTCATGGGGTGCCCGTCGTGACGGCGGTCGGGGCCGGCGAATTTTTAAGGCGTATGCGCACATGCAGCGCGCAGGCGGTGAACAGCAGCAGGCACAGCAGCACCTCCAGCATGGCGAGGTAGTTGCCCGGTGGGCGCTCGCTCCAGGCGCGGGTTGCGCCTTCAGTGAAGTAAAGCCAGACCATGAGACTGACCCAGCGGTAGGTGTACATGCGGTTCTTCAAAATGCCGGCCAGCGGAATGCACAGCGGCAGCACCTTGAGCGCCAGCAGCGAGCCGCCCGGCCGTATCGGCGCCAGCCACATTTCCCAGGCCAGGCCCAGCACAATCAGGCTGCCGAGGCTGCCCAGCGCCAGCCAGCGGGTCATTTCTATCCGGTTTGCTTTGTTCATGTTCATAAGAATGTCGGTGGCATGATACCGGGGATGAAATTTCAGCAGTCTTTACAGGCTTTGCTCATCGAGCTGTCCCATTTTCCGTGGCGCGACACCGCCATCACGCTGCGCCAGCGCTTTCGCGACGACCACATGGGCCTGACCGCCAGCAGCCTGACCTTTACAACCTCGATTGCACTGGTGCCCTTCTTTACCGTGGCGCTGGCGATTTTTACGGCCTTTCCGATGTTTTCCAAGCTGCAGGGCGCGCTGCAGAAATGGCTGATCCAGAGCCTGATTCCGGACAATATCGCGCGCCAGGTGCTGGGCTACCTGACCCAGTTCAGCGGCCAGGCGAGCAAGCTGGGCGGCGCCGGTCTGGCCGTGCTGCTGGTCACCGCCATTGCGCTGATCCTGACGATAGACCGCACGCTGAACAGCATATGGCGCGTGCGAACGCCCCGGCCGCTGACCCAGCGCGTGCTGATTTACTGGGGCGTCATCACGCTCGGGCCGCTGGTGCTGGCGGCCAGCCTGGCGCTCACGTCTTACGTGCTGTCGGCCTCCAGTGGGCTGGTGGGGGCTTTGCCGGTCAGCCTGCGCTTTTTGCTCGATGTGGTGCAGTTTCTTCTGGTGGCCGGCGGCATGGCCGCCCTGTACCGCTATGTGCCCAATACCTATGTCAAGTGGGCGCACGCCTGGAGCGGCGGCGTGTTCGTGGCGGCGGGCCTTGAGATCGGCAAAAAGGCGGTGGCCATCTACCTTGGCGCCGTGCCGACCTATTCGCTGGTCTACGGCGCATTTGCCACCTTGCCCATACTGCTGGTCTGGATTTATCTGTCGTGGGTCATCGTGCTGATGGGCGCCGTCATCGCGGCCTACCTGCCCAGTTTGCTGGCGGGCGTGGCGCGGCGCGGCAGCGCCCATGGCTGGCTGTTCCAGCTGGCCATCGAGGTGATGCAGCAACTGCACCAGGCGCGCGCCACGGCCCGAATGGGCGTCAGTGCCTCGGGTCTGGCCGGGCAGCTTCAGGTGGACGTTTTGCAACTCGAACCCGTGCTGGAAACGCTGGTCGCGCTGGACTGGGTCGGCCAGCTCAACGACGCGCAAGGGCAGGTCGAGTCGCGTTACCTGCTGCTGGTTGAACCTGATGCCACCCCGCTGGAGCCCTTGATGCAGCTGCTGCTGCTCGACAAGGCCCCTTCCGTCAGAAAATTATGGGAAAAGGCCCGCTGGTCGTCTATTCGCCTGGGGGATGCGCTATGAAAAAAGAAGTAAACCCGGCCGTAGCCGGAGCGATGTCATGAATTCCACGCCTTCATCCGGCCTCATTTCACCCGATCCCGTCACCTGGGTCGTCTGCCTGTGCGCGCAATGGTGCGGCCTGTGCCGCGACTACCGTAGCGTCGTGGCCGGGATGGCGGCGCTTTATCCCGCCATGCGCTTCGCCTGGCTGGACGTCGAGGACCAGGCCGACCTGGTGGGCGATGTGGATGTGGAAACCTTCCCCACCGTGCTGATTGCCGATGCGCAAGGCGTGCAGTTTTTTGGCCCCTTGCCGCCCCAGCCGCAAAACCTGTCGCGCCTGCTGGACTCCCTGGCCCGCTCAAGCCTTCAGGCCCGGCCGCATGATGCCCTCACGCGGCAAGTGCTGGACGCCTTGCAGTCCGCGCCCGAGTTCTGGGTCAGCGGCTGAGCTTTTCGGTCCGGGCTGTGGGGATTTTGCTGTTTTTAGGTAAAAACAGCTGTTTGTCCATGTGCTGCGGGTGTAGGTTGCTATTTTATTGATAGTTGTTGAGGCGCCGGATTGGCAGGCAATCAGGGTAGTGCAGTGGGGTGTAAGTCTTGTAAAGCTGTCGCACGGTGCTCTCCTTATGCCTTGCCCGGCCGGTTTACCGGTGCTAAAAAGCCAAGGATGTGGAGCCTCGGGCTGCGGCTTTTTGCAAGCACGCAGCCCGGCAAATTGGCCACGACTGGTCAGCGTCCCGGGACCGCCGCCGACCGGCTTGATTTCCGAGGTCCCGGTTTGCACAAGGAGAACAATCATGGGAACTTACATTGCACTTTGCAGCTTCACCGATCAGGGTATTCGCAGCGTGAAGGACACGACCAAACGCGCTGATGCCGCCAAGGAAGCGGCCCCTAAATTCGGTGTCAGCATGAACCAGATTTTCTGGACGCTTGGCAAATACGACCTGGTGGTGATCATGGAAGCAAGCAATGACGAGTCGGCCACGGCCTTCGCACTGGCCATTGCTGGCGCGGGCAATATTCGCATGCAGACGCTGCGCGCCTTCAGCAAGGATGAAATGAACGGAATTCTGGGCAAGATGGCCTAGAACATCCAGCAGGAGAACAATCATGGCCAATTATTTGCTCGTCAGGCACAAGGTCAAGGACTTCCCGGAATGGAAGCTCGGCTACGACGCTCACCGCCCCGAACGCGTCAAGGCGGGTCTCACGGAGAAGTACCTGCTTCGGGGCGCTCAAGATCCCAACGAAGTCATCCTCTTGTTCGAGGCACAGGATATCAACCGCGCAAAGGCCTTTGCAGAGTCCGCGGATCTGAGGGAAACCATGCAGAAAGTGGGCGTCATGGATAAACCCGACATCTACTTCATGAACGACTGAGGGAACGGCCTTTATCAACCGGGCAGGTGGCGGTGCCGGGGCGCAATCCTTTTTCCGCGTTTGCCGGTCTTTGCCACATGCCGCCTGGCTGCAATGCCGGGTGGCTGGGAGTTCAAACATGTCGCACGCGCTCACCCACCTGAGGCTGCACACCGACGCGGCCGGTTTGTCTCATTTCGCGGCCTTTACCGTGCCGGTGTCGCTGCGGGAGTTTGCTCCGCCCGCGCCGGCTTTCAGCGTGTCGGAGTTCGCGCCTGCATCGCGTCATGGTTTCTTGCAGCTCCCCGGGGCCTGGGTGGGCGAGCTTCACCCTTCGCCGTTGCGCATGTGGATATTCGTTCTTTCCGGCGACATGGAATTCGAGGCCGGCGACGGCGAGAAGCATCGCCTGGGTCCGGGCAGCGCGCTGCTGCTCGAAGACACCGTTGGCATGGGCCACCGCAGCCGCGTGTTGGGCGATGTCGAGGCGGTACTCGCGGTGGTGCATGTGTAGCGCCCGCTCCCCGCGCAAGCGTATGAGACCGGGAGCCGCTTGCCCCGGGTTTTTTGCTAATACGAAGGAGAGTGGAAATGCCCATCACCAACACGCAATCCGGCACCAATGTGCATGAGGTTGCCGACGGCATCTACCGCATCAACACGCCAGTCTTCATGGCCGGCGGTCCCGGCGGTTTTTCCTTCAACCAATACCTCATCCTGGACGACGAGCCGCTGCTTTTTCACACCGGGCCGCGCAAGATGTTCGGGCTGGTCCGCGAGGCCGTGGCCAGCATTGTGCCGGTGGAGCGGCTGCTGCACATTGCCTTTTCCCATGTGGAGGCCGACGAATGCGGCTCGCTCAACGACTGGCTGGCTGTCGCGCCGCAGTCCTCGCCGCTGTGTGGCCGGATTGCGGCCATGGTTTCCATCGACGACATGGCCGACCGCCCGGCCCGGGCGCTGGCCGACGGCGAGGCGCTGCCCCTGGGCCGGCATGTGCTGCGCTGGTTCGACGCGCCGCATGTGCCGCATGGCTGGGAGTGCGGCTTCCTGATGGAGGAAAGCAGTCGCACGCTGCTGTGCGGCGACCTGCTGACGCAACCGGGCAGCGAGCATCCGGCGCTCATCGAGTCCGACATCCTTGGGCCCAGCGAGGCCTTTCGCCAGGCGATGGACTATTACGCCCACGGCCCCAACACCCGCGCCGTGATTAAGCGGCTGGCCGCCGCCGAACCGACCACGCTGGCCTGCATGCACGGCAGCGCCTGGCATGGCGACGGCGCGAAGCTGCTGCGCGCGCTGGCGGATGCACTGTCGCCAAAAACGAATGCCTGACGAACGGTGTTTATCTGCTGCAGGAGCTCCCGTGCTTTGTTCACGGTTTCCCCTTGCGGCAGATAAGCGCTTTCCGTCAGCCACCGCAACATGACCAGGTCAACCGCCGGAACGGCGGCATTACCAGGGATTAAGGTAACTGCTCGGCTCCCTGTAGGGTGGGCACCGCCCACGCAATCCCCGATGGGCTCATAGGCATGAAGCCGCGTGGGCAGTGCCCACCCTACGAGTAGGCAAGACCAGAGAAGTTACAGATTAAGGCTGAAATCGGCCCGTAACCCATGCAGGACGGGCATAGACAGCTATATTCTTGATAGTAATTTCAGTCCTGTTCGTGGCCGCTGTTATGCGTTACCAGCGCGTTGTCGATCCGCTGTGCGCCTCACAATCACATCCCCATGGGCGTGGTCCCGGGTTGCCCGGGCCCCAAGCTATAGTTCAGCTAGAAAATTTGCTCCCAAGCTGACCTGAAAACGGGTTTGCCAGACTTCCCACGGACCTGTCGGTCAAACAGGCGCCATTCAGGGCCGGTCTGATGTCTCCCCCTATTGCGTTATGACGCTCACGCAGCCCCAGTGAGAGAGGAATCCGAGTGTCGAATAAAGAAGCCACCGCCCGCATCAAGATCAACAAGTTGCTCGAAACGGCTGATTGGCGCTTCTTCGCAGACGGTGCCGTGCCCGCCAACATCCGTCTTGAACCCAGCATCACGATCAAGACGGCTGATCTTGACGCACTCGGTGACAACTTCGAGAAATCCTCAAAAGGCTTTATCGACTTCCTGCTTCTCGACGCCAAGGGCTTTCCCTTGCTGGTTCTTGAAGCCAAGGCAGAAGACAAGAACCCGCTCGTCGGCAAAGAGCAGGCCCGCAAGTACGCCCGCTCGCAGAACTGCCGCTTTGTGATTCTCTCGAACGGCAACCTGCATTATTTTTGGGATCTCGAACGCGGCAACCCCTACGTCATCACCTCATTCCCGACACCCGCGTCGGTGACGGGCTACCAGCAGGTGATACCCAACCCGCAACGGCTGATCGACGAACTGGTCCAGGGCGACTACACCGTGCTGACCCAGCGGCCTGGCTATGCGCTTGAGGCGGCGTGGAAGAACGAAGCCGAGCGCCCCGGCTACATCCAGGCCAACAAGCTGCGGTTTTTGCGCCCCTACCAGTTGAGCGCCATCCATGCGCTGCAACGCGCCGTGAATGAAGGCAAAGACCGATTTCTGTTTGAGATGGCCACCGGCACCGGCAAGACCCTGACCGCCGCCGCCATCATCAAGCTGTTCCTGCGCACCGGTAATGCCCGGCGCGTGCTCTTTCTGGTCGATCGTCTGGAGCTGGAAGATCAGGCCAAGAAGTCTTTTGCGGCCGTGCTTTCAGCGGACTTCCAGACCGTCATTTACAAAGAGAACCGCGACGACTGGCGGCGCGCCGAGATTGTGGTGACGACGGTCCAGTCCCTGCTGTTCAACAACAAATACCAGAAACTATTTTCACCCACCGACTTCGACCTGGTGATCTCCGACGAAGCCCACCGCTCCATAGGCGGTAACGCCCGCGCCGTTTTTGACTATTTCATCGGCTACAAGCTGGGCCTGACGGCCACGCCCCGCGACTATCTGAAGCGTTTCGACCAGGCCCAAACTATCACCTGCACCACCCGCGACCCGCACGAGGCCGAGCGGCGGCTGATGCTCGACACCTACCGCACCTTCGGCTGCGAAAACAGCCAGCCCACCTTCCGCTACTCCCTGCTCGACGGCGTGAAGCAAGGCTTTTTGATTAACCCCACCGTGGTGGATGCCCGCACCGAGATCACCACCGCATTGCTGTCGGAAGAAGGTTTTGTCGTTGCCGTGGCCGACGACACCGGCGAAGACCAGCAGGAAGCCTTCAAGCAGCGCGAGTTTGAGAGGCGATTCTTTTCAGAGGCGACCAACCAGCTTTTCTGCAAAACTTTTGTGGAAAATGCCCTGCGCGACCCGGTCAGCGGCGAAATCGGCAAGTCCATCATTTTTGCTGTCAGCCAGCATCACGCATCCAAGCTGGCGCAAATCCTCAACCAGATGGCCGACCGCATGTTTCCGGGCAAGTACCAGTCAGACTTTGCCGTGCAGGTCACCTCGCACATTCCCGATGCGCAGCAGTTCACCATCAACTTCACCAACAACAAGCTGCTTGGCTCGGGCAACTTCCTGGCGGCTTACAAGACCAGCAAGGCCAGGGTCTGCGTCACGGTCGGCATGATGACCACCGGCTACGACTGCCCGGACATTTTGAACCTTGGCTTGTTCCGCCCCATCTTTTCGCCAACCGACTTCATCCAGATCAAGGGGCGCGGTACCCGCAAGCACAATTTTCTCGAAGAACTTTTCGACGACAGCCTCAAGGACGACGTGGCGCAGCCGCAAAAGACCGCCTACAAGCTGTTCGACTTTTTCGCCAGCTGTGAATTTTTCGAGACTGAATTCAAGTACGACGAAGTGCTGAAGCTGCCAAAACTCCAGGGTAAGCCCCAAGGCAAGCCGCGCGATGACACCGGCGGCCCCGAGCCAGCCAGCGCGGGCGGCCGCTACGAGCACCTGGGCGGCGACATCATGGAGTCCATGCGGGTTCAAGAAATCACGGCCGAGGGCATGAAGATCGACCGAATGTTTTTCGAGAAATTCGAAGACGCGGTGCGCGAGAACGAAACCATTGCCCAGGCCGTCGAGGCCGGGCAGTGGGACCGCGTCATCGACTACGTCAACCGCGAGGTGTTCGACAAACCGCAAGAGTTCTACACCCTCGACAAGCTGCGCAAAGCCGCTGCCGTGGACCGCCGCCTGACCTTGCGCGAGATTCTGGAAAAAGTCTTTGGCCTGATTCCGCGCTTCAAGTCAAAAGACGAGTTGCTCGAAGAGGAGTTTGCCAAGTTCGTTGCCGACGCCAAGCCCGAAGAGTCCATTGCCATTCCGGCCATCAAAACCTTTTTCAAGGCCTATGTCACCAGCGACCAGGTGCGCCACATCATCACCAGCGGCCACCTGACCGACCTGGCCACCAACCCCTTCTTTTCCACCCGTGACTTTCGCGCCGTGCCGCCACGCTACCGCGCCCTCATTCCCGAGTACGTCAAGGACTATGTGTCCCTGAACCAATTTGCCTCCCTGTAAAGCCGTATAGAAATACATGCTAGATACCGATACCAAACGCCGAATCGACAGCGCCCGAGACATTCTTGTGGGCAAGGTGCCCGACCCCAAAAGCCAGGTCGAGCAAATCACCATCGCCCTGATTTACAAGTTCATGGACGACATGGACGCCGAAAGCGAGGAACTGGGCGGCAAGCGCAAATTTTTCACCGGCGACTTCGCCCGCTACGGCTGGGCCAAGCTGATGAGTGCGGGCGTTGGCGGTCATGAGCTGATCGGCCTCTACGGTGAAGGCATCACCACCATGCCGCAAAACCCCGGCATTCCCGCGCTGTTTCGCGACATTTTCAAAAACGCCTATTTGCCCTACCGCGACCCCGAGACGCTCAAGAGTTTTCTGAAAATCATCAACGAATTTTCTTACGACCATTCCGAACGGCTGGGCGATGCGTTTGAATACCTGCTGTCGGTGCTGGGCTCGCAGGGCGATGCCGGGCAGTTCCGCACGCCGCGCCACATCATTGATTTCATGGTCGAGGTCGTCGCCCCGCAGAAAAACGAGGTCGTGCTTGATCCTGCCTGCGGCACCGCCGGTTTCCTGATTTCGTCCTATAAACACATCCTCAAGGCCAACACCGACGCCACAGGTCACAGCACGCTGACGTCCGAGGAAAAGGGCCGCCTGGCCGCCAACTTCAAGGGCTATGACATTTCGCCCGACATGGTGCGCCTGTCGCTGGTCAACCTGTACCTGCACGGCTTCATCGAGCCGCATATTTTTGAGTACGACTCGCTCACCTCCGAGGAGCGCTGGAACGAATACGCCGACGTGATTCTGGCGAATCCGCCCTTCATGTCGCCCAAGGGCGGCATCAAGCCGCACAAGCGCTTTTCCATTCAGGCCAAGCGCAGCGAAGTGTTGTTTGTCGATTACATGGCCGAGCATCTCACGCCCACCGGCCGCGCCGGCATCATCGTGCCCGAGGGCATCATTTTCCAGAGCCAGGGCGCGTACAAGGAGCTGCGCAAGATGCTGGTGAATAACAGCCTGGTCGCCGTGATTTCCCTGCCTGCGGGCGTGTTTCAGCCTTATTCGGGCGTCAAGACTTCCATCCTCATCCTTGACAAGTCGCTGGCGAAGAAGGCCAGCACCATCGCCTTCTTCAAGGTCGAGAGCGACGGCTTCGGCCTCGGCGCCCAGCGCCGCGCCAGCCTGAAAAACGACTTGCCGCAGGTGCAGGCCGAACTTGCCGCCTACCTGCAAGCGCTGCGCAGCGGCCAGACTACGGATGGAATGCAGCCGAGCTGCGGCTTGATCGTGGCGAAAGAGAAGATTGCGGCGAATAGGGATTACAACTTGAGTGGGGAGCGGTATCGGGAGGGCGACACAAAGTTGCATGCTTTTCCCTTGGTCAGGATCGCCGATGTCTGCACGGTCAATCCGCGCAAGAGCCAGTTGGCAAATTTGAAGGCGGACACCCGCGTCTCCTTCGTTCCGATGGCCGATATCAACGAGCACCGTATCGCGTTTCAGCCCAGCGCAGAGAAGCTACTGTCAGAAGTCACTACAAGCTATACCTACTTTGAGGACGAAGACGTTCTCCTTGCCAAAGTCACGCCTTGCTTTGAGAACGGTAAAGCGGGCATCGCCCGAGGCCTTGTTAATGGAGTCGGATTCGGTTCCAGTGAGTTCTACGTTTTACGCTGTAGCGCGCAGGTTTTGCCTGAATGGATTTACTTTTGTGTCATGCACACGTTGTTTCGTGAGGCTGCTGTCGCGCAGATGACGGGAACCGGAGGTCTTCAGCGAGTACCACGGGACTACGTGGAAAACTTCCAAATTCCCCTGCCGCCGCTGGAGGTGCAAAAGGAAATCGTGGCAGAGATCGAGAGCCATCAAATCAGGATCAAGCTTTTAGAAAAGGAGATAGCGGAGCAGGAACACCGTATCGGGTCGGCAATCGCGCGAGTTTGGGGTGAGCACCCACCAGCAGCGACTGAGGGCTGAGGCGATGGAAGAACTAGCCGACTTCTTGCCGGTATTCTTTAAAACGCAGTCAGATGGCGACTATGTGGCGTTTCTATGGGATGCGTTTGCAAGTAATTACACAAACGGAAAGTATGCACGCTGTGCTTCTAGCAACATATCGAAACGACGCCGCGAGCAGCGCAGCAGGTCCGGGTTAGTGCGGTGTAAGCCGACAGGCTCTGCCGAGAACGCCGATGTCGGGTTACGCTGCGCTAACCCGACCTACTTACTATTATTTTGGTAGCTGGTTGCGCCCATAAAAATTGGACTTGAAGCGCATTCTGGTCGCAAAAACGCTTCTGAAAACCTTTTTGAGGGCGCTTGGACGGTCCAGCGCCCGCCAAAGCCTTGCAGAAGCAGCGAAAACCGGATCTTCAAGCAAAAAATGCCGCTAGTCCAGGAAATACGGGCATAAGGAGCTATAAAAATAATAGTAAAAGAGCCGGTCAAGCCGCGTTCGCCGCCGCCCCGATTTCGCAGGCCGCCGCCCTGATTTGGGTTAGGATGAACTCCGGTTCATCCGGGATGTCGAGGGCAAATGCAGGCGACCCTCACATCCCGATATTCTGCAGAAATGCAGATTCATTTCGCTGCGAGGAGTACGCCAAGTGCAAATTCATACCCATACCGACAAGAACATCGAAGGCGGCGAGAGGCTTGCGCATCATGTCCAGACCCTGCTTCAGGCCAAGCTGACCCGCTTTCGCGAGCACATCACGCGCGTGGAAGCCCACCTCAGTGACGAAAGCAGCCAGAAAGCACGCAATGACAGCAAGAAGTGCGTCCTCGAAGCCCGGCCTGCGGGCATGCAACCCCTGGTCGTGACGCATTTCGCGGAGACGCTTGACCACGCCATCCATGGCGCGACTGAAAAACTGGAGCGACTGCTCGACGCCACCTTCGGTCAACTCAATACCCTGAAGGGCAAGACCACCACGGTCAATGAACTGCTCGACTGAGCGTCAGGCCTCAATTGTTCGGGCGCTGAGGAAGTCCCGAATCGCAAACAGCGTTGCGTTGGGCGCCTCGCTCATCTGATGGTGCCCGACCGCCAATGTGGCAAGCTGCACCGCCTTGCCTGAGTCTCTGGCGGCGGCAATCAAGCCTTGCGCGGCCCTTGGTTGCGTCATCTGGTCTTGCGCACCCAGCACAAACAGCACCGGGCAGCTGATCTGCCGAATGGCCGCGTCGCCATTGGCGTAGCTGTCGCAGGCCTTGAAGCCCCGATGAAATAGATTGACCTTGGAGTTGCTGGCCAGCACGCGCCGGCCCAGAGCCATGCTGGCGCCGTAAACCCAGGTGCCCACGCCGAGCGCCGACGGCGGCGGCGCCAGGGTGCTGCGCGAAAACACGTTGACCAGCGTCAAGGCCTTCATGGGTTCGTTGAGTGAACTTTCGAGCAGTGCCTGCGACACCTTCATCGGGAAGGCCGTGCCCACCAGCACCAGATGGCTGACGCGCTGCTTGAGCCGTGCCGCCGCTTCAAGCGCGATCAGCGAACCCCAGCTGTGGCCGATCAGCGCCGCGCGCTGAACGCCTGCCGCATCCAGCAGTGCGGCGACAAAGCCGGCGGCCTCCTCGACGGTAGAGGGCGCCTCGCCCTCACTGCGGCAGTGGCCGGGCAGATCCACCGCCAGCACATTCCAGCCATGGTGGGCCAGGTAGCGGGTCTGCAATATCCAGACACTGTGGTCGTTCAGCACGCCGTGAATGAAGACGGCCGTCGGCTGGCTGGCATCAAAAGCCTTGCCGCCGGTGTAGCAATAGGTTTTATGGCCGTTGACGGTGAGCTTCATCATGCACCTGCCTTTTCCGCAAGTTTCAAGGCGCGCTTGAGGTCGTCGATCAAGTCCGCGGGATCTTCCAGGCCTATGCTCAGGCGTATCGTTCCCTGTGTGATTCCGCCGCTCAGCAGCGCTTCGTCGCTCATGCGGAAATGCGTGGTGCTGGCGGGGTGGATTACCAGACTGCGGCAGTCGCCCACGTTGGCGAGATGGCTGAACAGCTTCAGGCCGTCAACAAAGGCCTTGCCCTGCGCGCGGCTGCCCTTGAGGTCAAAGCTGAACACCGAACCGGCGCCGCGTGGCAGCAGTTTCTTGGCCAGCGCATGGCTGGCGTGCGAGTCCAGCAAGGGGTGGCCCACGCGCGATACAAAGGGGTGGCTGGCCAGAAACGCCACGATTTTCTCGGTGTTGCCCATGTGGCGCGCCATGCGCAGCGGCAGGGTTTCAATACCCTGCAGGATCAACCAGGCGGTGTGCGGGCTCATGCAGGCGCCAAAATCTCGCAGGCCCTCGCGGCGGGCACGCAGCAGGAACGCGCCCACCGTGCTTTCCTCGCTGAACACCATGTTGTGAAAGCCGTCATAGGGCTCGGTCAGTTCCGGAAATTTCCCCGACCCGTCCCAGTCGAAGGAGCCGCCATCCACCACGATGCCGCCGATGACGGTGCCGTGGCCGCTAAGGAACTTGGTGGCCGAGTGGTAGACCAGGTCGGCGCCGTGCTCAAAGGGTCTGATCAGCCAGGGCGAGGTCAGCGTGGAGTCGACCAGCAACGGCACGCCGGCCTCGTGGGCCACGGCCGAAACGGCTTCAAGGTCCAGCACTTCCAGGCCCGGGTTGCCCACGGTTTCACCGAAAAAAAGCTTGGTGTTGGGTCGCACCGCGGCGCGCCAGCCGTCGATGTCGCCGGGTTTGACAAAGCTGGTGTCAATGCCGAAGCGGCGCACCGTGTAGTGCAGCAGATTCTGCCTGCCGCCATACAGCGCCGTCGATGCCACGATGTGTGAACCCGCGCCCATCAGCGTGGCGATGGCCAGATGCAGCGCCGCCTGGCCGCTCGCCGTGGCAATCGCGCCTATGCCGCCTTCCAG
>JBKJKI010000056.1:0-11138 GCA_046597475.1 Polaromonas sp. | reverse complement strand
GGTGATCTCGATGGAGCCGATGATCATGCTGCCCGAGGGCATGCCGGGCGCCGGCGGCTACCGCGAGCACGACATCCTGGTGATCACCAAGGACGGCAACCGCAACCTCACCGCTTTTCCCTACGGCCCCGAGCACAACATCATCAAGGCTTGATCGCGCCAGGCCAGGTTTCGCCTTGCGGCGAACCCGGCTATTAATTTCAGGAGACATAAATGAGTAATGGCAAGCCTTTAGTGGCAAATATAAGGACCGGGGGCGCCGCTCCGCAGCGCAATTCGGCATCAGCCGCGCGTAGCGCAAATGGGGCGGAGAGCCAGGGGTTGTTGAAAAAGGCTGCGGCAGCGAGCTTTATCGGCAATTTCGTGGAGTGGTTTGACTACGCGTCCTATGGTTATCTGGCGACGGTCATCGCCGCCGTGTTTTTCCCGCAGTCCTCGCCGACCAATGCGTTGCTCGCAACCTTCGGCGTGTTTGCGATCTCATTTATCATTCGCCCCATTGGCGGAATTGTGTGGGGCCACTTCGGCGACAAGATCGGACGCCGAACGGCGCTCTCGCTTTCCATCCTCATCATGTCGGCGGCAACCTTCCTGATTGCCTTTTTGCCGACCTACGAACAGGTGGGCTTGTGGGCGCCGGTGCTGCTGCTGCTGGTTCGGATTGTCCAGGGCTTCTCGGCGTCCGGAGAATACGCCGGCGCGTCCTTGTTCCTGGCGGAGTATGCGCCCGAAGGCAAGCGCGGTTTCTACACTAGCATTGTTCCCGCCAGCACCGCCGCAGGCCTGTTGTTTGGCTCATTGCTGGTGGCACTCATGCATGCCGTGCTGACGACTGAGCAATTGCACTCCTGGGGCTGGAGGCTGCCGTTCCTGCTGGCCGCCCCCTTTGGCCTGATCGGCCGTTACATCCGCGTGCGCCTGGAAGATACGCCCAAGTTCAAGCAACTGGAGTGTGAGCACCATGTGGCCAAGGCACCGATCAAGGAGCTGTTGGGAAAACACAAACGAGCCATGAGCATCGCGTTCGGTGTCACTTGCCTGAATGCCGTGGCTTTCTACATCATCCTGAGCTACATGCCGACCTATCTTTCGACGGAAATGGGTGTTGGTGAAACCGAGTCGTTCCTGGCCACGACCATCTCCCTGGCCGCTTACATCGTGCTGATATTCTTCATGGGCACGTTATCGGATCGCTTTGGCCGAAAGACCATGCTGATTGCGGCATCGGTATTGTTCATAGTGCTGACCATTCCCCTGTTTAGTGCCCTCGGCACGGTAGGCTTCGTCGGAATCGTCGCGATCCAGATTCTGTTTGGCGCCTTGCTGACCATGAACGACGGCACGCTGCCTTGTTTTCTCTCGGAAATATTCCCGACCAAGGTCAGGTATAGCGGGTTTGCATTTACCTTCAATTCCGCCAATGCGCTCTTTGGCGGCACCGCACCTTTCATTGCGACATGGCTTATCAGCGTGACGGGCAACAAGCTGGCGCCGGCATGGTTTCTGGTCGGTGCCGCGGTGGTTGCGCTGGTCGCCATGCTCGCCAGTCGGGAGACGGCGTGGGGTGAGCTGAAAGATGAATGAGATGGCGCGCGAGAGTCGGCTCGGCTGGCTCTCGCGTGTCCATAGCAAGGAAACCAGGAATCCATGCTTGCGTGGGCGACTCCAGGGTTCCCCGTGAAGGAGGAGGTAGCCATGTATGCAGTTCGCCTATGGTCGGTACGTCATGCCCGAGGGCTTCAGACGGCTTATCGGCTGCTTGAGAAACTCCTGGTCGCCCTGCATCCACTGTGGCGCCGGGTCGGTTATGCGCGAGTGGAAAAGCCGGTGGCGACCCTGGAGCGGGCGGTCAAGGGTTTGCTCTTCGATTGCCGGATGTGCGGCCAATGCGTTTTGGGCGACACCGGCATGTCGTGTCCCATGAATTGCCCCAAGACTCTTCGCAACGGCCCCTGCGGAGGCGTGCGTGCCGACGGCCACTGCGAGGTAAAGCCGGAAATGCGCTGCGTCTGGGTGGAAGCGATCGCCGACAGCTCGCGCATGCGGAACGATGGCGCAGGAATCCGGGCCGTGCAAGTGCCGGTGGACTGGCGGCTGCAAGGACGCTCGTCGTGGCTGAGCGTGGCGCGCGAAAAGGCCGGCGGTGCTCATGATTTTCGATGACGAGCCCGCCGATCCCAGTGAGCCGCTGCCTGTACTGCCCGGTCACAGTTCACCGGGAAGACTGGAGCGGGTGCTGCGGGCCGGTAAATTTGCCGTGACCACCGAACTGGACCCGCCCGATTCGGCCGACCCCGCCGAGGTCTATGCGCGCGCACGTGTCTTCGACGGCTATGTGGACGCCATCAACGCCACCGACGGGGCAGGTGCCCACTGCCACATGTCCAGCGTCGCCATGTCCGCATTGCTGATCCGTGCCGGTTACTCCCCCGTCATGCAGATTTCCTGCCGCGACAAGAACCGCATTGCCATCCAGGGCGATATTCTCGGCGGCGCCGCGATGGGTGTGTGCAACATGCTGTGCCTGACCGGCGACGGCGTGCAGGTGGGTGATCATCCACAGGCCAAGCCGGTATTCGACCTGGATTCCATGTCGCTGCTGGGCGTCGCCCGCGGCTTGCGCGACGGACAGCATTTTCAGAGCGGCCGCAAGATCACTTCGCCACCACGGGTGTTCCTCGGCGCAGTGGAGAACCCGTTTGCGCCGCCCTACGAGTGGCGTCCTCATCGCTTGGCCAAGAAGGTCGCCGCCGGCGCCCAGTTTGTCCAGACCCAGTACTGTTTCGATATTCCGAGGTTCAGGAAATTCATGCAACAGGCCATGAATATCGGACTTCTGGACAAGGTGTTTGTTCTCGCCGGAGTCGGCGCGTTAAGGTCCGCCAAGTCCGCCGAATGGATGCGGACCCATGTTCCAGGCGTTCATATCCCTGACCCGATCATCCAGCGCCTGGCAGGCGCTCAAGATCAGCAGCGTGAAGGCCGTAATCTCTGCATCGAACTGATCCAGGAAATCCGTGAGATCAAGGGCGTCAGCGGCGTCCACGTGATGGCCTACCATCAGCACGAATCCGTTGCCGAAGTCATTGATCGGTCCGGCATCCTCGACGGGCGGACTCCCTGGTATCCCGGCCGCGGCAAACATATCGAACGGCTGGCGGAAGGGCCATGAATCCTGGGTGTGACGACATTGAGCGCGACGCGTCAAGCTGACCTCTCCAAGGCCGGTCACGAGATTCAGGTTGAATCCTCGGGGCTAACCCGAATACGGCTGAGCATTGCATTCGCAAGCCTCCCGCAACTTTTCATTCTTCCACCGACAAGGGCCGCATACCCGGGATGTAGTCATCGCCGATGCTGGCGCGGACGTGCTGACGAAAGGCTGCTATCAAGACGGTTTCCGGCGCTCGGCGCACCAGGATGCCGATTGGGAGAGGGGGAATTGGATTGGCAATTGGTACCGAAACGACGACTTTGCCATCCAGCGCAGCCTCGTTGAGCGGACGCGACACGACCACCGAGACGCCCAACCCGTTGGCCACCATGGTACGCACCACATCCATCTGCGTCGTTCGCATTCCGATTCGGGGCGTGAGCCCTGCATGCAGGAATACCGAGAGAAAGTAGTCGCGGCTGTAGGGCAGGTCCAGCAAAATGTAGTCGTCACCGACCACGTCTCGAAGATCGATGCTGGCCTGACGGGACAGTCGATGGTCGGCAGACATCATCAGCAAGGGCGGTAGCGACACGAGCGTCTCGAACTCCAGGTCCGGCGGAACGTGCATCTCGTAGGTGATTGCAATATCGACCACACCGCGTCGCAGGTGACTGATCAGCTGATCCTGCGTGTCTTCTACCAGTTCGACCGTAACCGCCGGATGCAACTTTGCCCAGCTCTGCACGACTTCGGGCATGACCAGGGGTGCCAGCGTGGTGAGGCAGCCCAGCGCAATGCGACCCTTCAGCTCGGCTTCCTGCTGGTTGACGGCTGCATGCAGGGCGTGTGCCCCCTCAAGTACGGACTTAGCGCGCTCCAGCAGGTCCTGGCCGACTGAAGTCAGGTTCAGACCGTTGTGTTGGCGGATGAACAGGAGAACGCCGAGCTGCTGCTCGAGCTGGGTGATCGCCACCGAGATCGAGGGCGCAGAGATATGAATGCGGTCAGCAGCCGCGGCTATGCTGCCCGCCTCGGCGGCGGCGACAAAGTATTCGAGCTGTCTGAAAGTGAACTTCATGGCGTGCGTAGTGTGTCTGCGATTGTAGGTACATGGGGCTTCGCGCAGCGCTCGGAGTTTCCTAAGGCCAACATCGAAAAACCTTTCTGGTGTGGACGCTGTGGCGCGAGAATAATTCAGCCTATCGTTGCAACCAACCCAAAAAGCACCATGAGCAAATTCAAGACGATCCCGATTGTGGAATTCGATTCGAGTACCACCGCCTATGGCCAGACCGTGGCACTGCCACCGACAGCGTTCACCGACGAGGCGTTCTATCGTTTCGAGCTTGACGCGGTGTGGGGGCACGACTGGTTCTGTATCGGCCATGCGGGAGATATCCCCACCGCAGGCGACTACTTCACCGTGACCGTTGGCGACGATCCCCTGCTGGCTGTGCGCCAGCAGGACGGCTCCGTGCGAGTGCTGGCCAATGTGTGCCAACACCGGGGTCAGCAATTGGCCCAGGGTGCGGGTAATGTGCGGCGGATCCGCTGCCCGATGCACTCGTGGACATTCGATCTTTCGGGCCAGTTGGTATCAGCTCCAGGGCTCAACGACGATCCGAGCTTTGACAAGAGTGAGGCCTGTCTGCCAGTGATCCGCAGCGAAGTCTGGGAGGGCCTCCTGTTCATCACCTACGACGATTCAATCGCGCCGCTTTCGCCCCGACTGGCGACGCTGAAGGAGCAGCTCGCCAACTACCGACTGTCCGAAATGCGACCGGCGGCGCCGATGCAATTCGACCAGATCGAGTGCAACTGGAAACACTTCATGGACGAGTGTTACCACTGCCCCAGCCTGCACGGCCAGTCGTGGGGCAAGACCTATCCGACAACGTCGAAGACGGTGGACGAGTCGTCGATCTACAACGACTTGGTCAATGGCATCTTCGCCTACGACCTGATTGGGCCGTTTCCCGATGCCAGTCCCACGCGCACCGGCAAGGCGCTGCAGCCTATTTTGTCCGGACTCACGGAGCACCAACGACAGCGGCTTGCCTACATATCCGTCGCGCCCAACCTGCTCATCGTGGCCATGCCCGACAAGGTCAAGTGCTTCATGTGGCTGCCCATCGGCGCCAACGAGTCAAAGTACGGCGTGACCTGGCTGTATCCGGAGTCGACCCTGGCCAGCACAGGCTTCAAAGAGACCTGGGAGATGGAGCTCAATGACCTGTATCCGGTGATGACCGAAGACTACGACGGCTGGCGCCGCTACCAGATCGGTGCGCGCTCCCGCTTCGCACCACGAGGTCGCCTGTCACCGCTGGAGCAGATGATGGGACGCCATCAGGACTGGCTGATCAAGAAATACCGCGCGGCCGACGCGACCCGGTGCTAGAGCGTGGCCGCAGAATGGTTTTGACAATGTCCGTCCCCCTCTCCCCGCCCAGCCGTGAACTGGTGGTGCAACGTCGCTACGCGTCTGCCCGGCAGACAGTGGCGCTGGAGTTCGCAAGTGCCGACGGGCAGCCTCTGCCAGAGTGGGAGCCGGGTAGCCACATTGACCTGGTGTTGCCGCAAGCGGACGGCGAGTCAGTTCGACAATATTCACTGTGCGGGCCTTTGGATAGCGCGTGCACGTGGCGCATCGTCGTTCATCGCGAACGGCATGGCCGCGGCGGCTCTGCTTATCTCTGCGACCAGGTTACCGAGGGGCAACGTCTCCAGGTGCGCGGGCCTCGCAACAACTTCCCGTTCGTGCCCTCGCCACGGATCACCTTGCTGGCCGGCGGTATAGGCATTACGCCGTTGCTGCCGATGGTCGCCGCCGCGCAAGCTGCCGGTTGCGACTGGCGGCTCCTGTACCTGGCACGGTCGGAGGCCGACATGAGTCTGCTCGACGAGATTCGCCGGCTTCCTCCCGAGCGCGTCACGCTGCATTGCTCGGCGGATCACGGGCGCCTGGACCTGGCGGCATGGACGCGCACGCTGGGAGCGGGTGACGCAGTTTTCGCCTGCGGTCCGCTGCGCCTGCTCGACGACCTGGAAATGCTGCACGATCAGGCGTCATCCTGGCGGCTGCACCTGGAGCGCTTCGAGAACCCGAACTTCGCGCTGGGCGAGCATCGAGCCTTCGAGGTTGTGCTCGCCCGGTCGGGCCGATCGGTACGTGTGGGCAGCGAGGAATCCATCCTCGACGCATTGCTGCGAGAGGGTCTGGCCCTCGACTGCTCTTGCCGCGAAGGCGTTTGCGGAAGTTGCGAGCAGCGTGTGCTGCAGGGCGTGCCCGACCACCGCGACGCGGTGCTGACTGCCGACGAACGCCGCCAAAACACGCACATGATGATCTGCGTCTCGCGCGCGATCACGCCTACCATCATGCTTGATCTGTAGAAGGGATCCTATCCATGGACATCAAAAAAATTGTCGTTACCGGTGGCGCGGGCCGCGTCGGAACCTACGTGCTGCGCGAACTCGCGCAAAACTTCGATGTGCTCAACGCCGACCTCAACCCGGGGCAGGTCGATACGCGCTACCTGCGCACCGACGTGATGAACCTCGATCAGGTGCGCGCCGCCGTGAAGGGGGCTGATGCGGTGGTCCACCTGGCCGCCATCGACTACGACCACAATGCCGCGCCCGAGCGCTACATCGACGTCAACATACGCGGCTCATGGCACGTGCTGCAGGCGGCGGCCGAAGCCGGAGTCAGAAAGGTAGTGTTGTGTTCGAGCATCTCGGCCTGCGGCCTTTCGGAAATGCGTGCGGACTGGCGACCGCAATATCTGCAGGTCGATGAAAAGCACGAATGCCGACCGGTGCAGGCCTACAGCGTTAGCAAGCAGGCCATTGAGCAGATGGGGCTGAGCTTCACCCACGGAACGTCAATGGAAGTAATCTGCCTGCGCCCGCTGGCCGTGGTGATGCAGGAGACGTTCGACAGCTTCCTGCAGTTCATCGATGAACCGACGCGCCACTGGCTCTTTTATTACGTGACGGCCACCGATGTGGCGCGTGGCTTTCATGCAGCGTTGAAGTCGCAGGGCCTTCGCTATGGGGTGTTCTTCCTTAGCGCCGCCGATACCTGCCGACGCGAACCAACTCTGGAGTGGTACCGCGAACGTATCGGTGCGCTTCCCGAGATCCGCGTGCCACGCGTGTTCCAGAACCTGCCGCGCGCATCGATCTTCTCATCCGCGCAGGCCCGTGATGTGCTGGGCTGGGAGCCCAGTTCCGATTTCGAGAGCCTGCGCCGGCAGTGGCGCTAAACACCCCAACCAAGAGGACATCCATGCAAGACACAGTGCGCCCCGGCGACGTCGACTGGACCGGCGACAATCCGTTCATTTACCTCAAACACGATCCGGCCGCGGCCGAGTGGTCGAGCTTGTCGCTGTACTTCCGTGTAGCGGTGTCACCACACGGCAACGGGCACGCCATGCTGGTGCTGGAGCGGCCCTACGAGCCGGCCGCTTCGCAAGTTACGCGGGTCTGTCTGACTGACAATGCGCCGCTGGCCCGCTATCTGCTGGAGGATTTCGTCAAGAAATTCGGTCTGTTTCGGCCTTGTGCCGCGCTGATCGACCGCCTGGAAATCGTCGATGGTGCACGCTTCGAAACCGAGGTTCGCGCCAACGAGTCGCATACCGAGACTGCGCACCATGCCGACCAAGGTCTGTCGGTCTCGATGACCTGGCAGGCCCTGGGTCGCCCCTTCGCAGTCGATGTTCCACCAGCCCAAACACAGACCGGCGTGCACGAGATGTTCAGCGTGTTCCAGCCAGCCGGTGCTGCGTTCGTCAGTGTCAATGGTCGGCGCCTGCCTGGCCAGACCGTGGAGCGGGATTTCTTCGGCGGCCGCGCCCAGTCGGCGGCATTGGCGCATAGCGAAACCTGGGTGCGCGCATGAAGCGCCGCGGAACATGATCGACCCGCAGCAAAAAACGGCCGATCAGGTCGCGCGGGCACGCCTTGCGGCGATACGTCCTGCCTGGTGCGGCGTGCGGCGGGTGGCTGATGTCGTCGGCGGACCGGGGCGCATGGTGTTTCACGCCGGTCCCCCGTTCGCATCCGTCAGCGACATCCCGGCGCCAGTGCGCAACTCGATCTGTGTGGCAGCGGTATATGAGGGGTGGGCTGACAGCTTTGCCTCGGCTGCGCAACTGCTGCAAGGGGGCGCAATCAAGACCGCAGCGGCGCAGGATCACGGGCTCTTGGTGCCGCTGGCTGGCGTGCTGTCGCCCAGCATGGCGGTGCTCGAAGTTCGAGATGCCGGACCATCCGCCGCTGGCTGCATCCACGTTGCGATCAACGAAGGCCAGGCCCACGCCACGCGGCTGGGGCAACTCGATGCTGGGCTGCCGGAACATCTACATTGGCTGAACGGGCCGTTCGCTGCCTGGCTCGGACAGTGCCTGCGGCAACCGCTCGAACTGGCCCCGTTGATGGCGCAAGCCTTGCGCGAGGGTGATGATTGCCATGCCCGCACCGTGGCAGGCTCGCGGCTGCTGGGCGATGTCCTCCTGCGAGATGCTTCACCGGAGTCTACGACCGATGTGGCGCGCGACTTTATCGCCGCTTCGCCCGCGTTCGCGCTGAACCTGTGGATGGCTGCGGCCGCCTTGTGGCTGCGCGCCGCGGAGGGGGTCGCGGGGTGCACATGGGTCAGCCGTGCTGGCGGCAATGGTCTGCAGTTCGGTATCCAGCTGGCGGGGCGGCCTGAGCAATGGATTACTTCCCGTGCACCCATACCGACTGGGTTCCGTGAGCCCGCACTTGCCGCGTGCCAAGCCGTCGGTGCCCTGGGCGACAGCGCGGTGGTTGATTTCCTCGGCTTGGGGGGACAGACTCTCGTGCATGCGCCAGTCCTTCGCGACGGGCTGAAGAGTTTTCTACCCGAAGATATCCTCGAACGGCCGATGCAGATTCTCGCGGCCCCGGGTGTGCTCGATGGGCTCGCAGGAAGTGCGACCGATGCGCGCAGTTGCGCGCGCATCGGTCGCGGCCCTGTCGTCCTGATCGGCATGATCGACGCCGCTGGCGAGTACGGACGTATTGGCGCTGGCGTTGTCGATGTGCCAGCCGCGATCTTCCAGGCTGCGCTCATCGGCCCGCCGGATTGAAGGCACGAATGGAACTGCATCAACTTACGCTGTCCGAGATGCTGCATGCGATAGAGACCGGCCAATGCCGGGCGCTCGACATCGTAGACAGTTGCCTGGACCGCATCGCCGCGGTCGAACCGGCGGTGGGGGCTTGGGCGCATCTCGAGGAACGCGCCGAATGGCTTGAGCGCTGGCATCTTCACGAGCCTCGATACCGACTGTTGCCCTTCAAGGGCCTGCCGCTCGGTGTCAAAGACACGATCGACGTCGCAGCCTTGAAGGCCGAGCGCGGCTCGCCGATCTGGACTGGGCGGGTGGCCTCTGAGGACGCCGCATGCGTGGCCCGATTAAGAGCCGTCGGCTTGCATGTGGCGGGCAAGACCGTCACCACGGAATTCGCCTATTTCTCACCCGGCAAGACGGCCAACCCTCATGATCTGCGGCGCACTCCAGGCGGGTCGTCCAGCGGCTCGGCGGCTGCGGTGGCAGCAGCGATGGTGCCTGTGGCTTTGGGTTCACAAACCGCGGCATCGGTGATCCGGCCGGCCTCGTACTGCGGTGTGGCAGCCTACGTGGCATCGGTCGGCATGTTCTCGCTGCGCGGCGTCATGCCGCTGGCCTGGTCATTCGATGCGCTCGGCGTCTTGGCACGATCAGTCGAGGACTTGCAGCGTGTGCATTTCGGCGTCTGTGGCGAGCCGTTCAGCGTGGTGCGACAGCCGCAGGGTCCAACGGCCCTGCTGGCGATCGACGGGCGCGCCTTCGGTGAAGTCGAACCAGCCATGCTCAACGCATTCGAGTCAGCACTGCAGCAACTGGCAGCGCGCGGCATCAGGATCGTGCGGCCGGGCGACCCGCAGTTCGGGGCGTCATGGCCGCGCCTGCATCAACGGCTGATGGCCTGCGAGGCCGCGCAAACCCTGGCCTTCGAATGGTCTGCGTCACGAGTGGCGATGAGTGCACCGCTGCGAGACCTGGTCCAGGAGGGCTGCAATACGAGTTTCGACGATCGCTTGGGACTGTACGCACAATGCGAGGAGGCCAGGCTTGAACTGGAAGCGCTGCGCGGGGATTGCGACGCCATCATCGCACCCGCCGCACCGGGCCCCGCTCCGGCGGGCCTGCAGGCTACCGGGGCTCCGTTTGCAAGTCGTCCTTGGCAGTTGTTCGGTCTTCCGCAGGTAACGCTTCCGCTGACCCGCGATACGCTTGGCCTGCCGCTGGGCATCCAGGTGATCGGACGCCTGCACGGTGACCGCGCCCTCCTGGGGCTCGCTCGCTGGCTCGAAAGCGAAATGGACTGGCGATATCGTCTGCCAATTAATCTTGCAATCAAAAAAGCATGCTTCATGGCTGATGGCCAAGTTCAGCCGTTTGGGGGATGAAGGATGAGTGACGGAAGGCATGGACAGGCGCGGGGCAAATTCACCCTGTAATTCAAGCTTGAAGCGGCGCGGCTGCTTCAAGGTGAACAAGTGATGGCTGTGACGGCCGCAATACTGGGCATGCCGGGGCAGACGCCTGGAAAATCGATGGCGTGCTTCACCAGAACCATTGACCTCGCCAAGACAGGTCACGGAATTCTGCTCGCAGTCTCAAGGGTTAACCCGGATGTGGGCGCAAATTCACTGATCACGTCAAGCCCGTTTGCGCAAATGCGGTATTTAATGTCGCAATGCGCGTTGTGACAGGGGATGGGCACACCTAAAGTTTGCTCCATCGATCAACCACCCATGGAGCCCACTGAAATGATGATAAACATGCCCGACCTGATCCGCCTGCGCAACGGCGAAAAAGTCCAGAACACCTTCTCCGCGAAAGAGTACGCCGGCCGCATGGCCAAGGTTCGCAAGCACATGAGCGAGAACAACATC
>JBKJKI010000213.1:0-3722 GCA_046597475.1 Polaromonas sp. | reverse complement strand
GTAAGCGGCCGGTGAACACACCTACCGAGCCCGGCCAATAAGGCCGATTGTGTCCGCGTATTTTTAAACGGACGCAATTACCCTTAACGCTAGGATCGCCATGCGCCAACGTAAGTCTTACCCGAAATCCTTTAAAGCTCAGGTCGTCCACGAGTGCGAACAGCCCGGTGTTTCCGTGGCAGCCATTGCGATGAGGCACGGTATCAACGCCAATGTCGTTCGCCGGTGGATACCGCTTTACCGTGATCAGCAGGTCGCCGCACTACCAGCTTTTATTCCCCTGAAAGTCGAACAAAAAAGAAAGACCGAAGCATTGGCAATCATTGAGTTAGCGCTCGGCCAACAAGCGCTAACAGTGACGTGGCCTGCTTCCGATCCCGAAGGCTGCGCCCGTTTCATCCGTGGGCTCGCCCAATGATTCGCATCGACTCTATTTGGCTAGCCACCGAGCCCATGGATATGCGCGCAGGCACAGAAACTGCGCTGGCCAGGGTGGTTGCGGTGTTCGGTGCGGCGAAGCCGCACTGCGCTTATCTGTTTGCCAATCGACGGGCCAACCGCATGAAAGTGCTGGTTCACGACGGGATTGGTGTTTGGTTGGCGGCACGCCGGTTGAATCAAGGCAAATTTCACTGGCCAGGCATTCGACAAGGTAGCGAGCTGGAACTGGATACCGAGCAATTTCAGGCCTTGGTACTTGGTCTGCCTTGGCAGCGCGTTGGCGCTGGCGGTGCAATCACGATCCTTTAAAAAGGCTGTAATTAACGCCTGAGCCTGCTGCCGTAGGCGGTCTGCTTTGGTAAAATCCACAGCATGACTTCCTTGCCCGACCTCGACCAAATGACCCCCGACCAACTGCGTGCACTCGCTGCGCAGTTGATGTCGAAGGTCGACACTATGGGCAGAAAGACCCACCGCGATCAAACCATCATTGAGCAACTGACCCACGAGATCGCCGTCCTCAAGCGGCACCGGTTTGCCAAGCGCAGCGAGCAGATCAGCCCTGAGCAAGGCAGCTTGCTCGACGATCTGCTTAACACCGACCTTGAGGCTATCGACGCCGAGCTGACGGCATTGCTTCCGGCTCCTGCTCCAGAAGAGGCTCGCCAAAAACCAAAGCGTGCGCCGCTGCCGCCGCAGTTTCCACGCACCGTCATTCATCACGAACCAGAGAGCACTCAGTGTACTTGCGGCTGCCAACTCCAGCGCATCGGCGAAGACGTCAGCGAGAAGCTCGATTACACACCGGGCGTGTTCACCGTCGAACAGCATGTGCGTGGGAAATGGGCCTGTCGTCAGTGCGAAACGCTGATCCAGGCACCGGTACCGGCCCAAGTGATCGACAAGGGCATTCCGACCGCAGGTCTGCTGGCTCATGTGATGGTGGCGAAGTTCGCTGACCACTTGCCGCTGTATCGGCAGGAGAAAATCTTCGGGCGCGCCGGTTTAGCGATCCCGCGCTCAACACTGGCCCAATGGGTTGGACAGACCGGTGTACAGCTTCAGCCGCTGGTGGATGCCTTGCGAGAAGCAGTCCTGGCTCAGCGAGTTGTCCATGCCGACGAGACGCCGGTGCAGATGCTTGCGCCCGGACAGAAGAAAACGCACCGCGCATATGTCTGGGCTTACTGCACCTCACCGTTTTCGGCGCTCAAGGCTGTGGTCTATGACTTCAGTCCGAGCCGCGCCGGCGAGCATGCACGTAACTTTCTCGGCTCGTGGAACGGCAAGCTGGTGTGCGACGACTTTGCTGGCTACAAAGCCGGTTTCGAGAAGGGCATGACCGAAATTGGCTGCATGGCCCACGCCCGCCGAAAGTTTTTTGATCTGCACGTGGCGAATAAAAGTCAGTTGGCAGAACAGGCGCTGCACTCGATTGGTGGCCTATACGAAGTTGAACGCCAAGCACGCGACATGAGCGATGAGGATCGCCGCCGAATACGGCAAGAAAAAGCAACGCCGTTGGCAAAAGCACTGCACGACTGGATGTTGACCCAGCGCGATCTTGTGCCCAATGGATCAGCAATGGCCAAAGCCTTGGATTACAGCCTTAAACGCTGGGTAGCGCTGACGCGCTACCTGGGGGATGGGGCTGTGCCCATAGACAACAATGCAGTCGAAAATCAAATCCGGCCGTGGGCACTTGGACGTTCCAACTGGTTGTTTGCCGGGTCGCTTCGCAGTGGCAAACGAGCGGCGGCGATCATGAGTTTGATCCAGTCAGCGCGCATGAATGGGCATGATCCGTATGCCTATCTCAAAGATGTGCTCACTCGTCTGCCGACGCAGCGTGCCAGTGAAATTGAACAACTGCTGCCGCATCAGTGGGTATCTGCCTGACTTACGCAAGGTGAGTTGGGCAGACGCTTACCCTATACGCAAGCACAAAGGTTCTAAAAGCGATGATGCGTTGATCAACATCCCATGACCAAGAAATGTCGGATCGTAAGAATTAAGGGACGTAGGAACCATGTCACTGGATGTCGCTTACAGTATTGAGGCAGACGACTATGTTGATCCTGACCGAGCCTGTGACCTCTACTGGTCAGGTGTCATAACGAGTAAAAGGGGCTTTCTCTGCCCTGGTACCGATTGTGAAGCGCAGGTCACGTGCGCAAACCTTGACGAAGACCTACAAAATATGAGGGTTGTTCCTCATTTCAGGATCTATGGTACTCACGCAGAAAGTTGTGAAGTCGGCAACCAGCTCCCACTAGACTTCCTGTATGAACCTGCAGCCTCTGGCCAAGGTGAGCGCCAGACGGTCGACAAATCCATCGTGGATGTTTTCGAGCTGAAACGTCCGGACTCCTACTACGATGAACCTAGAAGAGATGCGCGCGCCGACGTGAGACTTGCAAAAAAACGGAGCAAGGGCAGAACCACTGGCACCCAACGGCTAGCAGAGGGAGGGGGGCTCGGAACGGTCTACTCAGTTCGCTCTGTCGTGAGTAGGTATATCCGTTACAAGAACGACGGTTCGTTGAAGCTCCGCCGGATCAATGTCGCCGGACAAGATGTTCAATACAGCAGCATTTTCAGATGCATATGGGAGCAAGACTTGGATGACCTCCCCGATCATCCAGTGATTTATTACGGTTGGGCCTACATCGACAGAACAAAAAATGACAACGCCTATCGAATTCGGTTTAAGAAAAACCTCAAGCGAGGGAATGAAAGCCTCGGAACGTCTAGCTTTGTCTCCGACGCTGTCATTGCTCAGTACAAGCTCAAAAAACTGATGGGGGTCAGGCTCTCGAAGATCTGCAAACAAGCCAAGCCCACCGGTTACGTCTTCCTTTATGGACAGCCCACAGTCAGGGTCTCCAATGGTCGAAGCTACGCCAATTTTGATCTTAACAACCTTGATATGATCGATGTGAACTATGACTGCCCACTACCTCCCAAGTACGATAGATAGCCTGGGCCCTTAGCCCGAAGGATTGACCTCCCTATTGACGCTAATTCACACCACAGCTTAGCTATGGGCAAGCGGTGGCTCGGACGCAGAACAACTTGAACACAACCTCTCATCTCACCGCCCACGAGGTCTGCCAGGTACTGAGGGACGTTGTGCTCGGCAGACGCATCATGATGCGAAGCACTACCCAGTCATGGAATGAGATCTACCACGGCCTCATGCCTATTGAGATTGAGGGCTGGCGACTCACCCTCTTCAATGACTGTGACACCTTGGACTACTGCGAGTACTGCAGATCACC
>JBKJKI010000015.1:0-5706 GCA_046597475.1 Polaromonas sp. | reverse complement strand
ACGCCCCGGTGCGCCATATTGCGCAGGCCTCGACCACCGGCCACGGCACCAACATCATTGCCGGTCTCGGCGTGTCCATGCGCTCGACCGCCTGGCCGGTGATCTGTGTCTGCATCGCGATCTGGGTTTCCTACACACTGGCCGGCCTGTACGGCATTGCCATTGCCGCGACCTCCATGCTCAGCATGGCCGGCATTGTGGTGGCATTGGACGCCTACGGCCCGATCACCGACAACGCCGGCGGTATTGCCGAGATGGCGGACATGCCCCCCGAAGTTCGGGCCGTGACCGATCCGCTGGACGCGGTGGGCAACACCACCAAGGCCGTGACCAAGGGTTACGCCATCGGCTCTGCCGGACTGGCAGCACTGGTGCTGTTTGCCGACTACACGCACAAGCTCGAAGCCTATGGCAAGGCCATCAGTTTTGACCTCAGCGATCCGATGGTGATCATTGGCCTGTTTATCGGCGGGCTGATTCCCTACCTGTTCGGTGCAATGGCCATGGAAGCCGTGGGCCGCGCCGCCGGCGCGGTCGTGGTGGAGGTACGCCGCCAGTTCCGCGAGATCAAGGGCATCATGGAAGGCACGGCCAAGCCCGAGTACGGCCGCGCCGTCGACATGCTGACGACGGCCGCCATCAAGGAAATGGTCATCCCCTCGCTGCTGCCGGTGGTCGTGCCGATTCTGGTCGGCCTGCTGCTCGGACCCAAGGCCCTGGGCGGCCTGCTGATGGGCACCATCGTCACCGGCCTGTTCGTGGCGATCTCCATGTGCACCGGCGGCGGCGCCTGGGACAACGCCAAGAAGTTCATTGAAGACGGCCACCACGGCGGCAAGGGCAGCGAGGCGCACAAGGCCGCCGTGACCGGCGACACCGTGGGCGACCCCTACAAGGACACGGCCGGCCCCGCCATCAACCCGCTAATCAAGATCATCAACATCGTGGCGCTGCTGATCGTGCCGCTGATGATGAAGTTCCACGGCGGGACCGCTGAAGCAGCACCGGCAGCGCCCATGGCCGCCCCCACGGCCATCAGCGCGCCGGCACCAGCGGCCACGCCCATGGCGCCCGCCATGCCCGCGCCAGCGCCGGTACAGGCACCCGATGCCGCCGGCATCACAACCCCCGCAGCAACGGCCAGCGCACCGGCATCCGCGGCTTCGCAATAAGCTGATGCCGGCCCTGGCCCCAGGCCAGGGCCGCGTCAATGCCTCAGCCATGAAAGCCCGCGGGAAAGCGGGCTTTCATGCTTTCGGCGGGTTTCACGCCGATCACACTCCCGATAGAAATGCTATTAAATATATAGCAATGTATTACCATAACATATGGGTGTGAGCCATTTTTTACTCACAATGACAGTGATAAACAATCGCTGGACAGGTTTCAAGCAAAATCAGACCCATGCAGCTCAACTACATCGCCAACGCCTCCGTCCCCTCCTTATCCGGCAAAACCATTCCGGTCGTCGATCCTTCCGACGGCCAGGTTTTTGACGAGCTCCAGCGCAGCAACGACCATGACATCGACGTGGCCGTGCGCAGCGCCCGCGACTGCCTGGAACTGGTCTGGAGCCGGCTAGGTGCCGCCGAGCGCGGCCGGCTGCTGATGCGGCTGTCGCTCAAGGTGACCGAGCATATCGACGAACTGGCGCTGATCGAGCAGCGCGACTGCGGCAAGCCAGCGAAGCAGGCCAGAGCCGATGCAGCCGCACTGGCGCGCTATTTCGAGTTTTACGCCGGTGCCTGTGACAAGCTGCATGGCGAGACCATTCCCTACCTGGAAGGCTACAGCGTGATGACCTGGCGCGAGCCGCATGGCATCACCGGCCACATCATTCCGTGGAACTACCCGATGCAGATTTTCGGCCGCAGCGTGGGCGGCGCGCTGGCCGCCGGCAATGTCTGCGTCGTCAAGCCGGCGGAAGATGCCTGCCTGTCGCTGCTGCGCGTGGCGCAGTTGGCCGCCGAGGTCGGTTTTCCGGCGGGCGCCATCAACATCGTGACCGGCTACGGCCACGAAGTCGGTGACGCGCTGGCGCGCCACCCGGGCATAGACCACATCAGCTTTACCGGCAGCCCCACGGTAGGCACGCTGATCCAGCAGGTGGCCGCCGAGCGCCATTGCCCGGTCACGCTGGAGCTGGGCGGCAAAAGCCCGCAGATCGTGTTTGCCGATGCCGACCCGGAGCTGGCACTGCCCGCCATCGTCAACGCCATCGTGCAAAACGCCGGAGAAGCCTGCTCGGCCGGCTCGCGCCTGCTGGTCGAGCAATCGATTTACGGGCCGCTGCTGGAGCAGCTGGGCCAGGCGTTTGAAGCCCTGCGTGTCGGCCCCGCCGCCATGGATCTGGACGTCGGCCCCCTGATCCGGCAAAGCCAGCAGCAGCGCGTCTGGGATTTTTTGAGTGATGCGCAGGTCGCCGGCATCCCCATGGTGGCGCAAGGCCGGATTGTTGACGAAGCGCCCGAAACCGGTTTTTACCAGGCCCCGACGCTGCTGCGCGATGTGCCGGTGACGCACCGGCTGGCGCAGGAAGAAGTGTTTGGGCCGGTGCTGTGCGCCATGAGCTTCAAGGACGAAGACCATGCCATTGAACTGGCCAATGCCACCCGCTTCGGCCTGGTGGCCGGCATCTGGACGCGCGACGGCGCGCGCCAGTTCCGCATGGCCAAACGCGTCCGGAGCGGCCAGGTCTTCATCAACAACTACGGCGCGGGCGGTGGCGTGGAGCTGCCCTTTGGCGGCGTGAAGTCATCGGGTTATGGGCGCGAGAAGGGCCTGGAGGCGCTGTACGGGTTTACGACGCTGAAAACGGTGGCGATCCGGCATGGCTAGGAATTTGCATTTACGTACGAAAAAGCGTACCATTAAACCATGAACATCGTCACCGCCTCTGAAGCCCGCGCCAATCTGTACCGGCTGATTGACGAGAGCGCATCGCATCACCCAGTCATCATCAAGGGCAAGCGCAACACGGCGGTGCTGGTATCGGCCGAAGACTGGGCCTCGATTCAGGAAACGCTTTTTCTCACGTCCATTCCGGGAATGCGTGAGTCGATTCTTGAAGGCTTGAATACACCAGTGGATGACTGCAAGACGGAGCTGGACTGGTGAGTCAGTTGCCCTGGCAACTGGTTTACACCTCGCAGGCCCAAAAAGACGCCAAAAAGCTGGCTCACTCAGGGCTTAAAGCCAAGGCACTTGAGCTGCTGAACATCCTCCAGGCCAATCCTTATCAGACGCCGCCGCCCTACGAAAAACTGAGCGGTGGTCTTGAGAAAGCTTATTCCCGGCGCCTGAATGTCCAGCACCGCCTGGTCTATGAAATCATCGAGTCATCGCACCACGTCAAGATTCTGCGCATGTGGACGCATTATGAATAAAGCCGGCCTCGGGTCCAATAACAACGGTCATAGGCAGCTATCAAATACGTAGCAAGAAAGAAATTCAAAAAATGCGGGTCAAAAACAAATCCATCATCGTCACCGGCTCAGGTGGCGGCATCGGCGAAGGCATCGCCCGGCGGCTGGCCGCCGAGGGCGCCAAAGTCATCGTGAACGACATCAATGTCGCGCTGGGCGAAAAAGTGGTTGCCGCCATCACCAGGGCCGGTGGCACGGCGTCCTTCTTTGCCGCCGACGTCACGAAGTCGGATGAAGTCAAGGCGCTGGTCGATGCGGCCGTGCAGCGCCATGGCCAGCTCGACGTGATGGTCAACAACGCCGGATGGACGCATCGCAACCAGCCGGCGCTCGACGTGAGCGAGGACGACTTTGACAAGTGCTACGCCATCAACGTCAAGAGCATTTACCTCGCCACCATCCATGCCACGCCGGTGTTCCGCGCGCAGGGTGGCGGCAGTTTCATCAACATTGCATCGACCGCCGGCGTGCGGCCCCGGCCCGGCCTGACCTGGTACAACGGCTCCAAGGGCGCGGTCATCACCACCTCGAAGTCGCTGGCGGCCGAACTCGGGCCTGACAACATTCGCGTCAACTGCGTCAACCCGGTGTTCAACCCCGACACCGGCTTGTCGGCCGAGTTTGCCGGCGGCCCGCTGGACGAGGCAAGAAAAGCGCTGTTCCGCGCCAGCATTCCGCTGGGGCGCTTTTCGACGGCGCTGGACGTGGCCAATGCGGTGCTTTACCTGGCCAGCGACGAGGCTGACTTCATCAGCGGCGTGTGCCTTGAGGTGGACGGCGCGCGCTGTGTTTAGAGCCCCCACGTTCGTTCACTGCGTGTAACTCTCTGCCCCCCGAGGGGGCGCTGCGCCTACGGTCCGGCAAAGCCGGTCCCGCGGCCCCTGCTGGCTTGAAGTCAAATAGGGCTATTTTTCTTGGCTTCGCCCGCTGGAAAATTATTGACCTTGCGCAAATCATGCGGCAATAACGCGCGGCGCCTGGGGATAAGGCCGTATCTTTGCCGCCTTGGCTCCGCCTATGGAGTAAATTCCATGAGTGAGCATTCATCCATGACAGACACCCCCAAAAAAATCATTCCCCTGGCGGACATCCGCTATGCCAGCCGCGTGCCGCTGATTCCGGCCGGATTTTCGGCGCCGACTGGCCTGCTCAGCGACACGCTGGGCCGGCCGCTGCGTGACCTGCGTATCAGCGTGACCGACCGCTGCAACTTTCGCTGCAACTACTGCATGCCGCGCGAGGTGTTTGACAAGGACTACGCCTTTTTGCCGCAAAGCTCGCTGCTCAGCTTTGAAGAGATCACCCGGCTGGCAAAAATTTTTGTCGCACACGGCGTTGAAAAAATCCGCCTCACCGGCGGCGAGCCCTTGCTGCGCAAGCACCTCGAAGTGCTCATCGAAATGCTGGCCAGGCTGCAAACGCCGGCCGGCAAGGCGCTGGACATCACGCTGACCACCAACGGCTCGCTGCTGGCCAAAAAAGCCCAATCACTGAAAGACGCCGGCCTGCAGCGCGTAACCGTAAGCCTGGATGCGCTGGACGACGGCATCTTCCGGCGCATGAATGATGCCGATTTTCCGGTCGCCGACGTGCTCAAGGGCCTGGAAGTGGCCCGGCAGGTCGGCCTGGCGCCGGTCAAGGTCAACATGGTCGTCAAGCGCGGCACCAACGACGCCGAAATCCTGCCCATGGCGCGCCACTTTCGCAACTCCGGCGTGGTGCTGCGCTTTATCGAATACATGGACGTGGGCGCCACCAACGGCTGGCGCATGGACGAGGTGCTGGCATCAAAGCAGGTCATTGAACGCCTCAACGCCGAGTTTCCCCTGGCGGCCATCGACCCGAACTACAGCGGCGAGACGGCCGAGCGCTGGCGCTACGCCGACGGCGCCGGCGAGATTGGCGTGATCAGCAGCGTGACGCAGGCTTTTTGCGGCGAATGCAACCGGGCACGGCTCTCAACCGAAGGCAAGCTGTTTTTGTGCCTGTTTGCCAATCAGGGCCACGACTTGCGCGCCCTGCTGCGCGGCAACCATGCCGACGAGGAGATTTCCGCCGCGATAGGGCCGATCTGGCAGGCGCGGGGCGACCGCTATTCGGAACTGCGCGCCGCGCTGCCGCCGGACGCCAGCCCGCCAGACGGCAGGAAGCGCGTTGAAATGAGTTACATCGGAGGATGAATGGCCCCCACGCTTGTCGCTTCGCGTACTGCGCTGCCCCCCGAGGGGGCGCTGCGCCTGCGGCCCGGCAAAGCCGGTTCCGCGGCCCCTGCTGCTGAATG
>JBKJKI010000149.1:0-33120 GCA_046597475.1 Polaromonas sp. | reverse complement strand
AGCGGGTGATGAACTGGGTGTAGATCTGCTCGGTAAACCAGAGCGAATTCTTGCCGCCCAGCAAGGTGGGGGTGAGGTAATTGCCCAGCGTCAGCATGAAGACGACGATGCAGCCTGCCAGTATGCCGGGCGCTGCATGCGGGATCACGATCTGGCGCAGGATGGACGAGCCGTTGCCGCCCAGGTCATAGGCCGCCTCGATCAGCGCGTCGTCCAGGCTTTCCAGCGCGCTGATCAGGGGCACCACCATGAACAGCATCGAGGTGTACACCAGCCCGACCAGAATGGTGGTGTCGCGGTAGAGCATTTCGATGGGAACCGGCGTGACGCCCAGCTTGACCAAAAAGGCCGGCAGCACGCCCGATTCGCGCAGCAAAATCATCCATCCCAGCGTGCGCACGGTTTCACTGACCCAGAAGGGAATCAGGCACAGCACCAGCATCATGGACTTGACCCGGCCGCGCACCAGTTTGGCAATCGTCCAGGCAATCGGAAAGGCCAGCAGCAGCGTGATGAAGGTGGCCAGGATGGACATCAGCGCGGTGCGCACAAAGGTGTGCCAATACAGCGGCTCGTCGATGAAAGTGTGGTATTGCGCCAGGCTGGGCACATATTGCCGTGGCGCGACGCGTTCGCGCAGCGAGAGAACGGCCAGATCGATGTGCGGCAGCACGATCAGACCCACCAGCCAGACCAGCGCGGGGGCCAGCAGGAGCGTGAGCATCAGCCTGGCCTGCAAGCCCGAGGTGCTGGCGCCTGCGCCGGCGGCGGCGGTCGTCATGATTCAGGCGCTTCCAGAGGGGAAGCAGACGGCGTGCTGCGGGTCAAAGCTGAAGGCGACGGTTTCACCGATGCGCAGGTCGGCAAAGCGCCCGGTTTGCGGCAGGGCGATGCGAAACTCCGTCCGGCTTGCCTGCTCGCGCAGCAAAACCGCCGAGTTGGCCCCGTCAAACAGCAGGCTTTCAACCTGGCCCACGTGGTAGGCGTTCCCGGCGGGCAACTCGCCTGCCTGGCGCGCCAGGCTGACGGCTTCCGGGCGCACGAAGGCCTCGACGGCCTGGCCGGGGTCGATCCGGCCGATGGCGCGGGCGTGCATCGCCAGTCCTTGCGCCGTCGTGAAGGCAACCAGGCCCTGGGCGGCATCGCCAGATGGCGTGGCGCGTCCCGAGAGCTTGTTGTTGGCGCCAACAAAACCGGCCACAAACGGCGTTTGCGGCTGGTAATACAGTTGCTGGGGTGTGCCGACCTGCTCGAAGCTGCCGGCGTTCATGACCGCCACATGGTCGGACAGCACCAGTGCCTCGGACTGGTCGTGCGTGATGTAGACAAAGGTGGTACCAAAGGACGCCTGCAACTGCTTGAGCTCGACCTTCATGTGCTCGCGCAGCTTGAGGTCCAGCGCGCCCAGCGGTTCGTCGAGCAGCAGCAGGGTGGGCTCCAGCACGAGGCTGCGGGCAATCGCCACGCGCTGCCGCTGCCCGCCGGAGAGCTGGTCAACGCGCTTGTCCTGCATGCCCGGCAGGCTCACGCGCTCCAGCATGGCACCGACTTTCTTGGCGATGTCGGCGCGCGGAAGGCCGCGCCTGGCCAAGCCATAAGCGACGTTTTCGCCGACCGACATCATGGGAAACAGCGCCAGATGCTGAAACACCATGTTGACCGGCCGCCGGTTGGGCGGCACGCCGTTCATGGGCTTGCCGGCGATGTGGATCTGGCCGGTATCGGGTGCCAGAAAACCGGCAATCATGCGCAGCAGCGTGGTTTTGCCGCAGCCCGAGGGGCCGAGTATGGAAAAAAAGCTGCCGCGCTCGACGGTAAAGGACAAGTCCTTTACCGCAAGCTGGCCAGCGTAGCGCTTACCGATGTGCTCGGCCTGGAGGTCGACAGGCACCGCTTGCGTCGCGGTCAAGCTTTACGGCGCAGCCTTGATGCGGTCAAGCACGCGGCCTTCGATGTCCTCGATGCCGGCCGGGACGGCCGGATACCATTTGACGTTTTTCAGCGCGGCTTCAGGGAAGCTGGCGGCAAACTGGGCCTTGAGCTTGGCGTCCATTAATTGGTCAGCGCCCTTGGAGGCGGTGAAGTTGCCGGCCGAGCCCGCCACCCTGGCGGCGATTTCGGGCCGCATGTTGAAGTTGATCCAGGCATAGGCGGCGGCATCGTTGCGGCCCTTGGCGGGAATGGCGTAGGTGTCAATCCAGCCGAGCGCGCCCGACTTGGGGGCGATGTACTGGATCTCGGGCTTTTCGCTGTTGAGCTTCCAGCCGCCGGTGTCCCACATCATGGCGCCCAGCACTTCACCGGCGCGCATGCCGTTGAGCAACTGATCCTTGTTGTCCCAGTAGAACTTGATGTTGCCCTTGCAGGCCATCATGGTTTTACCCACTTCGTCCATCAGCGCGCCGTAGGCCTTGGGGTCCTTGTAGAGCGCAAACGGGTCTTTGCCCGAGGCAAAGGCAAAGGCCAGCAGGGTCGGGCGTTTCAGGCGGACGGCGGTCTTGCCCTTGTACTCTGGCTTGCACAGGTCTGGGTAGTCGCTCATGCTGGCCAGCTTGGTGTTCACCACCAGGCCGTCAGTGCCCCAGATGTGCGGCAGACCATAGACCTTGCCGGCCAGCGTGGTGTTCTTTTTGGTGGCATCGAGCATGGCGGGGATGAAGAGCTCGGTCTTGATCTTGCTCAGGTCCATGGGCTTGTAGATGCCGAACTCCTGCTGCGGGCCGGTGATGCGGTCTTGCGAGGGCTGGGCCAAGTCAAAACCCGCGCCGCCGGTGGCGCGCAGCTTGGAGATCATCTCTTCGTTGTTTGACAGCGTGACCTCGACGTCAATGCCGGTTTCCTTCTTGAACTGCGCCACCACATCGGCTGGCACATAGTCTGCCCAGCTGATCAGGCGTAGTTTCTGGTCCTGGGCCCAGCTGGACAAGGTGGCGGCCACGAGGCTGGCGCCAAAGATCAGGCGGGATAATTTCATTTTGTTTTCCTTGTTGAAGATGGCAAACGCGAAAAAAAACCAGAAATAAAGACCGGAGGCCGGCAAGGGCATTGCTCTCCAGAAAGCATAGCGTGGCCCTGTTTCATTTGTGTGTCAACATCTTCGCCTAGGTAGTTTCTCTCCCCTCACCGTGTGATTTGCATGAGCTTCTGGATCGATACGCATTGCCACCTCGACGCTGCCGAGTTTGCTCACGATAGAGCCGAAATGCGCGCGCGCGCCGCCAGTCGTCGCGTCGCGCATTGCCTGCTGCCAGCGGTGGCGGTGAGCAACTTTGAGGCGGTTCGACGGCTCGCGCACGAGTTTTCGGACAGCTACGCGCTGGGCATTCACCCGTTGTGCGTGCCAGGCGCGCAAGACCTTGATTTGCAGGTGCTCGATGCCGAACTTGCCCGCAGAAGGTCCGACCCGCGCCTGGTGGCGGTGGGCGAGATCGGCCTCGATTATTTTGTGCCCGAGCTGATGCAGCCCGCCATGCGCGAGCGCCAGGAGTATTTCTACCGCGAGCAGCTCAAGCTGGCGCGCAAGCACGGCCTGCCCGTCATCCTTCATGTACGGCGTTCGGCAGACAAGCTGCTCAAGCACCTGCGCAGCCTGGTTCCCGAGAACGGCTGGAGCGGTACCGCCCACGCTTTCAACGGCAGCCCGGTCCAGGCCGCAGAGTTCATCAAGCTGGGCTTCAAGCTCGGCTTTGGCGGCACCGTGACGTTTGAGGCTGCCCTGCAGATCAGGCGCCTGGCGGCGGAGCTGCCGCTGGAGGCGCTGGTGATGGAGACCGACGCGCCCGATATTCCTCCGCACTGGCTTTATCAGACCGCCCAGGCGCGTGCCCAGGGGCTGACACAGGGCCGCAACGAACCCGGCGAATTGCCGCGCATCGCGGGTGTGCTGGCGGGGCTGCGCGGCATTTCGGCGGATGCGCTGGCCGCTGCCACCACAGCCAACGCCCTGCAGGCTTTCCCCAAACTGAAGGGCTTGCTGCCGTGTTGACAGGCTTGCCGCCGCTCGTCAGCCCCCGCACGCGTTTGCTGATACTGGGCAGTTTCCCTGGTGCGGCCTCGCTGGCCGCGCAACAATACTATGGCCACCCGCAAAACAAGTTCTGGCGGATTTTGCAGGCGATTTATCCTTCAAGCCCAATGAGTACGGCTTCTGATAGCTATCAAATTCGTAGTAACTGGCTGCTGGACAGGCAACTCGGCCTGTGGGATGTGTACGCGGCTTGCGAGCGCGAAGGCAGCCTGGACAGCAGTATCCGCAAGCCGGTCGTGAATGATTTTGCCGGGCTGGTGCGGCTTTGCCCCGCGCTTGAGGCGGTTGCACACAACGGCGGCGAGAGCTTCAGGCATTCGAGACAGGTGATGCTTGCCTTGAGCGCCGCCGGGCCGCCCCAAGGCGCGAAGGCCCCCTCGGGGGGCAGCGAGGAAACGCCAGTGCCGAGCGTGGGGGTTCGGTTTTACAGGCTGCCTTCAAGCAGCCCGGCCCACGCGTCCTGGACGTTCGAGCGCAAGCTTGCCGCCTGGCGCGAGGTTTTTGAAAAACATGGATTGATTTGAATGTCGAAAAAAGAGATTGGAAAAGCGCCTTTGGACCTGCCGGAAGTCAATTTTTCGGACTACGGCGATGTGCGCTTCCTGCACCTGGGCACCGAATGGGTGCAGGGCTCCATGCTGCGCGATGCGCCCTATGACATCGAACTGGAGTATGTGCAGCGCATGATGGCCGGCATGCTCTTTACCGACGCGGCAACGGTCGCCAAAAAGCACGCCATGCAGCTGGGCCTGGGCTCGGCCGCGCTGACCAAGTTCTGCTACAAAAAGCTGCGCATGAAAACGACGGCCATCGAGATCAACCCGCAGGTCATCACGGCCTGCCGGCTCTGGTTCAAGCTGCCGCGCGACGACTTGCGGCTGCAGGTGATCGAAGCCGACGCCGCCGCTGAAATCCGGAACCCGCTGCACCAGGGCACGGTTGACCTGCTGCATGTGGACCTGTATGACCACGAAGCCGCCGCGCCGGTGCTTGACGATGCCGATTTCTATGCCCATTGCCGCGAGTTGCTGGCCGAGGACGGCGTGATGACCGTCAACCTGTTTGGCCGCGATTCCAGCTACGAGCAGTCGCTGACCAGGATGGCCGAGGCTTTTGGCCCGGAGTCGGTCTGGGCTTTCAGGCCGACGCGTGAGGGCAATACGGTGGTCCTGGCGCAGCGCGAGCCGACCCGCCCCGAGCGCGCCGAGCTTCTTTTGCGGGCCGGCGTCATTGAATCGCGCTGGGACTTGCCGGCCAAAAAGTGGCTGCGTCTTTTCAAGCCGGTGGTCTGAAGTAGCGCTTTTATCCGGAGGTGAATGGGGTAAAGTGCTTTTCATGAGCGCCGTGATCCCCCCCAAATCCCCAGCCACTTCAGCCAGTCGCAAGTCTCACGTCGGCCCGCTGGACTGGCGCCGGCTGGTGGAGTGGCTGGCTGAGGACGGCGTGATCAGCCGCGTCGAGGCCGAGCGCACCATTGCCCGCTGCTCGCAGGTGCAAAGCGCGCAGCACCCGCTGGTCAGGCTGGCCAGCGTCGGCATGACGCGCGTGGCCGATGGCAAGCCGCTGGATATCGAGACCATTTCCCAGTGGCTGGCCGGCCTGGCGGGCCTGAGCTACCTGCGCATAGACCCGCTCAAGGTTGACGTCGGCAAGGTCGCCGAAAGCATGTCGGCCTTGTATGCCGAGCGGCACAAGGTGCTGCCGGTGAAGGTCACTCCGAGCGAGCTGGTGATTGCGACCGCCGAGCCCTTCATTACCGACTGGGTGTCGGAGGTTGAGCGCCAATCCAGGCGCAGCGTGCGCATGGTGGTGGCCAATCCGCTGGAGATCACCAAGTTCACCGCCGAATTTTTCGCGCTGGCCAAATCGGTCAAGGCCGCGGCCAAGGCCGGCGGCGGTTCGGGCTCGGCCAGCTTTGAACAGCTGGTCGAGCTGAACAAGAGCAACAAGCAGCTCGATGCCAACGACCAGGGCGTCGTTCAGGTGGTGGACTGGCTCTGGCAATACGCCTTTGACCAGCGCGCCAGCGATATTCACCTGGAGCCGCGGCGCGAACAGGGCGTGATCCGCTTTCGCATCGACGGCGTGCTGCACCCGGTCTACCAGCTGCCGATGGGCGTGCACAACGCCATGACGGCGCGCATCAAGCTGCTGGGGCGCATGGACGTGGTGGAAAAGCGCCGGCCGCAGGACGGCCGCATCAAGACGCGAAACCCGCGCGGCGACGAGATTGAAATGCGCCTGTCCACCTTGCCGACGGCCTTTGGCGAAAAAATGGTGATGCGTATTTTTGACCCCGACACCACGGTCAAGAACCTCGATGCGCTGGGCTTTTCGCAGCATGACGCCGAGCGCTGGGAGCAGCTGGTCAAGCGCCCTTATGGCATCGTGCTGGTGACCGGTCCGACCGGCTCGGGCAAGACCACCACGCTGTATTCCACGCTCAAACGGCTCGCGACCGAAGAGGTCAACGTCAACACGATCGAAGACCCGATCGAGATGATAGAGCCGGCCTTCAACCAGACGCAGGTCCAGCCGCACCTGAACTTTGACTTCCCCGAAGGCCTGCGCGCGCTGATGCGGCAAGACCCGGACATCATCATGGTGGGCGAAATCCGCGACCTGCAAACCGCGGAGATGGCGGTGCAGGCGGCGCTGACGGGCCACCTGGTCTTCAGCACGCTGCACACCAACGACGCGCCCTCGGCGGTGTCCCGGCTGATGGAGCTGGGCGTGCCGTCCTACCTCATCAATGCCACCTTGCTGGGCGTGCTGGCCCAGCGCCTGGTTCGCACGCTGTGCAGCAACTGCCGCGAGCCCGATGAAAACGCGCAACGCGAAACCCTGGCCGAGCTGGTTAAGCCCTGGCAGGTCAGCGGCGGCTACCGGCCTTACAAGCCCGTGGGCTGCGTGGACTGCCGCATGACCGGCTTCAGGGGGCGCATGGGTTTGTACGAGTTGCTGACGGTGAGCGAAGGCTTCAAGGAAAAAATCTCGACCGAGCCCAATATCGATGCGCTGCGCCGCCAGGCCATCACAGAGGGCATGCGCCCACTGCGGCTGGCCGGCGCGCTGAAGGTGGCCGAGGGGCTCACCACGGTCGAAGAAATTCTGGCTTCCACGCCGCCGCTTTCCTGAAATACACTGCTCTGCGCCCTCTGGCTGCAGCAGCGGTGTCTGGCAATAGCTTGGCAGCATAAGTGAAAGCCACATGGATTTTGCTAGTAATTGAAAGCAAAATGAAATCTTGATCCGCCGGATCATTCTTTAAGTCGAGGAGACAAACCGTGAATATCAAGAGTCAAAAAGACTTCTTTTCCGGGCTCATGTTCATGGGCATCGGGGTGGCCTTCGCATGGGGCGCCACCACCTACAACGTCGGCGAGGGCGCACGCATGGGCCCCGGCTATTTTCCGCTCTATCTGGGCGTCCTGATGACCATCCTGGGGGCCGTCATCACGTTCAAGTCGCTGGTGGTGGAGACCATGGGCGGCGACAAGATTGGCAAATGGGCATGGAAACCGCTGGTTTTCATCATTCTTGCCAATCTCGTTTTTGGCGTTCTGCTGGGTGGCCTGCCGTCCATTGGCTTGCCCGCCATGGGCCTGATTGCCGCCATCTACGCAGTGACATTTATCTCCAGCATCGCCGAGACCGGCTGGCGGGTGAAACCCACGTTCATCCTGGCAACGGTGCTCGCTATCGGCAGTTACATCGCTTTTGTGGTGGCACTGAAGCTGCAGTTCCAGGTCTGGCCTGCTTTCATTACCGGCTAAGGAGACAAAAAAATGGAATTGTTCGAACATCTTTCGCTGGGTTTTGGCGTGGCGTTCACGCCCATCAACCTGCTGTACTGTCTGGTGGGTTGCGTTCTGGGCACACTGATCGGGGTGTTGCCGGGCATTGGCCCGGTCGCCACGATTGCCATGCTGCTGCCCGCCACCTACGCGCTGCCACCGGTGTCGGCGCTGATCATGCTGGCCGGCATCTATTACGGCGCCCAGTACGGTGGCTCGACCACCGCCATTCTGGTCAACCTGCCCGGGGAATCGTCCTCGGTGGTGACCTGTATCGATGGCTACCAGATGGCCAGAAAAGGGCGAGCGGGGCCGGCACTGGCTGCCGCAGGCCTGGGTTCCTTTTTTGCTGGTTGCGTGGGCACCTTGATTCTGGCGGCCTTCGCGCCGCCGCTGACCGAGCTGGCATTCAAGTTCGGCCCCGCCGAATATTTTGCGCTGATGTGCCTGGGCCTGATTGGCGCCGTGGTGCTGGCTTCCGGCTCGCTGCTCAAGGCGATTGCCATGATCGTGCTGGGCCTGCTGCTCGGCCTGGTGGGCACCGACGTGAATTCGGGTGTTGCGCGTTTCAGCTTTGACATTCCGGAACTCACCGACGGCATCGGCTTTGTGGTGATCGCCATGGGCGTGTTCGGCTACGGCGAGATCATCAGCAACTTGGCCCAGCCCGAGCATGAGCGTGAAGTATTCACTGCGGGTGTGTCCGGCCTGATGCCGACCAAGCAGGACTTCAAGGACATGACGCCAGCGGTGCTGCGTGGGACCTTCCTCGGTTGCGCCCTGGGTATTTTGCCTGGCGGCGGTGCCTTGCTGTCTGCCTTCGCAGCCTATGCGCTGGAAAAGAAGATGAAGATGAAGCCGGGCGAAGTGCCTTTCGGCCAAGGCAACATCCGGGGCGTTGCGTCTCCGGAGTCAGCCAACAATGCCGGTTCGCAGACCTCCTTCATTCCGCTGCTGACGCTGGGCATTCCCCCCAACGCGGTGATGGCCCTGATGGTGGGCGCCATGACGATTCACAACATCCAGCCCGGCCCGCAGGTCATGACCAGCAACCCGGAACTGTTCTGGGGCCTGATTGCCTCGATGTGGATCGGCAACGCGATGCTGGTGATCCTGAACCTGCCGCTGATTGGCATCTGGATCAAGCTGCTCACCGTGCCCTACCGCTACCTGTTCCCGGCTATCGTGCTGTTCTGTGCGGTTGGCGTGTATTCCACCAATAACAACACCTTCGATGTCTGGATGGTCGGCCTGTTTGGTGTGGTGGGTTATATCTTCGTCAAGCTGGGGGCTGAGCCGGCGCCACTGCTGCTGGGCTTCATCCTGGGCCCCATGATGGAAGAAAACCTGCGCCGGGCTCTGCTGCTCTCGCGCGGTGACTGGAGCGTGTTTGTGACCCGTCCGCTGTCGGCTGGTCTGCTGGCCGCCGCCGTGCTGATGCTGGTGATCGTGCTGCTGCCCGCGGTCAAGAACAAGCGCGAGGAAGCTTTCGTCGAAGATTGATTTTCAATTTTTGACAGCAAGAAAGACGGCACCTTCGGGTGCCGTCTTTCTTTTTTTCATGATTTGCCCAAGCAGCCTCTGCGGCTGGCGCGCGTCTGGGACCCCACAGAGTGTGGATGGTCGTCGTCAGTGGTGCCGGGCGCCGGGCCAATGCCCGATGACGCCGCCCGTCGTGGCGTGCCAAACTCTTCCTTCACGAAACAGGCGCGAGAAAATTCAGTCTTGAAACCAATTTCAGAACAAAATATGCCTTATGCCCAGCAAGCACGGCCTGAGTCAGCTAGCAAAAGCATAGCAACCGGTTTGCTGCTTGCCGGCTTGGGTGCCATTGCATTTAGCGGCAAGGCGATCATCGTCAAGCTGGCCTACCGCTATGGCGTGGATGCCGTCACGCTGATCATGTACCGCATGCTGTTTGCCCTGCCGATCTTCGCCCTCATGGGCTGGTGGGCCAGCCGGGGCAAGGCGCCGCTCACGCGCAAGGACTGGCTGGGCGTTCTGGGGCTGGGTTTCACCGGCTACTACCTGGCCAGCTTTCTGGACTTTGCCGGGCTGGCCCATATCAGCGCGTCACTGGAGCGCCTGATCCTGTATCTCAACCCTACGCTGGTGCTCTTGCTCGGGCTGGTGCTCTACCAGCGGCGCATCAGCGCCCACCAGGTCGCCGGCATGATCATCAGCTATGGCGGCATCGGCCTGGTCTTCAGCCAGGAGGCAAGCCTGCAAGGCGCTGATGTGGCCTGGGGCGCCCTGCTGGTCTTCCTGAGCGCCGTGAGCTATGCCATGTATCTCGTCTACAGCGGCGAGCTGGTCAAGCGCCTGGGCTCGATACGGCTGGTTGGCCTGGCGACGACGGTGGCCTGCCTGCTTTGCCTGCTGCAGTTCGCGCTGCTCAGGCCGCTGAGTGCCGCCGCTGTGGCGCCCGAAGTGATCTGGCTGTCGGTGCTGAACGCCACGCTGTGCACGGCCGTGCCGGTGCTGATGGTGATGATGGCGATCGAGCGCATTGGCGCCAGCCTCGCGGCGCAGACGGGCATGCTGGGGCCGCTTTCCACCATCCTGATGGGAGTGGTGATCCTGGGCGAGCCCTTTACGCTGTGGGTGGCGGCCGGCACGGTGCTGGTGATTGCCGGCATCTTCGTCTTCACGAGGACGGCGCGTTAGTGCAGTGTTGCATGCTTGATGGGACAAATAAAAACGATGGATTTTGGGCCAGGGCAAGGCGCAAACCACAGCGATACCCGAAGGTATCGCGCGGATTTGCAACGCAGCCATGGCGCAAAAGACGCGTTTTTATGTTCCAGATAGCGTGCAACACTGCACTAGCTCACCGGCCCATGGCCGGCCGCTATCATGGAATATTTTTCAAACGCGGCTAGCGGATCAAGGAATCACCATGGATTTGGGCATTGCAGGAAAATGGGCGCTGGTGTGTGGTGCCAGCAAGGGTCTGGGCCTTGGCTGCGCGCAGGCGCTGGTGCGGGAAGGCGTGCATGTGCTGATCGTCGCGCGCGGCGCCGAGGCGCTGGAGGCCGCGGCAAACAAACTGATGGCTGACAGCGCCCGTCCGGCTGGCACGAACGTGCAGTTTGTGGCTGCGGACATCACCACGGCAGAGGGCCGCGCGGCGGTGTTTGCCCTGCGCCAGGATTTCGACATCGTGGTCACCAATGCCGGTGGCCCGCCGCCCGGCGATTTCCGCAACTGGGACCGCGAGGCCTGGATCAAGGCCCTGGACGCCAACATGCTCACGCCCATCGAACTGATCAAGGCCACCGTCGACGGCATGGCAGCGCGTGGCTTCGGCCGCATCGTCAACATCACCTCCAGTTCGGTCAAGGCGCCGATTGACATCCTGGGCCTGTCCAATGGCGCGCGCAGCGGCCTGACCGGCTTTGTGGCCGGCGTGGCGCGCACCCAACTGGCGGCGCAGGGTGTCACCCTCAACAACCTGCTGCCGGGCAAGTTCGACACCGACCGCATTGCCACCACGGTGCGCGCCGCGGCTGAAAAATCCGGCCGGTCGGTCGACGAGATCCGCCGTGCGCAGCAGGCGCAAATCCCCGCCGGCCGCTACGGCCAGCCGCAAGAGTTTGGCGCCATCTGCGCCTTTCTGTGCAGCGTGCATGCCGCCTACATGACGGGCCAGAATGTGCTGGCCGATGGCGGTGCCTATCCCGGAACCTATTGAGCGGAGCAGGCGGCTTGATGAGACTGAGCTACCTCGACTTCGATTACAGCGAGGATGGCCATGGCCTGGGCACGTTCGAGGCCGTCGCCTCCACCTGGCCGGAGCAGGTGGCTGCGGTGCAGGCCGAGATTGCCCGGGTGCTGGATTGGGCGCATGGCGTGTATCCGGGCATCCGGGGCGCGGTGGACGAGGGCGCTGACTGGGACTATGACCTGCACGGCATGCTGGAATTCACGGCGCCCGAGACGATTCTTTATGACGAAGGCACGCGCAGGTTTTCCGTGCGGGCCGGCCCTGCCGGCAGGCCGCGGCACACGGTAACGCTGGCTATAGGCGGCAGCGGCGAGTTCTGTCTTGCCTTCAGGCAGCAATTCGGGCTGAGCCCCTAGCGCCCGCCAATCGAAGTTAGCGGTAACATGGCGGCATGAAAATGTTGCCGGAAACCAGCCGAAAACCCGAGCGTGCACGCCGGCCCGGAACCGGGGGCATCACGCTGAGCGACGTGGCCAAGCTGGCGGGCGTGTCCGCCATTACCGTCTCGCGCGCGCTCAATACCCCTGCCGCCGTTTCGCCCGACACACTGGAGCGCGTGCGCTCCGCCATCACGCGCAGCGGTTATGTGCCCAACCTGATGGCGGGCGGGCTGGCCTCCAACCGCAGCCGACTGGTGGCGGCGCTGGTGCCGACGATCGCCGGCATTGTGTTTCTGGAGACCGTGCAGGCACTGACCGATGCGCTGGCGCAGGCCGGCTACCAGGTGATCCTGGGGCAAAGCGGCTACACCGGCGAGCGTGAAGACGCGCTGATCGATGCCATCGTGGGCCGCCGGCCCGACGGCATCGTGCTGACCGGCATCATGCATTCGCCCGAAGCGCGGCGGCGTCTGCTTGCCTCGGGTATTCCGGTGGTCGAGACCTGGGACATCACGCCGACGCCCATCGACATGATTGTCGGTTTCTCCCATGAAAAGGTCGGTGCGCAGGTGGCCGACTATCTTCATGGCAAGGGCTACCGCAGGCCCGCGATGGTGGTCGCGGATGACCACCGCGCGATGCTGCGGCGGACCGGGTTCCAGCAGCGCAGCGCGGCGCTGGGTCTGCCCGATGTGCCTGTCTGCGTGGTGCCGGCGCCGTCATCGCTGGGCAGCGGGCGCTCGGGTTTTGCCGATTTGCAGGCGCGCTGTCCCGGCGCCGACGTGGTCTTTTGCAGCTCCGACATGATTGCCCACGGCGTGATGACCGAGGCGCAGGCCCGAGGCATGAGCATGCCCGAAGACGTCGCCGTCATGGGATTTGGCGACTTGTCCTTTGCCGCGCACACCCATCCCATGCTGACCACCGTGCACATTGACGGCACCGGCATGGGGAGCCAGGCCGCACGATTCATTCTGGACCGGGTGGAAGGCCGGGACGTCGGGCTGCGGGTTCGCGACCTAGGGTTTTCGATAGTAGAAAGGGCCAGCGTGTGACTTGACGCTCGGTGTCATGGTCTTTAATAATGGAGTGTTAGCGCTAACAAATTATTGACCTGAACTTATACAAGACGCTGCCGGCCATCACGCTAAAGCGTTGCGACAAGGAGATATGGATGACTTTGCCCATCACGCGCCGTTCGGCGCTTGCCGGTCTGGCAAGCCTGGGCTTGGCTGCCACTTGGCCCTTGCGCGCGCAGGCCGCCGACATGGCTACACCGGGCTGGCCGGTCAAGCCCATCACCTATGTGGTGCCCTTTACCCCGGGTGGCTCGACCGACGTGATTGGCCGCGCACTGTCGCAAAAATTGTCGGATTCGCTGGGCCAGCCGGTGGTGGTTGACAACAAGCCGGGCGCGGCAGGAGCCGTGGGCGCGAGCTACGTCGCCAAGGCCAAGGCCGACGGCTACACGCTTTTTGGCGGCACCATCAGCACGCACGCCATCAATGCCAGCCTGTATAAAAACCTGTCTTACGACCCGGTGAAGGATTTCGAACCGGTGGCCCTGGTGGCCATGCTGCCCAATGTGCTGATTGTTGATCCCCATCTCGGCATCAATTCCGTCGCCGAGCTGGTAGCGCTGCTCAAGCGCGATCCCTCAAAGCGTTACTTTGCATCCTCTGGCGCGGGCACGTCCACGCATCTTGCGGGCGAGATGTTTGCCGACCTGATTGGCGTGCCGCTGACTCACGTGGCCTACAAAGGCACGCCGCCAGCCATGATGGACGTGGTCGCCGGACAGGTGCCTCTCATGTTCGACCAGATGACGGCCGCCATCTCTCTGGTGCAGGCCGGCAAGCTCAAGCTGCTGGCCGTCACCACGGGCAAGCGCATTGCGCTGGCGCCCCAGTTGCCCACCATGATTGAATCGGGCATTGCCCAATTTGAAATGTCTTCATGGCAGGCGGTGTACGCCCCCAAGGGTACGCCACGGCCCATAGTCCAAAGGCTCAACTCGGACATCGTGAAGATATTGAAGATGCCCGACGTGGTGGCCAAGCTGCATGATCAGCTGGGCATGGAAATCATCGCCAGCACCCCGGATGAGCTGGCCAGCCATATGAAGAGCGAAATCGCCCGCTGGGCCGCGCTGGTCAAGAAATCGGGCGCCACGGCGAGCTGAACATGAGCAGCAATATCCGCATCACGCACGCCCGCATCACCCCGATCGCGTTTCGCGACGCGCCGCTGCTCAATGCCAGCGGCATTCACGAGCCCTGGGCGCTGCGCAGCATTGTTGAACTGGAAACCTCGGACGGACGGCTCGGCATTGCCGAAACCTATGGCGACCTGCCCATGCTGCAGGCGCTGGAGCAAGCCCGGTCGCTGGTGCTGGGCCTGGCGCCCTTCGAGCTCAACGTGATGGAGCAGCGGGTGCGCGCCAGCATCAAGCCGGGCCAGGGCGGCGTGGAGTTCGAGCTGGCACCGGGCTCGCACACCGCCAAGAATGCCGACAAGGTGATGAGCGCGCTGGAAGTCGCCATGCTCGACTTGCAGGGCCAGTTGCTCAATCTTCCCGTCTGCGACCTGCTGGGCGGCGCCGTCCGCAGCGAGGTGCCCTACAGCGCCTACCTGTTTTACAAATATGCCGAGCATGTGGGCCGGCCTTATGGGTCTGATGCGCCTGACGCCTGGGGCGAGGCGCTCACGCCTGCGCAACTAATTGGGCAGGCGCGGGCCATGGTGGACCAGTATGGCTTCAAGAGCATCAAGCTCAAGGGCGGTGTGTTTGAGCCGGCGCAGGAGATCGCCGCCATCAAGGCCTTGCGCCAGGCCTTTCCCCTGCATCCGCTGCGGCTGGATCCCAACGCCAACTGGTCGCTGCAGACCAGCATTGATGCCGCCCCCGAACTGGACGAGTTGCTGGAGTATTACGAAGATCCAACGCCGGGGCTGGACGGCATGGCCGAACTCTCCAGGCACTGCCGCATGCCGCTGGCCACCAACATGGTGGTGACCACCCTGGAGGAATTCCGCCGCAACGTGTCCACCCGGTCCGTGAAAATCCTGCTGTCCGATCACCACTACTGGGGGGGCTTGCGGGCGACGGCCTCGCTGGCGCGCATGTGCGAGGTGTTTGACATGGGCATGTCCATGCACTCAAACTCCCACCTGGGCATCAGCCTGATGGCCATGACCCATGTCGCGGCGGCCATTCCCAACCTCACATATGCGTGCGACACGCACTATCCCTGGCAGGAAGAGGAGGTGATCAAGGGCGGACGCATCCGCTTCGAGCAGGGCGCCGTCAAGGTGCCGACGGCGCCGGGGCTGGGCGTTGAGCTGGACCCCGCCCGGCTCGAGGCGCTGCACCAGCAATACCTGAAATGCGGCGTTCGCAACCGCAACGATCTGGCGCAAATGCGCAAATACCAGCCTGGTTTTTCCGGCAAAAACCCACGCTTTTGATTTCCCCACCGCCCGCATTGGCAAGTTTTAAAAGTGACACAAAGGAGACATCATGAAGTTCAAACACCTTGAATCCGTACTGCTTCGCCGTTTGCGCCGCGCTGGAACGGCCGCCGCGGTGGCCGGCGTTTCGGCGCTCAGCGTGGGCATGGCGACGGCGCAGCCGGTCACCATCAATGTGGTCGACGTGGCGGGCAACCTGGCCCTGACCCAGGAGGCGCTGGAAGCCTTCCGGGTCAAGAACCCGACCCTGGTTTCGCGCATCACCTTCACCAAGGCGCCGGCGCCCGAGCTGCCGGGGAAAATCCGTGCGATGCAGGCTGCAGGCCGTACGGAAATCGACCTGGTGCTGACCGGAACCGATGCCTTGGCGGCTGGCATTGCGCTTAATTTGTGGGAGCCCCTGCTGCCGGCGCATGCGGCCAAATTCCCTGGTCTGATGGATAACTACCTGAGCAGCGCGGTCAGGATGCAGGACCTGGCCAATGGGCAGGGCATCATGGTGACCTACATGCCGGCCGGCCCCTTGCTTGAGTACAACCCGGACAAGGTCAAGACCCCGCCCAAAACGCCGGCAGAGTTGCTCAGCTGGTGCAAGGCCAACCCCAACAAGCTGATTTACGCGCGTCCTGCGAACTCCGGCCCGGGGCGCACCTTTCTGATGGGCCTGCCTTACCTGCTGGGCGACAAGGATCCCAAAGATCCCATCGCTGGCTGGGACAAAACCTGGGCTTACCTCAAGGAGCTCAACAGCTGCATCGAGTACTACCCCACAGGAACCGGCGCCGTCATGAAGGAGCTGGGCGAAGGCTCGCGTGACATGACCGTGACCGTGACCGGCTGGGACATCAACCCGCGCGCTCTCGGCGTGGTGCCCAAGCAGTTCAAGGTGGGCGCATTCAATGGCTTTACCTGGGTCAACGACGCGCATTACATGGTCATGCCCAAGGGCTTGTCGGCAGCCCGCCAGGCCGTGGTGCTCGATCTGATGGCCTTCATGCTCAAAGCGGAGCAGCAGGCCCTGACCTATGACTCGGGCTACTTCTACCCCGGCCCGGCGGTCAAGAATGTTCCGCTGACAGCCGCGCCGCAAAAGAGCCAGGACGTAATCAAGGAGTTTGGCCGTCCTGAATACGCCGAATGGATCGCCAAGCAGCCGCATGCCCTGCCGCTGGAAGACAAGGCCATGGTCGCCGCTTTCAAGAAGTGGGACCAGGAAATTGGCAGCGGAAAAGGCAAGTAAGCCCACTCGTTGAACGAGTGAGCATGCACCGGTAGCCCTTCAGGGCCACCGGTGCGAATCAAGTAAAAAGGTTTTTCGATGTCTGGAAATCAGAACGTCGCGGTGCATGCCGCGCATAAAAATCAGTTCAGGCAACTGCGTCTGGACGGCGTGAGCCGCCAGTTCGGCGGCGCCAATGCCTTGAACAAGCTCTCGCTCACGATCGAGCGAGGGGAGTTTATTGCGCTGCTGGGGCCTTCGGGTTGCGGCAAGTCGACCGCGCTCAATTGCATGGCCGGCTTGCTGCCCCTGACCGACGGCAGCATTTGGCTGGACGACCAGCGAATTGATCCTTTGCCCCCCGAAAAGCGCGGGTTTGGCATGGTGTTTCAGAATTACGCGCTGTTTCCCCATCTCTCTGTCAGCCGCAACGTCGGCTTTGGTCTGAAGATGCAGGGCGTGGCTGGCGCCGAGATTGAGCGGCGCGTGGCCGTGGCGCTGGATACTGTCCAACTGCAGGGGCATACCCACAAGCTTCCAGGCCAGCTGTCGGGCGGACAGCAGCAGCGCGTCGCCATTGCGCGCGCCATCGTCATTGAGCCGCCGCTGATCCTCATGGACGAACCGCTGTCCAATCTGGACGCCAAGCTGCGCATTGAAATGCGCTCGGAAATCCGCCGCATTCACCGGGCCCAGGGCTGCTCAACGGTGTATGTGACCCATGACCAGGACGAAGCCATGGCCATGGCTGACCGGGTGGTGGTGATGAAACTCGGTGTGGTGCAGCAGATCGGCACCCCCCAGGACGTGTTTGCCCGCCCGGCCACTCTCGACATCGCCCGCTTCATGGGCTATCGCAACGTGTTCCCGGTGCGTGTGGTCCGCTCGGACGCCGGCCATGTCGGTGTCGAAGGGCCCGGCGGCGTGCGTCTGGACTGCGTGGCCATGCAGCCGCTGGGCAGCGGGACCGTGATGGCCGCCATCCGACCCGACGAGATCGTCATTGGTGAAGGCCCGAATGCTTTCCGCGGCACGGTCGAGAGCGCCGAATATGGCGGCCGGGAGTGGCTGCTGCGGGTGAGAACCGCGTTTGACAAGCTGGTATATGTGCGCTCCACCCTGAACGCGGCGATAGGCGACACGGTTCATCTGTCGGCGCCTGCGGACCGCGTGCTGGTGTACCCGGCTCAACAGGACGAGGCGTGACATGAGCACGTTGACCGCTTCCGCGCCGATCACACGGCCCAAACCGTTTCTTGACCCGGCCGTCATGCTGGTGGCGCCCGCCGCCGCCGTGATGGTGATGTTTTTTGTTTACCCCTTTGCGTACGGCCTTGTGCTGTCCTTCCAGCCGGAGCAAGGCGGTGTTCTTCAAAATTACATCCATTTTTTCAAGACGCAGGAGTTGTGGGGCACCATCGGCAACACGATGAACCTGGCCTTGCCCGCGACCTTGATCAACGTGGTCCTGGCCCTGGCCATTGCCTATGCCACGCGCATCAAGGGGCCGTACCAGCGTTTCTTGTCCACCCTGTTGGTGGTGCCTCTGACGCTGGGCACGGTGCTGATTGCCGAGGGCATGCTGACCTATTTTGGCCCTCAGGGCTGGCTGGCCCAGTCCTTGCGCTGGCTGCATCTGTATGAAGGCTCCATCCGCCTGACGCATAACTACGGGGGTGTCCTGATCTCGCTGGTGATCACCGGGTTTCCGTTTGCCTACCTGCTGATCCTGTCCTACATCACTGGTATTGATCCGGCGCTGCCGCGCGCGGCGGCCACGCTGGGCGCCGACGGCTGGAACCGCTTTCGCTACATCTACCTGCCGCTCCTGGCGCCAGGCCTGGTGATGGCTTTTTGTCTTAGTTTCGTACAGGCCTTCTCGGTGTTCCCGTCGGCCGTATTGCTCGGTTCTCCCGCCGGCGTGACCCGGGTAATGGCCATTGCAGCTTACGAGGCGGCCTTTGAGCAGTACGACTATTCGCTGGCATCAGCCGTGGCCATGATCATGGGCCTGGCCCAGTTGGCCATCGTGGTGGCTGCCCTCGGGCTGCGGTCCCTGTTTTACCGTGGGCCAGTGGCCGGAGGCAAAGGATGAGCGCGACGACATTGAATACCACGCCCTTGCGGGATCGCGCCTGGAGCGCATTGATCTGGGGTGTGATTGCCTTTTTCCTGGTCAACGTCGGCCTGCTGATAGTGGCCGTCGCCACCAACTCGGTGGCTACGCGGTGGCTGGGAACCTGGCTGCCCGAGGCTTACACGCTGGGCTGGTACGTGTCGGCCTGGAAGGAGTTCCAGCTCGACCATGTGCTGGTGGTCACGGTGGTGGTGGTGTTTTCGGTGGTGTTCCTGTCGCTGCTGATTGGCGTGCCTGCCGCCTACACCCTGGCGCGCAAGGATTTCAGGGGTAAAAAACTGCTGATGCTGCTGTTTCTGGTGCCGCTCATGGTGCCGCCCATCACCTACGGCATTCCGCTGGCGACCGTGATGTACCAGCTGCACCTGGCGGGCACGCTGCCGGGCGTGATTATTGCCAACATGATTCCGGCGCTGCCGTTTGTGATCCTGGTGATGACGCCGTTTGTCGAGCAGATCGACACCAACATCGAGTCCGCCTCGCGGGTGTTTGGCGCCAGCACGCGGCAGATGTTCTTCTACGTTCTGGTGCCGCTATTGGCGCCGGGGGTGCTGGCGGCAGGCTTGCTGGTCCTGGTTCGGACCGTCGCCATGTTCGAGCTGACCTTTCTCGTCGCCGGCCCCGACACGCAGACGCTGGTGGTGGCGCTGTACTACGCGGTGTTTGCCGCGGGTGTGCGGGCCGGGCAGTCGGTCGACGCCATGGCCATGATTTACATGGCCATCACGGTGCTGTGGCTGCTGATTGCGCTGCGCTTCGTCAATCCGACCCAGCTTGTCAGCCGGGTCAAGGAGCATCCGGTCAAGGCCTGAGCACCGCCCGGAATCTGCCTGCTCAAAGACGGAAAGCGCTCGTGCTGCTTTCCGTTTTTTTTTGCCTGGGCCTGCTGCGTTGAATCGTGGCACCATGGTGTTCAGCATTTTTTCGTCCTTCTTTTTACCCATCAACACAAGGAATAGTCATGGCCGTCACGACATCCAGAGCCGTGCGCATCGATCAGCACGGCGGCCCCGAAGTCATGCAATTGGTCGAGGTCTCCGTGGGCGAACCCGGCCCCGGCGAGATCCGCATTCGCCACAAGGCCATAGGCCTGAACTTCATTGACGTATACCAGCGCAGTGGCCTTTACCAGTTGCCCATGCCCTTGCAGCTGGGCATGGAGGCCTCTGGCGTGATCGAAGCCGTCGGTGAAGGCGTGACGCACCTGCAGGCGGGCGACCGCGCGGCTTACGCCAGCCAGCCGCCGGGGAGTTACTGCGAAGTGCGGGTGATGCCCGCCAAATGCGTCTGCAAACTGCCTGACGCGATTTCCTTCGAGACCGGTGCGGCCATGATGCTCAAGGGCCTGACCGCGCAATACCTGCTGCGTCGCACGCAGCCGCAGGGCGGGCTTCAGCCCGGCGACTTTGTGCTGTTTCACGCGGCCGCCGGCGGTGTTGGCCTGATCGCCTGCCAGTGGGCCAGGGCGATGGGACTGCGGCTGATCGGCACGGCCGGCTCGGACGGGAAATGTGCGCTGGCCAAGGCGCACGGCGCTGCCTTTGTCATCAACTATGCGACGGAAGATTTTGTCGCTCGCGTGAAGGAGATCACCGGTGCGAGCGGGGAAAGTGGCGTGAAGGTGGTCTATGACTCGGTCGGCAAGGACACCTTTGACCGTTCTCTGGACTGCCTGCGCCCCTTCGGGCTGATGGCGAGCTTTGGCAATGCCTCGGGTCCTGTCGCGCCGTTTTCACCTGGCATTCTCGGCCCCAAGGGATCGCTGTATGTCACGCGCAAGACCACGGGCTGCACGATACTGACGCTCTGAGGGCGCCGGCGCGGTGTTTCAAGGCCCTTCATACTTGAATCTGCGCATTAAATTGGCTCCAAGCCCAGTACTTTCGGTCGTTGTTTGCTATTAATTCGGGAGTTTTCCCTGGCTTGTCACATCGACGCCCGCGCACCCCGGTTCAGGCCTTGTCTTGCAGGGCTGTTGAGCGCAGTCGGTTGGGCGCCAGCGCGCCGGCCGAATCAAGAATCGGGTAGGCGATGGAGCAGATGTGCGAGTTGATACGCTTGAGGTCGCTGATCAGGTCGATATGCAGCGAACTGGTTTCCTGGCTTTGCAGGGTGTTGGCTGCCAGGCGGCTCAGGTGGTTGCTGGAGTAGGCGCGCTCAAGATCGCGAAAACGTGCTTTTTCTTCCAGCAGCTTTTGCGCATCGCGCACATTGCCGTTAAGAAATACGCTCATTCCCAGGCGCAGGTTGTCGGTCAGGCGCTCGTGCAGCTCGACGATTTCAGCCATGCCGGCTTCTGAAAACTGGCGGCCCGGCCTGATCTTCTTGTCTTCAATGTCAATCAGCACGCGCTCGATGATGTCGCCCACCTGCTCCATGTTGATGGTGAAGCTGATGATGTCGGTCCAGCGGCGGCTTTCTTCCTCGGCCAGTTCCTCGCGGGAAATCTTGGTGAGGTAGTACTTGATGGACGAGTAAAGCTCGTCAACCGTGTCGTCCATCTTGCGCAGGTCACCGGCCAGCTTGAGGTCGTCGCGCTTGATCACTTCGAGCATGCCGCGCAGCATGGTCTCCACCACGTCGGCCTGGTGCAGCGCTTCGCGCGCGGCGCAGGAGATCGCCAGCGACGGCGTGGCCAGTGCTGACGGGTCCAGGTGATGGGGCCGGCCATTGATGGCTTTTTTCTCGGGCTTGGGCAGCAGCCTTTCGACCCAGCGCGCGATCACCTGCGTCCAGCCGATGAACACCAGCCCGACCAGCAGGTTGAACGAAAGGTGAAACAGCACCACGACGGCCGTCGGGTCGCCCAGGTAGGGGCGCGCGTAGCGCAGCCACAGGCTGATCAGCGGCGCGGTCGTGATCACGCCTATGACCTTGAAAATCAGATTGCCCAGCGGAACCTGGCGCGCCTCGACCGGCGAGCGGGCTGTTGTCAGTACCGCCAGCAAGCCGCTGCCCAGGTTGGCTCCCAGCACCAGCCCGAGCGCAACGTCAAGGGGAATCACGTGGGTGCTGACGAGCGCCGCCGTCAGCAGCACCAGCGCCAGGCTCGAATAGGACAGCACCGACAAAAATGCGCCCACCGTGATTTCAAGCAGCAAGTCACTGCCCAGCGACGCCAGCAGCGCCCTCACCTCGGGCGACTGCGTCAGCACTTCGGTAGACGCGGTCACCAGCCGTAGCGCCAGCAGCATCAGGCCCAGGCCAATCAGCACGCGGCCCAGGCGGCCGGCATCGGTGTCGGGGCGCGAAAGAAACAGCACCACGCCGACAAAAATGAACAGCGGCGACAGCCAGGACAGATCGAAGGAGAACACCACGGCCATCAGGCTGGTGCCGATGTCGGCGCCCAGCATGACGGCAAGCGCCAGCGGCAGCGCCACCAGGCCCTGCCCGACGAAGGAAGAAATGATCAGGGCGGTGGCGGTGCTGGACTGCACCAGGGCCGTGACGCCCAGGCCCGACAGGGCGGCGGTGTAGCGGTTGCTGATGCTGCGCGCCAGGATCTGACGCAAATTGGCCCCGAACACGCGCAGGATGCCGTTGCGTACGAGATGGGTGCCCCAGACCAGCAGCGCAACGGCTGCCAAAAGATTCAACAGATGTTTCATGGACTCAGGGATGAATATACGCGCGGGCGCCGCTCTTGCAGAGCGGTAGAACCCTGAGTCCGGCCTCGGGAAGTCAGGCAGGGGCAGGGCGCAGGGTGGGCTTATTTGCCGCGCCTTACCCGCATCAACTCATCCAGGACCAGGCAGATGGCACCGACGGTGATGGCACTGTCGGCGATGTTGAAGGCCGGAAAATGCCAGTTGCCGTAATGGAAGTCGAGGAAGTCCACCACGTAGCCGTGCAGCGTGCGGTCAATCACGTTGCCCACGGCGCCGCCCAGAATGCAGGCCATGGCAAACGAAAACAGCTTTTGTCCGGCATGCGACTTGAGCATCCAGATGATGAAGACAGCGGCGGCCAGGCCGATGACGGTGAAAAACCAGCGCTGCCAGCCCGAGGCCGATGCCAGGAAGGAAAACGCTGCGCCGGTGTTGTGCACCCGCACCACGTTGAAGAAGCTGGTCACGTAGGTCGCGTCACCCAGGCGGTAGTAGCCCAGGATCAGCACCTTGGTGAACTGGTCGGTAATCAGCAAAATCAGCGCCAGCCCCAGCCAGGGCAGCAGGGTGCTGCTGGCGGACATTTTCCTGGTGCTTGTTTTGGCGCTCGACCTGGCGGCGCTCCTGGTGGCCATCAGGCGAACTTCCGGTCTTCGCCGGTGCCGAACAGGGTGCTGGTGCAGCGTCCGCAGATCGTTGGATGGCCCGGGTCAAGGCCCACGTCATCGCGGTAATGCCAGCAGCGCTCACATTTTGCGGAGGAACTGGCGCTAATCCTTGATTGAAGGGCGTCTGAAGCTATCAAATCAATAGCGGAAGTAATGAAGACAAATTTCAGGTCATCGCCCAGGCCAGCCAGCAGCGCATGATCGCACGCATTGACCTCCAGCCTCACGTTGGCCTGCAGCGACGAGCCCACCTTGCCTTCGGCGCGCAGGGCTTCGATGTCCTTGTTGACCGCGTCCCGGATCTCGCGGATGCGTGACCATTTGGCAAGCAGGGCATCGTCCGGTGCGGCGAACTCCGCATAGGTCTCGATAAAGATCGAGCCGGAACTGCCAAAGATCTTCCACGCCTCCTCGGCCGTAAAGCTCAGGAAGGGCGCCATCCAGCGCAGCATGGCGTGGGTGATGGCATGCAGCGCGGTCTGCGCGCTGCGCCTGGCCAGTGATTTGGGGGCTGTCGTGTAGAGCCGGTCCTTCAGCACATCGAGATAGAAGGAGCCCAGATCTTCGCTGCAGTAAATCTGCAGCCTGGACACCACGGGGTGGAACTCATACACCTCGTAATGCGCCAGGATGTCGGCCTGCAGGTGCGCCGCGCGGCTCAGCGCGTAGCGGTCGATCTCCAGCATCTGCTCAAGGGGAACCGCGTCCGTGGCCGGATCAAAATCGCTGACGTTGGCCATCAGGAAGCGCAGCGTGTTGCGAATGCGCCGGTAGGCATCGACCACGCGCGCGAGGATCTTGTCGTCGATGGCGAGGTCGCCCGAGTAATCGGTCGAGGCGCACCACAGGCGGATGATTTCGGCGCCCAGCTTGCCCGAGACCGCTTGCGGCACCACCACATTGCCTTCGCTCTTGCTCATCTTGCGGCCCTTGCCGTCGACCGTGAAGCCGTGCGTCAGCAGGCCCTTGTAGGGCGCGTGGTCGTACATGGCGCAGGCCGTGAGCAGCGAGGAGTGGAACCAGCCGCGGTGCTGGTCGTGGCCTTCGAGGTAGAGATCGGCCGGCCAGGTCGATTGCGCCGCGTGGCTGTTCTTGAGCACGTGAAAATGCGTGGTGCCCGAGTCGAACCACACGTCGAGAATGTCGGTGCTCTTGAGGTAGTCGGCGGCGTCGGCGCCGATGATGGACTCGGCGCTGGCCTTGCTCCAGGCCTCGATGCCACCGGCCTCGACCATGCTGGCCGCCTGGTCAATGATCTCCATGGTGCGCGGGTGCAGCTCGCCGGTGGCGGTGTGGATGAAAAAGGGCAGCGGCACGCCCCAGTTGCGCTGGCGGCTGATGCACCAGTCGGGCCGACCGGCAATCATGCTTTGCAGGCGCAGCTTGCCGTTCTCGGGGTAGAAGCTGGTTTCCTCGATGGCGGCCAGGGCCAGCTGGCGCAGGGTCTTGCCGGCCTTATCCCTGGCGAAAACGCCCTGGCTGCCGGCGGTTTCTTCGTCCATGCGGATGAACCACTGCGCGGCGGCGCGGTAGATCACCGGTGTCTTGTGGCGCCAGCAGTGCGGGTAGCTGTGCAGAATGTCGTGCGTGGCAAACAGCCGGTCGTGTTCGCGCAGCTTCTCGATTACCAGCGGGCAGGCCTTCCAGATGTTGAGCCCGCCAAACAACGCCAGCTCATCGACATAGCGGCCATTGCCCTGGACCGGGTTCAGGATGTCGTCCGTCGCGATGCCATTGGCGATGCAGGAGTTAAAGTCTTCCACGCCGTAGGCGGGCGAGGAATGGACGATGCCCGTGCCGTCGTCGGCGGTGGCATAGTCGGCCAGGAAGACCGGGCTGAAGCGCCGGTAGCCGAAATGTCCCTTGTCATCCGCCACGTCGTAGAACGGGTGCATGAAATTGAGTTGCGCCAGGTTTTTTCCTTGCGTGGTGGCCAGCACGGTGCCGCTGAGCTGATAGCGCTCCAGGCATTTTTCGACCAGCACGGCCGCCAGCAGCAGGATGCCGCGCTCGGTATCGACCAGAGCGTAGTCCAGCTCGGGGTTCAGGTTCAGCGCCTGATTGGCCGGGATGGTCCACGCGGTGGTGGTCCAGATGACCGCGAAAGCGTCCTTGCTTAGGCTTTCCAGGCCAAATACCGCGGCCAGCTTTTCAGGTTCGGCGCACTTGAAGCCGACGTCCAGCGTCTGCGATTTCTTGTCGGCGTATTCGATTTCGAACTCGGCAAGCGAGGAGCCGCAGTCGAAACACCAGTACACGGGTTTGAGTCCGCGGTAAACGAAGCCGCGCTCCATGATGCGTTTGAGCGCGCGGATTTCATTGGCTTCGTTGCCGAAATCCATGGTTCGGTAGGGATTGTCCCATTCACCCAAAACACCCAGGCGCTTGAAGTCGGCCATCTGCCCGACGATTTGTTCGGTGGCGAAGGCGCGGCATTTGGCTTGCACTTCGGCGCGGGCAGTCAGGGGCGACGGGCCGCCCCCGAGGCTTTGAGCAGCCCCCTCGGGGGGCAGGACGCCGGCGGCGGACGTGGGGGCAACTTTTTTGCCGTGCAATTTTTCGATGGCGTTCTCTATCGGCAGGCCGTGGCAGTCCCAGCCCGGCACGTAAATCGCGTCCAGCCCCTTGAGCTGGCGCGCCTTGACGATCATGTCCTTGAGGATCTTGTTGACGGCGTGCCCGATGTGGATCTGCCCGTTGGCGTAGGGCGGGCCGTCGTGCAGGACGAACTTCGGCGCGCCGCAGCGTGCGGCGCGCAGGCGCTTGTACAGGCCCTGGTCTTCCCATTCCTTGACCCAGCCGGCTTCGCGCTTGGGCAGGTCGCCGCGCATCGGGAAGGGGGTGTCGGGCAGGTTCAGGGTCTGGCGGTAGTCGACTTTTTCGGTCATGTTGAAACTCGTGGAGGCAAACGTGGGGGCGGTGATGGGCAGTCCTCAAGACCCCCTTCGGATGATCCCTGCGGCGCAGGGGCGAATGGTGAGAGCGGGGCGCAGTGCCCCGTCAAATTCGCGCGGCAAAAAAAGCACGGGCTTCATCGCAGTCTCTGGCAATGCCTGTTTTCAGGCTGTCCAGACCGTCGTATTTCAGCTCGTCGTGCAGTTTGTGTAACAGTTCCACCCCGATGATTTTACCGTATGCCCCTTCCTGGCCAAGACTGGCCGGCCAGTCCAGGCAATGGGTTTCCAGCAGCACGCGGCCGCCGTTGACGTCGTCGGGGTCGAGCGAAGGCCGGATACCCAGATTGGCGACGCCCGGCAGGGGCTGCCCGGCCAGGCCGTGCACATGCACAGCAAAAATCCCGCTGGCCGCCGGCTTCCAATGCGAAAAGCGCAGGTTAAGGGTGGAAAATCCCAGTTCGCGACCCAGCTTTCGCCCATGCACCACATGGCCGGAGATGCTGTAGGGCCGGCCCAGCAGGGCGCCGACGCGGTCCATGTCGCCCAGCGCCAGCGCTTCGCGCACGGCCGAACTCGACACCCGGTGCTGGCCGACCTCATAGCTGTTCATGCGCGCCACGTCGAAGCCCTGTCGCTCGCCGGTCGCGTCGAGCATGGCGTAGTCGCCCGCACGCCTGGCGCCAAACCGGAAATCGTCACCGACCAGGACATATCGGGTGCCAAGGCCGCGCACCAGCACATCCTGGATAAACGCCTCGGGCAGCTGTGACGCCAGCCGCGCATTGAACGGCAGGACCACGCACTGGTCAATGCCGCAACGCTCAAGCTCCCCCAGCTTGTCACGCAGCGTGGCAATGCGCGCCGGCGCAAGCTCGGGTTTGCGGGCCAGTCCAGCGAAATAGTCGCGCGGATGCGGCTCAAAGGTGACCGCGCAACTGGGCAGGCCGCGGTGCGCGGCTTCGTTCCTGAGCAGCGCCAGCATGGCCTGGTGGCCGCGGTGAACGCCGTCGAAGTTACCAATCGTCAGGGCGCAATGCGGTGCAAGCTGGGGATGTTGGTAGCCGCGGAAGATTTTCATGAGGTCAATTATCGTTTTTATAGCTGCCCAGCCTGGGGCGGCCGGCGCAAGACGTGGGGAGGCATCAATTTGAACCGGTTTTCATGCTGTGTTCATGGTTTAGTTGTATATTGATCCATTGACAGTTCGATGCCGTTTTTCCATTTTTATGGAGGTTCGTTTTGAAGGTCCTGAAACTCTCAGCCCAGGGGCTGCCACAAGCGTGGATCAGCCTGGAGTTGGCCGTGTTGCACTACGCGGCCGACGAAGTGCGCTGGGAGATGGGTGCGCGGATTGCCACGTTTCACGGCGGCCACAACGCCATCACGGGCGTGCAATCGATCATCAACGTCAACAGCATCATAGGCACCAAGGGCGTTCCCAGCATCAACCCCTTCGAGCTGATGCCAGGCCTGACCAATAGCAAGCTCTTCGCGCGCGACCGCAATCTATGCGCCTATTGCGGCCACCCGCTGCACGAAGAAGACCTGACGCGCGAACACATCATTCCGCTGGCCCAGCGCGGCGTTGACAGCTGGATGAACGTGGTCACCGCCTGCCGCGCCTGCAACCATCGCAAAAGCAACCGAACCCCCGAGCAGGCCCACATGCCGCTGCTCTACACGCCTTACGTTCCCAGCCTGTGGGAAGACTTCATTTTGCGCAACCGCCGCATCCTGGCCGACCAGATGGAGTTCCTGATGGCGCATGTTCCCAGGTCCTCGCGTCTGCTCAGCTGAGCTGCATAACGCACTACCCAAGGCTTTTTTGCGTCGGGTCCCTGGTCAAAGAAGGGTTTCCCCTATCCATTCATTCCGTGATCGTTCGAGATCGGCCCTCTGGCATCGCCTGTTCTTTGCGCCGCGCGGTTCGATCCTGCCGCCGATACGCCAGAATAAAGTCGAAAAAGACTCAAGCCTCGTCGGCCATTCTGTTTTGCCTATGCGACAGCCTGAACATGCCGGGCCGTGGCCTGTACCGGTCGCCATCAACGCGCCAGTAGGTGCTTCCTGCCGCACTGGCCAGAAATTCCCGCCTTCTTTTCAGCCTGTCGTGGCCGGTGACGGATTTGCTCACCAGATAGCGTATTTTTCCATCAGGTCCGAGGATGACGGTGCAGCCGCCGTAATAGTCAAATCCAGGTCCAGCGTCCGATGGCGCAACATGGAGTACCTGTGTGATCTCGGCGACCAGGTCAAACACGATCTGGCCATCCGGTCCCGACCGGCGTGCCGTGCGCAAGGACTCGATGCAGGGCAGGCCGGCGGTGTCACCCTTCAGGCGCGGATCGCCGTTTTCGATCAGCCCGAATTCCGCGCGACGCCCGTCTTCAGTAACGTAGCGGCCCAGTGCGCACGCCTGCCGGCGCACTTCCTCGGCACCTGCCGCATTGGCCGGGTCGCCCTGAAACCGGAGATCGGCAAAATTGAGCTTGGGCACGGCCGGAAGCGGCCGCGTGGGTTCTTTCCACAGCAAGGCGTCCACCGACAGGCTGGTGGCGAAACGCGGGTAAATGTTGCGCTGCCAGAAGGCATCGATTAGCGCGCCGCGGTAGTCCCAGGGGTCGTCAGGCACCACATCGTAGTCGGCGGTGATCAAGGCACGCAGATAATCGCCATACGTGATCCCGACGGGTGGGCAGTAGTCGATGGCCCGGATGCAGATGGTCAAAAACTGACTGGCGAGGTGGCTCGCACTGTCCGCCAGTTCGGATTGAAGGTCGTGCGAAATCTCGCCAGGCGGCAGCACGCCGCTGCCATTCGTCGCCAGGCGAATGATGCGTTCGGTCTTGCGCTTGAAGACCGTCACGAACGCCTCGAACACCGCGCTGACCAGTATTGATCCCCGCTGGTGGGCTTCCTCATTCAAAGCTTCCTCGTCGTACTGCCTGGGGTGAGCCGGGTCGGCCTCAATGGCGGTGCGCAGCGGACCTTTCTGGTCGGTGGTGTGACCGAACTGCCTTGCCAGGTCTCTTAACAGCTCGGCCTTCTCAACCGCACCCTTGCATCGCCGGATGGCCACCATGAGCACCTCGCGGTAGCTGAAGTGCTGAAAGATCGCCACCAGGTCAGCAAATGCCTCGTGGAACGCGCCCACGTCGGGGCCTGAAGGCACGGAAAACCGGGCCCTTAGGCCATCCAGCAGCGCGTGCGTCACTTCGTGGGCAATGATGTCGTGCGAAAGACAGGTAAAGACATAGCCGCCAGGCATGGAGCGGTCGGTGGGGTGCTTGGGCGCCGGGTAGTAGCCAAAGCAGATCGAGCCGCTTTTCACATCGTTGGTGTAGTAGGCGTTTTGCTCTTTGGCGAAGTGCGGTTTGAGCGCGAGCCTTGCCGGCGTTGTCTCGTCACCAAAGCCCCATGACAGGCTGCGCCCAAGCGCCATCCTGAACGCTGCATAGATGCTGGAGCAAACCGCATACACCATCTGGTGGTGAAAGCGCGGGTCGGAGGGTGACGGCTGGTAGCCGCTGGCAATCAATACATGCTGATGCTCAAGGTCGGCGCTGCGGCATCCGATATCGGAAGTGCCCACCACGCTGAAAAGAGCGCCTTCGGGGCCCGGCTTCAGCGGCTCGAAGGGCACGTTGATGGTGCCAATGGCACCTTCCAGCCTGGACGCGGACGGATCCACCGTGTAGATGCGCAGCGGCCGGTAGAGCGGGTCACCTTTCTTGCGTTGATAAGGAGCCGCCGGTAAGCGGCGTATGCCGTCACCCAGCGTGAACTGCCCTCCCTCGCCTGCGAAATAGTCAATGGCGGTGCCGGCAGGAAGCGCGGCATCGGCATCCCGGCTTTGCGATGTCGCCGCAACGGCGGAGGTAGTGGTCGCAGTCGCCAGGGGGGCGTCATGGGTCATAGCCCGCTCACTTTGCAGCCAGCGCCGCCAGCAACTGCTGGATCGACGCAAGTGTCTGGACCAGCATCGCGTTGTCCACGGAGCCCGCCATGGCCGGTCCGCTGAAGCTTCCAGCCCCGCCGGCGGCGCTCGGGCGGGCCGGCTGCAACAAGTAGCGCGTATTGGCGTCCTGAACGCAATCGAGCATGGGGTGCTGCCGCGCCGAGATGCCGAAGTCCGCGATGACACGCTGCGCAAATTCCCTGTTCGTGAACCCCTCGATGCCGGATCCCAGAATGCGGGTGGCGCGAAGTGTGAACTCGCCATGCCCGTCACTCTCCCAGGCAACTTCGGCGTCAAGGCAGGCGGAAAACTTCACATCCCGCATCAGGCTGATTCCGCCGGAGCTGATGGCGCGTTGCCCGCCGCCTGATTTTTCCCGAAAGCGGCGGTGCGCCTCGATGATGTCGGGCGTTGCCTCGACATAACGTTTGCGTTCATCCTTGCCCGACCGGGCTCCCTGCGTGGGCGGTGCTCCCACGGCAAACCTGGAATTGGTCCCCGAATGGCAGCAGTCCATGAAGCAGGTCAGGTTGACCCCATCGGGAATTCTTGTGAAGGCTGCCGCGATGTCATCGTCAATGTAGAGCGCACCGGCTGCGAAATCGACAGGGCAGATGGCCTCATCCTGGCCATCTTCCTCGTCGCCGTTCAGGTCGGGCACGTGGGTTCCATGGCCGGCATACTGAAAAACGATCACGTCGCCGGGTGCGCTGCTGTTCACCAGCGCAAGCAATTCGCGGTCAATCGCCTCGCGTGTGGCCTGCCCGTCGAGAAGGAGCGATGCCGTAAAACCTAGCCGGCTCAAGGCGTCAGCCCACATCCGGGCGTCGGCCACGCAGCCCGCCAGCTGGTGCCTGGGGTCTGGGTAGCGGTTGATGCCCACGCAAAGCGCCCGTCGCCGGCCGGTGCCGGGAAGGGGAGCGGGCATGGAGGCACTGACGGGACGGTAGGCGGTTGCGGACGATGTTGCGCTGCCGTGGAATGCAGGCGCTACAGGCGATGCGGGCGTCGGCGGAGCAGTGACGTTCAGTTCTTCAGGCCAGTCGATCTCGTCGGTCCATTCCCGGGAAGACGCGGCAAGGCCCCGGGCCATGGCGTAGTCGACGATCTTGTCGGCGTCTTCCCGGTTCAGGACCAGGCGCGCCACGCTGTTCATGGTTGGCGCGTCATCATCAAAGCCGCCATGGGTTTGGGACTGGCTGGCAGACATGCCGGTGTCGCTCTGCGTGACGGACCACACCACCTGGCCTTTTTTCGACGGGTTCCCATCCAGCCCAAACAGCCTCTTCAGGTCGCCATCGCCACGCAAGCTTTCCTCCAGACCCAGAATCGGCGTCGCACGCCTGTTTTCCAGCGCGTAATAGATGAGGTAGAGCAAGGACTTGCGATAGACATGCGCGCAATCGTCATCCCGCTCGTAGTCCTTTTTCATCGTAAATACCGTCAGCTTCCGAATGGCCTGGTCATCGCCAATGACGGGCGCAAGCCGCTCCTTGAACGTGTCCACCCGTACGGCCGGCGCAAGGAAATGCGCCGTGGTGAACGTGGGAACCTTCAGCTCGTGGGCGACGGGCAGGAAGTGACAAAGAAAAATCGCGCCGGCGCTGTGACCGACGGCATGCAATTCAATGTCCTGGGCATTTCTGTCGCAGAATTTCTTCAACTGGCTTGCCACATAAAAAGCGCCACCGCCCTCGGGGTTGCCCGTGGTGGGCGGGTCCACCGCATGCTCGGCGCTTGATTTCATGCTGCCCCAGATGGACGGACCGCGAAGCGCGCGCGCCGTGATCTCGATCAGCGGGTCGGAAGTGAAGTCAAACAGATCGCGTCCCATGGCGCGCGTCGCACCTTGCTGGGCGCGCTTGAGCAGGTTTCCAAGCGTCTCGAACAGGCCGGTTTCCCAGATGAAGTAGATCGGGTAGATGTCGTTTTTCTTCCACCAGTCAATGTGCTTGGCTGCGATTTGCAGGCCGCTCGATTCGGAAACCAGCCCTCCATGCGCGTAAAAGAGAAGGCGCAGCTTGTGGCCTGCATTTTTTGCCTTGTCGAGCGCTTCTTTCAGGTGCTGATCGAAAATGGCGTCAACATCGGCCGGTGAGGTGGCGGCTTCGCCTTCTCCGGAAAAGCGGCCCATTGACAGGTTCACCAAGTGGGGCCTCAGTGCGGCCAGCGCGGCGGCGCCCAGGCCCGAGTCCCGCGCCGCGCTTCGGCCTGATGGCGTCCCGCCCTGGTCCTGCTGCTCATGGTGCGACAGCTCCGCGTCGCCTGGCTCGCTGTTGCCGGCCGGGGTTTGGCTGAGCGCTTCAATGGCATCGGCAATAAGCAGATTTTGTTCATCAGGAAAAATAGCTCTTGCGATGCCCGGCCTGCCTTCTTCGGGCGTGCGCTGTGCTTCCTTGCGTTGTTCCACCGCGGCAAGGATTCCAGCATAGTCAAGGCTGCTGCCGGGACACGACTTCGGACTCAGCGCGTTATGAAACATCAGCGTATCCGTTGCCAGGCTGAACCTGGCCTGCACGCGCGCGATCACCTGCAGCGCAGTTTCCTTTTGCGCGCCGTCAAACGGGTCATGTCCGGTGTCGAAGTTGCCGATCATCTCGAACATGAAGGGCCCGAATCTTTCATTGCCGTTGTGCCCCGCCGCGCTGGCGGGCGGAAGATTCCAGTTGCGGCCAAGCCAGACAAAGCCCTGGGGATCAATGGTGATGTGCTGGGCGATGTCTCTCCATCCCATCTCCTGCGTGTGAAATCGCCACATCGACACGATGGTCTCGTGCCCCTTGAAGTCAGCCCGGGCAGGTCGCCAGGTGTGATGCATGTGCACGGCATTCACGTTGCGCGTGAAGGGAAACTTCTCCAGCAGTTGGGAAAACTGATCGAGCGACAAGCGCCTGAAGGTCGGAGTCGACATAAAGCCTCCTGTGGGAGTGGCCAGCAAAGGGAAAATCATCCCGAAGCTTGCTTGGGATAGTACTGTTTCCCCTTTCCTTAGGCTATTCCCGGCGTCAGCGCGAGTGGTAAATCAATGTAAGCCAAGACTTCAGCAATGCGGCCGCGGCAGGCAGGGTGAGGCGCCGCAGCGGACTGCGTTACGGCAGTACGGAAGTGACTCTAGTACATCGACACGCAATTAACGAAACATGAATATACTTCAGATGTCGCCTATCGGTATACCCTGGAGTAGTCATGCGTCAGACAGAACTGAACTTGGGCGAGGAGGATCGCTCG
>JBKJKI010000143.1:0-9767 GCA_046597475.1 Polaromonas sp. | reverse complement strand
GCCTGCCCCGCCCCTACGGGCTGTGCCCGGTGGCCCCACCCCCGGACTCTCCAAATCCCGGTTCAGGGGACATTTCTACTTTGGTCAAAAGGGGACATTTCAATTTTGCGTTGACATCCCCTGAACGCGTGAACTACCCTTGCTGCCGATGCCGGGCAAGTTCGATGTCTGACCCGCACGCTACATCACGACTTCCGATGGCGCGCTTTTAGGAGCCTCGCGGCGCGCTGTCATGGAGCTGCCGACGGCGGCCATCATGATGCAGACCACCGCCCCCCACTGCAGGCCCGCGAGCTGTTCGTCGAGCAAGAGCAAACCCAGCAAGGCCGCGACTGCGGGCTCCATGCTGGTCATAATGCCGAAGGCTTGCTGCGGCAGGCGCTTCAAGGCCATCATCTCCAGCGAAATCGGCAGCGCGCTTGAGATGGCGGCCACGCCAAGCCCGAACAGCAGGATATGCGGGTCCAGCAAGGCACTGCCCGCATGCCAGATGCCAAACGGAACGACGGTGATGGCCGCGACGCTCAAGCCCAGCGCCACGGAGTGCCCGGCGTGCAAGTGGCCCAAGCGCTTGCCAAACACGATGTAGGCGCCCCAGCACACGGCCGCGGCCAGTGCGTACACGACACCCTCAGGGTCGAGGCTGCCCACGCCATGGCCCAGCGGCAACAACAAACCCAGGCCCAGGATGGCCAGTGCCAGCCAGACAAAGTCAATCGGTTTGCGCGAGGAAAACATGGCCACCGCCAGCGGGCCCGAGAACTCGATGGCCACCGCCACGCCAAACGGGATGGTGCGCAGCGACATGTAAAACAGCAGGTTCATGAATCCCAGCGTGACGCCATAGCGCACGATGGAGAGCGCATCGGCGCGCGAGAGCGGCCAGCGCCAGGGACGCCACAGCGCCAGCAGCAGCAAGGCGGAAAACCCGACACGTAGCGCGGTGGTGCCGAGTGAGCCCACCAGGGGGAAAAGCTGCTTGGCAAAAGAGGTGCCAATACCCAGGGCGGTCACGGAGCCGAGCACGGCCAGCAAGGGCAAAATATTCGGAAATCGACGCAAAATCATCCCTAAAACGTAAGCAGTGCGAGGCGTAAAAGAGGCTCGGCATACCTGGCCGGCTTTCTACATCCAGGTTGAAGCCGCTATATATTTTATAGCGCATTGCACCCAAAAACAGGGTCAAGGCCAACCTCACCCTCAAGGTTTGAGGCCGACGAAGCTGAGGCCGTTACTCCGGGATTTGTTGAGGGCGGCCAGGTAGAGGCGCTTTGAGCCCGCGTCGAAGTAGGCAATGCCGGTGACCGCACCCGTAGCGCTGGCGCAAGCGCCGCCGCCAGAAACGACCACTGACAGATCGTAGAGATTTCCTTTTGCGCGCGGCACGGCGGCGCCCACAAACTGGCAGCCGCTGGCGGTCAGGCCGGTGCCGGCAATGACCCCCTGCGCGCTGATGGCGATGCTTGCCGCCTCGGTGCCACCCGCGACGGAAGCGATGCCCGCGTAGCTGCCGGCAATGGCCGACAGGCTTGGAGCCTTGTCGTAGTCCGTGTTGTACGCGCTTGTGAACGTGAAGGGCGGATTCGCGCTGGTGTAGCTTACCGTGCCATTGAAGCTTTGCCTGGCCACATAGCTGGCCGCCAGCGTGGCGTTGTTGATGCCCTGCCCTTCGAGATTGAAGTCAACGCCGTCGGATGACGAAAAACTGCCGTTGAGCGCGCTGCCGCTGCCCTGTATAAAGCCCGCGACCACAGCGTTGACGCGGGGCAAGGAGTACAAAAACCAGTAGCTGCCGTTGTCAAGAACAATGGCCGTTACCGAACGGGAGCTGCTGGTGCTTCCGTTCCACAGGCCTTCCGCGCTGGCGACAGGAAGGGGCGTAGTGCCGCCACCGCCACCGCCACCGCCACCGCCGCCGCAGGCAGCCAATGCCAGCACCCCCGAGATGGCAAGCGCCTTGATGGTCCTGGTGTTCATGGTGATTCCTTATGACGGTTGCAAAGAGGTTTCCAGTCTAGTCCGCTTGCTGGCTGCGATCCTTGCCGCCCGGTTTTCTCAAGCCGATTGAACTACTACTTTTTTGATAGCAAACCATGACCATAGAACATGGACAAAAGCCGAATCTGGCACCTAAACACCAGGCACAAGCTGCCCCGCCTCGATGGTGATGCGCCGTTCACAGCGCGCGGCGATCGCCGGGTCGTGGGTGACCAGCACCAGCGTGGTGCCCAGTTCCTGGTTGAGCTCGAACATCAGCTTCATCACCGTCTCGCCGGTGGCGAAGTCCAGGCTGCCGGTCGGCTCGTCGGCCAGCAGTACGGCGGGCTTGACGACAAAGGCGCGCGCCAGCGCCACGCGCTGCTGCTCGCCGCCCGACAGCACCTTGGGGTAGTGGCCCAGGCGCTGGGCCAGGCCAACCCGCTTGAGCATGTCGGTGGCCAGCGCGCGCGCCTGCCTGATGCCAGAGAGTTCCAGCGGCAGCATGACGTTTTCAAGCGCCGTCAAATTGCCCATGAGCTGAAAGCTCTGGAAGACAAAACCCACTTTTTGCGCGCGCAGGGCAGCGCGGTCGTCCTCACTGAGCGCGAACAGATCCTGGCCGGCCAGCCGGACCGTGCCCTGGCTGGGCGTATCGAGCCCGGCGATGATGGACAGCAGCGTGCTTTTGCCGGAGCCGGAGGCGCCGACAATGGCGGCGGTTTCGCGGGCGTTCAGCGCGAAATCAATATCGCGCAAAATGGTCAGGGTGCCGGTGGAGTCGCTGACCGACTTGAAAACATGCTCAACGGAAACAATTGGAGAAGCAGTAGCAGCAGAAGATGCCGAAGGCGTGGCGGACGTTGATAAAACGTCGCCCCTCACAGAAACCACAGGTTCAAACATGTCATCCTTATCCGAGTTACGCGAGAACTTTAAATTCGTGTCTGCCGACTGTAGCAAGCTTGGTGCCGTGCTGCGGCACGGCGCTGGCAAATCCTTGGCGGCCCTGCTGGCTGCAGGCCTGCTGAGCGCGCCTGGCCTGGTAACGGCACAGGCCAAAGCGCAGACGGCCCCGGTGATCTTGATCGTCGGCGATTCATTGAGCGCCGAATACGGACTCAAACGCGGCACCGGCTGGGTGCCATTGCTTGAAAAACAGCTGGCGAGCGAGAAGAAAGCCGCCCGGGTCGTCAATGCCAGCATCAGCGGCGACACCACCTCCGGCGGACGCTCGCGCCTGCCCGCCCTGCTGGCGCAGCACAAGCCGAGCGCGGTGGTGATCGAGCTCGGCGGCAATGATGCGCTGCGCGGCCTGCCGCTGGAGATGAGCGAGAAAAACCTGGGCGCCATGACGCAGGCGGCAAAAAGCTCGGGCGCCAAAGTGCTGCTGGTCGGCATGCAGGTGCCGCCCAACTACGGCGGGGCCTATGCCGCCAGCTTTGTCGGCCTTTTCGCCAGGGTTGCCAAGACCGAAAAAGTGGCACTGGTACCGTTTTTTCTCAAGGGCATTGGCGACACGGACGACCCGACCGCGAACTTCCAGCCCGACCGCATTCACCCCAACGAGCAGTCACAAGCCAGAATGCTGGCCAATGTGTGGCCCGAACTGAAGAAACTCATTCAATGAGCCTAGACCGCATTTCCGCCGAGGACGCCCTGCTCAGGCTGGGCGATTTTTCCGACATCATTGACGCGCGCAGCGAAGGCGAGTACGCCGAGGACCACCTGCCCGGCGCGCTGAACTGGCCCAGCCTGCACGACGAGGAGCGAAAGATCGTCGGCACCCGCTACAAGCAGATCAGCCAGTTCGAGGCCAAGAAGCTCGGCGCGGCGCTGGTGGCCAAAAACATCGCCGAGCACATCCAGCAGGGCGTGCTGGACAAGCCCCGGGAATGGCAGCCGCTGCTCTACTGCTGGCGCGGCGGCAAGCGCAGCGGCTCGCTGGCGCTGGTGCTTGAACAGATCGGCTTCAGGGTCACGCTGGTCGATGGCGGCTACAAGGCCTTTCGGGCCGCGCTGGTGGCCGACCTGCCGCAGCTGGCGGCGCGCCACAGCTACCGCGTCGTCTGCGGTCCGACCGGTTCGGGCAAGACACGTCTGCTGCAGGCGCTGGCCGCGCAGGGCGCCCAGGTGCTGGACCTGGAAGCGCTGGCGCATCACCGCAGCTCGGTGCTGGGCATGATTCCGGGCCTGGCCCAGCCCAGCCAGAAGGCCTTTGACAGCCGCATCTGGGCGGCGCTGCGCGGCTTTGACACGGCCCGCCCTGTCTATATTGAAAGCGAAAGCAAAAAGGTCGGCAATGTGGCGGTTCCCGAAGGCCTGATCACGTCGATGCGGGCCAGCCCCTGCCTGAACCTGTGCTTGCCGGAGGACGAACGCGTCGCGCTGCTGCTGGAGGACTACGACTTCTTCGTCAGGGACATCGAGTTTTTTTGCGAACGGCTGACGGCCCTGACCGAGGCGCGCGGCAAGGCCACGGTGCAGGACTGGCAGACGCGCGCGCGCGGCGGTGATGTGGCGTCGGTGGTGCGCGAGTTGCTGCTGCTGCATTACGACCCGGTCTACCTGCAGTCGATGCACCGCAACTTCACACAGTACGAGACGGCACGCCCGCTTTCACCGCACGACCACAGCGTGGCCGCCATGACGGCGCTGGCCAGGTCGCTGCTCGACGAGGCTTGACAAGCAAAAACCCGGCATCACCTTCAAGGGTGTTGCCGGGTTTCAAGCTATTGATAGCTATTATTTAGATAGCTAACAAATACCGTCCCAATTGGGCTTGATGCCTATTTCATCGATAATTAAGGAAAAATGAACTGCTCAGGGAGTCGATTCCGCGGGTGGGGCATCGGATGCGCCCTCCTGGGGGGTGTCAGCTGTCTGCACACCGTCTTCTGTCGCATCGTCGGGTTTGCCCTCGCCCTTGCGCTTGAGCTTGTCTTCTTTCTTGCGTTTTTTCGCAAGCTCCTTCTGGCGCTTTTCATAGGAGTAGTTGGGAGTTGCCACAGCTTCGCTTTCGTGAATAGTTAACCCGTACTGTAATGCATTGGTCCCGGTCTCCGGTCAGAGCCGGGCCAGCGCCTGGATGATGTCTTGCTTGAGGTCGGCAACCGCCTCGAGACCCACCGCAAAACGCACCAGACGACCCTGATAGGGCCAGGGCATGCTGCGTACCGCCGGTATGTTGTAGGGCACGCACAGGCTGATCGGTCCGGCCCAGCTGTAGCCCAGCTTGAAGAGCCGCAAACTGTCGCAAAAATGGTTGGTCTGCTGCTTTGTGAACGTGGGCTTGAACACCGCGCTGAACAGGCAGGCCGCGCCGCTGCAGTCGCGCTTCCACGCCGCGTGGCCGGGTGAACCTGCCAGCGCAGGGTGAAACACGGCCTCAAACTGAGGCTGGGTCTGCAGCCAGGCAGCCAGTTCGCGCGCCATGGCATCTTGCGCAGCGTAACGCAGCGCCATGCTGCCCAGGCCGCGCAGCACCAGTTCGGCATCGTTGCCGCTCACGCTGTAGCCCAGCCGCATGTGGCAGAGCTGAATCGGGTCATGAAGCGCCACGTCGCGCGTCACCACCGAGCCCATCAGCACGTCGGCGCCCCCGCTGGGGTATTTGGTGAGCGCCTGCACGGAGATGTCGGCGCCCAACTCGAAGGCGTTGAACGCCAGCCCGGCGCCCCAGGTGTTGTCCAGCGCCGTCACGACGCCTAGCGGGTGCGCCTGAGCCGCCGCCGCGTTGTGCGCCTTGACGATGGCCACCAGCGCAGGAATATCGGGAAACTCCAGCGTGACCGAGCCCGGCGCCTCCAGCCAGACCAGCCGGGTCTTGCGGCTCAATCTGGCGGCCAGATCCGACGGATTCATGGCGTCGTAATACTGGAAACTGATGCCCCAGGACGCGAGTTCGCCTTCCGCAAAGGTCTTGCCGGGGTCGTAGGCATTGTCGGGAATCAGCACTTCATCGCCGGTTTTCAGGAAGGCCATGTCCACCAGCGCCATCGCCGCCAAGCCGCTGGGCGCCAGGAGGCAGTGATTGCCGCCCTCCAGCGTGGCAATACGCGCTTCCAGCGTGAAGGTGGTGGGTGTGCCGTGCAGGCCGTAGGTGTAGGCTTCCCTGCGTTTCCAGTCGCGGTCATGCATGGCCGCGACGTTGGGAAAGATAACGGTGGAAGCCTTGTGCACGCCGGGGGCGACGGCTTCAAAGCCGGCTGGCGGCGTGTAGGGATGGTGAATCAGCTGGGTGGATATGGCGCTCATGGCCCAATGTTAACTGGCCCCCACGCTTTTCACTTCGTGTAATGCGCTGCCCCCCGAGGGGGCCGCTGCGCCTGCGGCCCGGCAAAGCCGGTTCCGCGGCCCCTGCTTGCGTGAAGAGCAAGCCCGGCGCGATTCAGTGGCGGGTTAAATCTTCCATTTGTCCATCAATTGCGCCGGCGTGAGCGCATCGTAGCTTTCAAACGGCTGGTGAATCCACGGGTTGGTGGGCAAGGCTTCCACTGAATAGTCGGCCTGGAAGCTTGATGCGCCCTTGGTCCAGATCACCGCGCTACGCAATTCGGTAATCGGCTGGTAATTGGTGCGCAACTGGTGAATCACAGCATTCAGTGTCAGACCGCTATCGGCCAGGTCGTCCACCAGCAAGACCCTGCCAGCAATCTCGCCCTTGGGGGTGGTGATGTAGTGCGCGATGTCAAGCTTGCCCTGCACGGTGCCTGAATCGGCACGGTAGGAGCTGGTGGACATGATGGCCAGCGGCTTGTCGAAAATGCGCGACAGGATGTCGCCCGGCCGCATGCCGCCGCGCGCCAGGCACAAAATGGTGTCGAACTCCCAGCCCGATTGATGAACCTTGATGGCCAGTTTCTCAATCAGGTTGTGGTATTCGTCATAGCTGACATACAGATGCTTGCCGTCTTCGGTCAACATGAAATTGCTCCTGATTTAATAGCTACCTGCGGCCGTAGTTATTGGATAAACGGCCTTATTCACTGATTTTTCGCCTTACAAGGCGTAGGGGTTGCGCAGCAGGATGGTGTGATCGCGGTCCGGGCTGGTCGAAATCATGTGAATCGGCACGCCGGTAATCTCCTCGATGCGCCGCAGGTAGTGCTGCGCGGCGGCCGGCAATTGCTCGTATTGCGTGACGCCCACACTGCTCTGGCTCCAGCCGGGCATGGTTTCGTAGATCGGCACGCAGCGGGAGATTTCCTCGGCGCCCATGGGCAGGATGTCGGTGGTGTGGCCGTCGAGTTCATAGCCGGTGCACAGCTTGAGCTCGTCAAGCCCATCCAGCACATCGAGCTTGGTGATGCACAAGCCCGACAGGCCGTTGACCTGGGCCGAGCGCTTGAGCAGGGCGGCATCGAACCAGCCGCAGCGGCGGCTGCGCCCCGTGACCACGCCTTTTTCGGCGCCCACGGTGGACATGTGATAACCCGGCGTACCGGGCTTTTCCCATTCGAGCTCGGTCGGGAAAGGCCCGCCGCCAACCCGGGTGCAATAGGCCTTGGTAATGCCCAGGATGTAATGCAGCATGCCGGGCCCGACGCCCGAGCCGGCGGCCGCATTGCCGGCCACGCAATTGCTGGAGGTGACATACGGGTAGGTGCCGTGGTCGATGTCGAGCAGTGTGCCCTGCGCGCCCTCGAACAAGAGGTTGGCGCCGCCCTGATGGGCGTCGTTGAGTTCGCGCGAAACGTCGGCCATCATGGGTTTGAGGCGCTCGGCGTCGGCCATGGCGCTGGCGTAGACGCTATCGAAATCGATGGCAGGCGCATGCAAAAAGGTGGTCAGGATATGGTTGTGCAGTTCAAGCAGCACGCGCAGCTTGGCGGCAAAGCGCTCCGGGTATTTCAGATCCTGAACGCGCAGTGCGCGGCGCGCGATCTTGTCTTCATAGGCCGGGCCAATGCCCTTGCCGGTGGTGCCGATTTTTTCGCTGCCGGCGTTTTCGCGCACGGCCTCACGCGCGGTGTCGAGCGCGGCGTGAAACGGCAAAATCAGCGGGCAGGCTTCGCTCACGCGCAGGCGCGACCGCACCTCGACGCCGATGGCTTCGAGCCGCTCGATCTCCCTGAACAGTTGCTCGGTGGACAGGACCACGCCATTGCCGATGTAGCATTTGACGCCCGGGCGCATGATGCCGCTGGGTATCAGATTGAGCGCAGTCTTCACGCCGTTGATGACCAGCGTATGGCCGGCATTGTGGCCGCCCTGAAAGCGCACCACGCCCTGCGACATCTCGGTCAGCCAGTCAACCAGCTTGCCCTTGCCTTCATCGCCCCACTGCGTGCCCACGACCACGACGTTGCGGCCAGCGGCGGCGGTTTGTTTATTTGTCATCTTCAGTTCTCGTTAAGGTTCAGGATAAAGCCGCTTCGGGATTGGGCCCTGCACGGCTTTTCGTACCGCTTTTCAGGCGGCTTGATTCCGGGGCTGCACGACCCATTGGCCGGCAGCCGTGACCAGTTCACGGTCGCAGTCAAATTCGTTGACCTCATTGTCGTGGCCTGGCAGCAGGCAGGTTACCGTTTCACCGGCCGACCGCAAACGGTCAATCGCCGTATTCAGGCTCGCATCATCGCCCCAGGGCGCCCAAATGGCCGCCTTGAGCGGCCTGGGTGGCAAGACGCTGACGAGCTCCTTCAAGTCCAGGCTGAAGCCGGCCGCCGGCCGGTTGCGGCCAAATACCGCCCCCACCTCGTCGTACCGGCCGCCACGTGCCAGCTCGGCGCCCTGGCCATAAATGGCAAAACGGGTCGCGCTGTAGTAGGCATAGCCGCGCAGATCGGCCAGGTCGAAACTGACCCGGGTATCAAGCGCGCTTCCCACACGGTCGGCGAGCCACTTCAGGTTCTGCAATGCCTCGTGAACGCCCGGCAGGGGAGGCAGTACTTTTTCGGCCTCGTCCAGCACGTTTTCATCGCCATAAAGCTGCAGCAGCGCCTTCAAGCCCTCGCGCGCCGGCGAGGAAATGTCACCGTTGAGGCTGGCGAGGAGCTGCTCCAGTTCGCCCGCATCCTTGTCCGACAGCGCGGCATGGATGCGCGTCAGCGTATGAGGACTGAAGGTGGCACCGGCCAGCAGGCTGCTGACAATGCGCACATCGGCCATGTCGACGGCCAGATCGGTGACGCCGGCAGCCCTGAGACACTGCAGCGCAAGCAACTGGGCTTCGAGGTCAGCCTCAAGGCCGGCATGGCCATAGATTTCAGCACCAAACTGCAAAGGCTCACGCGTGGCATAAGGACGCTCCGCCCGGGTATGCACCACCGGACCGCAATAGCACAGACGGGCCACGCCGCGCCGGTTCAGCAGATGCGCATCAATGCGGGCCACCTGGGGCGTGGTGTCGGCGCGCAGGCCGAGGGTGCGTCCTGACAGCTGGTCCACCAGCTTGAAGGTCTGCAGCTCGAGCGCTTCACCGGTGCCGGTAAGCAATGACTCGAGATGCTCCAGCAATGGCGGCATGACAAGCTCGTAACCGTAGCTGCGGGCCGTGTCCAGAAACAGACGGCGCAACTCTTCGATGTGACGCGCCTCGGAAGGCAGGACATCGGCAATTTGATCGGGCAATTGCCAAGACGACGACCAGGCGGGCATTGTAATTTTCGTGGGCTGTTAAACGAAGCATTTTACCGGGCTTGCGAGCGCTCTGGCCCGGTCGCTTCAATGAACCTAGAAACGGCAGTTAGCCGACCAATGCGATTCGCTCCGGCGGGTGCCACGGCGGCAATGGGCGGGTGATTTTCGCCACCACATAGTCCAAGAAAGTCCTCCATCGGTCTGTC
>JBKJKI010000130.1:0-8342 GCA_046597475.1 Polaromonas sp. | reverse complement strand
GCCTGCCCCGCCCCTACGGGCTGTGCCCGGTGGCCCCACCCCCGGACTCTCCAAATCCCGGTTCAGGGGACATTTCTACTTTGGTCAAAAGGGGACATTTCAATTTTGCGTTGACATGCGCTGGAACGCGTTGACATTGCGCTGGCACGCGTTGACATTGCGCTGGCACGCGTTGACATGCGCTGGAACGCGTTGACATGCGCTGGAACGCGTGCCCGTCGTCATGGGAGCTTCCTCCTGGATACCGCCCGAGTCCATCAGGATAAAAGTGCTGTGGTCCGTCAGGTTGACGAATGACCGCTAGTCCAGCCGCTTGATGCCATGCACGTCGGACTGCTCCCCGCGCAATGGAGGTCGGCGCCTGGCAAATATGCTCAAAACTATCATCGATAGTTTTCACTGTGGTACCTGTCAACGGATCCCGTCAGTTGCGAGCGACCGGAAAGCCGAAATTCTTGTGGGACTGCTGGCGCATCGGTAGAGTGCCGTCCATTTTTTTACGTACTTGTAACGGCGCGTCAATAACGATGTGAACTGTCACAGGAATGCTTGAGGGCGGAACGCCTACTTCCAGGGGTGCTACGGGATGTGGTCGGCGGCCTGAAATGCCATTGAGCGACAACCGCCGTGAGCTTTCGGTTGGCTTCCTCGGGTCAGGGGCGTAGAGGCTGCCGGTGCGAAAACCGATGTGGCCTGGCGACAGGGGAGCGCTGGCGCGAGCGCTTTTCCGTCAAGAAATTGTTGCGGTTTTGTCGTTTTTATGTACTGGTTCCTGTTAAAAAAGTTTTCAATATCCCCTGTTTTGGGGATGGCGGCATCAGTCTATTTCACCTAAATTCCATGCACGAACTGTTATTCAATGGAGCAAAGAACGCTCTAACCACCTGGTAGGGAGCGGTTAAATTTGCTTCTCTTGAAGTCGGCCGTCACCAGCAGTGGTACGGGGAAATCAGTTCTGGTGGCTCCGGATAAGGAGCCAGGCAAGAGGCAAGAAATACTGGCCTGCGAAAGGAAGGAAACCTATGATGACCGCGCTTGAAGAACTTAGGCAATACCCCACCGTTGACGCCCTGAAACCTGCCTTGCGCAGGCTGTGCGAGAAGTTCGGACGCATTGCGAGACTGGACGTTCTTACTGCTGTGCACGAAGGTACCCGACAGGCGATCTGCTTCCTGAAGCTCGACTCCCTGGAAAAGGAGCAAATCCTGATGAAAACGCTGGGGGTAGGCCGGTTCGGCGGGGAAATCGTGTTCGTTCTTGACCTCAACGTGGCCTTGCCCGGCGAAGACGAGGGGCCGTCCTCGCAGTGGGCAGAGTTTCAGGACTTTGATGTGCCTGCCGGTGCGCGCCAAGGTAGTTGCCGCCAGATTCAGGCCGCTAACTTCTGAATCTGCTTGCCAGCCGAATGCGCTGAGATGATGCAATCACGTTCGGGGCTGGGGTTGACAGCAGCCCCCTGCTTCGCTCGCGTTTGCATTGTCGCTGCGGATCAATTCATGCGCTCTTGCCTCGCGTGATGGCTGCCGACACATCGGCTGGTGTTTCGGCATAGCGCCTGAACTCCATGGTGTAGGTGGCCCGGCCCTGTGTCAGCGAACGCAAGGTAGTTGAGTAACCGAACATCTCGGCCAGCGGAACCTCCGCGCGCACCAGCTTGCCGCCGCCCCCGGCGATCTCTTCCATGCCCTGAACCATGCCCCGGCGCGAAGACAGGTCGCCCATCACGTGGCCCATGAAGTCCTCGGGCATTTCCACCTCGACCGCCATCACCGGCTCCAGCAGCACCGGCCTGGCGCGGCGCATGCCCTCCTTGAAGGCCAGCGCGCCGGCCATGCGGAAGGCATTTTCGTTGGAGTCGACGTCGTGGTAGGAGCCAAACACCAGGGTGGCCTTGACGTCCACGACCGGGTAGCCCGCCAGCACGCCGGCCTTGAGCGTCTCCAGGATGCCCTTGTTGACGGCCGGAATGTATTCGCGCGGAATCACGCCGCCCTTGATGGCATCGACAAACTCAAATCCCTTGCCGGAGGGCTGCGGTTCAAGATTGAGCACGGCGTGGCCGTACTGTCCGCGGCCGCCAGACTGCTTGATGAACTTGCCTTCCACGTCGCTGACTGATTGCCTGATGGTTTCGCGGTAGGCGACCTGGGGCTTGCCGACGTTGGCCTGCACGCCGAATTCCCGCTTCATGCGATCCACCAGGATTTCCAGGTGCAGCTCGCCCATGCCCGAGATGATGGTCTGGCCTGACTCTTCGTCGGTATGCACGCGAAATGAGGGATCTTCCTGCGCCAGGCGATTCAGGGCAACCCCCATCTTTTCCTGGTCAGCCTGGGTTTTCGGCTCGACCGCCTGCGAGATCACCGGCTCGGGAAACACCATTTTCTCCAGAATAATCACTTTATCGGGGTCGCAGAGCGTGTCGCCTGTCGTCACGTCCTTCAGGCCCACGGCTGCCGCAATATCGCCAGCGCGCACCTCCTTCACCTCGTTGCGCACATTGGCATGCATCTGCAGGATTCGGCCCAGGCGCTCGCGCTTGCCCTTGACCGGGTTGTAAACTGTGTCGCCCGCCTTGACGACGCCCGAATACACGCGAAAGAAGACCAGCTGGCCGACATAGGGGTCGGTCATGATCTTGAAGGCGAGCGCCGAGAACGGTTCATCGTCGCCCGGATGGCGCTCGGTTTGCCCCTCGTCCTCGGTATGGCCCAATATCGCGGGCACGTCCATTGGCGAAGGCAGGTAGTCGATCACCGCGTCCAGCATGGCCTGCACGCCCTTGTTCTTGAAAGCGCTGCCGCAGAGCATGGGAACGATCTCGCTGGCGACCGTGCGCTGGCGCAGCCCGCTCCTGATCTCGTCCTCGCTTAACGCTTCGCCTGAGAGGTATTTGTCCAGCAGCTCATCGTTGGCCTCGGCCGCCGCCTCGACCATTTTTGCGCGCCATTCTCGGGCTGTGTCAAGCAGGTCAGCGGGTATTTCGACATATTCGAAATGCAGTCCCTGGCTGGTGTCGTCCCAGATGATGGCTTTCATTTTTACAAGGTCGACCACGCCCTGAAAGTGGTCCTCGCTGCCCACCGGTATCTGCACCGGCACGGCCACGCCCTTGAGGCGCTCGGCGATCTGCCGCTGCACCCGGAAGAAGTCGGCGCCCACGCGGTCCATCTTGTTGACGAAGGCAATGCGCGGCACCTTGTATTTGTTGGCCTGGCGCCAGACGGTTTCGGACTGGGGCTGCACGCCGCCCACCGCGTCGTAAACCATCACCGCGCCATCGAGCACACGCATGGAGCGTTCGACCTCGATGGTGAAGTCCACATGGCCCGGCGTGTCAATGATGTTGATGCGGTGCTCGGGGTAGGTGCCCGCCATGCCCTTCCAGAAGGCCGTGGTCGCCGCCGACGTGATGGTGATGCCGCGCTCCTGCTCCTGCTCCATCCAGTCCATCGTGGCCGTTCCTTCGTGCACCTCGCCGATCTTGTAGTTCACCCCGGTATAGAAGAGGATGCGCTCGGTCGTCGTGGTCTTGCCGGCGTCGATATGGGCGCTGATGCCGATGTTGCGATAGCGCTCGATGGGGGTGTGGCGGGGCATGGCAATCTCCTTCGTGACAGAACGTGAGTTTGCGCCAAAGTCACAGGTTTTGCCGGCCGCGTTTTGCGAGGCCGTGTGTCACCTGCTGACAACTGTGTTCGAGACAGGTGCTGCAAGGGCGCGGTCATTCGAAATGTAAGAATTAACTTTGTTACCTCTCTTGCACTAGCGTGGATCTTTAAGGGTTTCGACGACGTACCATGCTCTATTTTTAAGGAAGTCACATGGCAACACCGTTTTTTGGCAAGCGAGACAATGAAACACCTACCGGCGTGCGCCCTGGTGCAGCAAGCGGCTATGGGAGCAGCAATTCAACCAGCACCCTGCAGTCTTCTTCCCAATCGGCGAGCCAGCTCAACACGACCCGGCCCCTGAGTGACCCGGCTGCCGCCACCTCCGCAACCACCAAGGAAGGCGGCAGCAAGCTGACGGTGGGTCCGAACATCAAACTCAAAGGCGTTGAGATTACCGACTGCGATACGCTGGTTGTCGAGGGACTGGTCGAGGCCACCATGGACTCGCGTGTCATCCAGATTGCAGAGCAGGGCGCTTTCAAGGGATCGGCCGAAATTGACGTGGCCGAGATTCACGGCGAATTCAATGGCAACCTGACCGTGCGCGACAGGTTGACGATCTATTCAACCGGCAAGGTCACCGGCGTGATTCGCTACGGCAAGCTCGTGGTCGAAGAAGGCGGCCAGCTTTCAGGCGAGATTGTGTTTGGAACGCAGGCGGGCAGCAAGAGTGCAGCCAAGCAAGGGCTGCAGGCCGTTTAATCCGCGTATTCGCGAGAGCGGGTCCGCAACGCCGTTATGGCGGGCTCAGAACAGCCTGAAAGCCAGCGGAATAAGCAGCGACGCGAGCACCACCTGCAGGCCCAGCGCCAGGCCGGCGTAAGCGCCGGCATCGGCGTTGACCTGCATGGCGCGCGCCGCTCCAAGCCCGTGTGCCGCGGTGCCCAGCGCAAAACCGCGCGCCGCCCAGCCCTGCGCATTCATGGGAATGCGCATCGCGGCAAACAGGTATTTGCCGCACAGCGCGCCCACCAGTCCGGTCAGCACCGCGAACACGGCGGCCAGCGCCGGAATGCCGCCGACCTGCTCGGCGATTCCCATGGCCACCGGGGCGGTGACGGACTTGGCAACCAGCGATCGAAGCACTTCCGGCGGCAGTCCAGCGGCCCAGCCCAGCAACACAGCAGAGCCTGCCGCAACGCCGCCACCGGCCAGCGCCGCGATCAGCAAGCGGCCCCAGCGCTGGCGCAGCTCCTGGCGACGCAACCACAGGGGCCATGCGAGTGCCACCACTGCGGGGCCCAGCAGGAAGTGGATGAATTGCGCGCCAGCGAAATAGGCCGGATAAGAGACCCCGGTCGCCAGCAGTCCGCAGGCCAGTGACACCACCGACCACAGTACCGGATTGGCCCAGGGCGCCTGACCCGCGCGAAGATAGACCGCATGGGCCATAACGTAGACCACCAGGGTGGCAGTCAGGCCGAACAGCGGTGTCGCCGAAAGATAGACCCAGAGCTGGACAAAATCAGCCATGCATCGTCTCCTCGGGCGTGGCCGTGGGGTCGGCGTTGCCGCGGTCACGCATCAGGTGAAGGCTCAGCGCGGTGACGCCCAGACCGGCCAGCGTGGACAGCAGCAGCACCGCCAGCATGCGCACGCCGTACTGCCCCAGCAGCGGGATATGCGTCATGACGCCGACACCGACCGGCACGAAGAGTAAGGAAAGGTGCGAAAGCAGGAAGTCGGCACAGGCCGATACTGGCTCGCGCACGGCGTGAAAACGCAGCCCCATCAGCAGCAGCAGCATGCCGATGACGGGCCCTGGCAGCGGCAGCGCCAGGCCGCGCGCCAGCAACTCGCCGATCGATTGGAAGACCAGCAGCCACGCCATGCCGCGCAGGCCGCTCATGGGAGGCACCCTGACAGCAGGGGCTTGAGGTGCTTATTCATGGCTGGGGCGGGCTAGAAGCGCGGCAGGTCGGGGTGACCGATCTGGCCGCCGCGCACCAGCATTTTTCCGTACTCCGCGCAGCGGTTCAGGGTCGGAATCACCTTGCCGGGATTGAGCAGGCCCTTGGCGTCAAAGGCCCGCTTAACGCCCAACATCTGCTCGTTTTCCTGTGCGGAAAACTGCACGCACATGGAGTTGAGCTTTTCCACACCCACGCCGTGTTCGCCGGTCACCGTGCCGCCCATGGCCACGCTGGTTTCAAGAATGTCGGCGCCGAAGAGTTCACAGCGATGCAGCTGGTCGGCGTCATTCGCGTCAAACAGGATGAGCGGATGCAGGTTGCCGTCGCCGGCATGAAACACGTTGGCGCAGCGCAGTCCGTACTTTTTCTCCATCTCGCCAATCGCCAGCAAGATGTCGGCCAGCCGCTTGCGCGGAATCGTCGAGTCCATGCACATGTAGTCGGGGCTGATGCGGCCCGACGCCGGAAAGGCGTTCTTGCGTCCACTCCAGAAGCGCAGCCGTTCGGCTTCGTTCTGGCTCACCGCAATGGCGGTCGCGCCATGCAGCTGCAGCACCGCGCTCATGCGGCCGATTTCTTCTTCCACTTCCTCCGGCGTGCCGTCGCTTTCGCACAACAGGATCGCCGCCGCGCTCAGGTCATAGCCTGCGTGGACAAAGTCCTCGACCGCCGCTGTCATGGGCTTGTCCATCATCTCCAGCCCGGCCGGGATGATGCCGGCAGCGATCACCGCGGCCACTGCGTCGCCAGCCTTGCGCAAGTCGTCAAAGCTCGCCATGATGCAGCGCGCCAGCTGGGGCTTGGGGATCAGCCTCACGGTGACTTCGGTGGTGACGGCCAGCATGCCTTCGCTGCCGATGACGATGGCGAGCAGGTCATAACCGGCGTCATCCAGCGCGTCACTGCCAAACTCGACCTCGTCGCCCGCTATGGTGAAACCCCTGACCTTGAGCACGTTGTGCACGGTCAAGCCATATTTCAGGCAGTGCACACCGCCCGAGTTTTCGGCCACGTTGCCGCCTATGGTGCAGGCGATCTGGCTGGACGGGTCGGGTGCGTAATACAGGCCGTGCGGCGCGGCCGCGTCGGAAATGGCCAGGTTGCGCACCCCGCCCTGCGCGACGGCGGTGCGGCTGGCCGGATCGAGCGAAAGAATCTTGTTGAATTTGGCCAGCGACAGCGTCACGCCCATGCGGTCCGGCATGGCACCGCCCGACAGGCCGGTGCCCGCGCCGCGCGCCACCACCGGCACATCCAGCGCATGGCAGGTTTTAAGCACGGCCTGCACTTCGGCATAGCTTTCGGGCAGCGCCACGACCAGCGGCCGCTCACGGTAGGCGGTCAGACCGTCGCACTCGTAGGGTGTGGTGTCTTCGCTGTTCCAGAGCAGGGCGTGGGCTGGCAGTACGGCTTGCAAGGCGCGGACAACCTGGCTCTGGCGCGCCGACCGTTCGGTTTGAGAGAGCAGCTGCGGCGAAGTGGGTGCGTTCATGGTCGGGTTCCAGCGTGTAAACCAGACTGTAGTGCAAGCGGCGCGTGGCGGGGGTGAAGAAATTTAATGCAGCCCGTGAAACCGGCAGCACATGTTCTTGCGTCGATTTGCTATTATTTATATAGCAAACTAAGGCCGTTATGCTTGGGCTTTGGTCTGATTTTATCCGTAATCTGGTAGATTTGACCTGTTGTGGCCCTGGACAGGCCCTAAACCAGGCTCTTGCGCAGCCAGTCGGCAAAGGCCGCGCATTCCCAGCGCTCCATGGTGCCGGTGCGCCAGCACAGGTAATGGTTGTGCGGGCTGGGGATGCTTCGGCCAAAAACGGCATTGTTGTCCAGCCGCACCAGCGAGCCGTTTTCCAGCCAGGGAGCACCCAGCTTGAGGCGGATCAGCCCGATGCCCATGCCGGCGGCGGCGGCGTCGCATATCAGGCCGATGTCGTTGAACTGCGAGCCATCCACCGGCTCAGGCCAGTCGAGCTGGTTGGCCGCAAACCAGGTGCGCCAGGGTTCCAGCGGCGAGCGCAGCAGGCTTACCCCTTCCAGATCCTCGGCGGCTTCAAACGGGCCGTGCTCGCGCACGAAAGAGGGCGAGGCCAGCGGCGTGACCTCGTCATTGAGCAGGCAGATGTGCTCCAGATCGGCGTAGCGCCCGGTGCCAAAGCGCACGATCAGGTCGGCGTCCTCGGCCACCACGTCCAGCAACGGAATGGAGACATGCAGCGCCAGGTCGATTTCGGGGTAGGCCTCGGTGAACTGGCGCAGGCGCGGAATCAGGATGGAGCGCGCAAAGGTGGGCGTGACGGCGAGCCGGAGCTTGCGCTTGCCCGGCGTGACGCTTTGACCGGCCATGCCCGGAAATTTCTGCAGCGTGGTCAGGCCTTCGCGCACATGCGCCAGGTACTCGCTGCCTTCGGTCGTCAATGAAAAATCAGCCCGGCCAAACAGCTTGGTGCCGATGATCTGCTCCAGCTGCTTGACCCGGTGACTGACGGCGCTGGGCGTGACGCACAGCTCCTCGGCCGCCTGGGTCACGCTGCGCAGCCGCGCCAGCGTTTCGAAGGTCTGCAGGCACTGGATGGGGGGAATTCGGGCAGCAGTAGTAGCCATGTCTATTGAGGGACGCTCATTCCGTGAGTGTCGATAGGGAACGGTTCCTTGCCTGCAGGGGCCGCGGGTCCGGCTTCGCCGGCCCGCAGGCGCAGCGGTCCCCTCAGGGGGGCAGGGCGCTACACGCAGTGAGCAACCGTGGGGGCTAGTA
>JBKJKI010000068.1:0-9291 GCA_046597475.1 Polaromonas sp. | reverse complement strand
GCTGACGGTCAGCGTGGCCTCGTGGCGCTTGAAGAACTTCTCAATCAGCAGGTCGTTTTCCAGTAAGCCCCGACGGCAGCGCCACCGGAGTTTGCTCATTGCGCGTTCGTCGAGAAGCTCGTCCATTGCGTGCATGTCACTCTCCCCACCAGCAGGGGCCGCGGAACCGGCTTCGCCGGGCCGCAGGCGCAGCGCCCCCCGGGGGGCAGCGCATTACACGAAGTGAAAAGCGTGGGGGCTAAACTACTTCGATGCTCTGGATCAAATCACTTCACATCGTCTTCATCACCAGCTGGTTCGCCGGCCTTTTCTATCTCCCGCGCATTTTTGTCAACCTGGCGATGGTGCCGCCTGAAAGCGTGGCCGAGCGCGAACGGCTGATCCTGATGGCGCGCAAGCTGATGCGTTTCACCACGCTGCTGGCCTTTCCGGCGCTGGTTTTTGGCCTGTGGCTTTACCTGGGCTACGGCATAGGGCGCGGCCCGGGCAATGGCTGGATGCACGCCAAACTGGCCGTGGTGCTGCTGGTCATTGGCTACCACCACGCCTGCGGCCGCCTGCTGGGCAAGTTTGTCGACCAACGCAACACCCGCAGCCATGTCTGGCTGCGCTGGTTCAATGAAGTGCCGGTGCTACTGCTGCTGGCGGCCGTGATCCTGGTCGTGGTCAAGCCCTGGCAGGGCTAGCAGCATGGCGCATCCCCGCCAGACCCGATGAATGGTCAAGCCACTCCTGCTGACGCGGCGCACCACGAGCACCGCTCGACGGCTTTTCCATTGGCGCTGGCCGCTGTCTGCCTGATTGTTTACGCCAGCCTTTATCCGTTTTCCGACTGGCGCAACCAGGGCATTTCGCCGTTCCGCTTCCTGACCGCGCCACTGCCCAAATACTGGACCGGCTTTGACGTCGGCATCAATCTGGTCGGTTACGCGCCACTCGGGTTTTTGCTGGCCCTGGCGGCGCTGCAGCGCGGCCGGCGGGCGCTCTGGGCGACCAGCCTGGCGGTGCTGGGCGCGGGCCTGCTGTCGCTGTCCATGGAAACGCTGCAAAGCTTTCTGCCCTCACGCGTGCCGTCCAACGTCGATCTCGCGCTCAACACGCTGGGCGCGTTTTTGGGTGCCTGCGGTGCCTGGGGGCTTGCCAGGGCCGGCCTGGTCAAGCGCTGGTTTGCGCCGGACGCGCGCGGCGTGCTGGTGCTCCTGCTGCTCTGGCCGGCCGCCCTGCTGTTTCCTGCCTCGGTGCCCATGGGCCTGGGCCAGGTCTTTGAGCGGCTGGAATCCGCGCTGGCCGAGCTGCTTGCGGACACGCCTTTCCTGGAGTGGATGCCGGTGCGCGACATTGAATTGCAGCCGCTGGTGCCGCTGGCCGAAGTGATTTGCGTGGCGCTCGGGGTGTTGATTCCCTGCCTGCTGGGCTATTGCATCATCCGCCGTGTGTGGCAGCGCACGGCTTTTGCGGCCGGCGCCGTCACTGTCGGCATCGGGACTTCGGCGCTGTCGGCCGCGCTCAGCTACGGGCCAGAGCATGCCTGGGCCTGGTTTGATGCCCCCGTGCAGGCGGGCATTGGCCTGGGCGCGCTGCTGGCCGTGCTCTTGCTGGCCGCGTCGCGCCGCGCAGCGGCAGCCCTGGCGCTGCTGGCACTGGCCATGCACCTGGCGCTGCTCAACCAGGCGCCGGTTGACCCCTACTTCGCGCAAACCCTGCAGATCTGGGAGCAGGGCCGTTTCATCCAGTTTTATGGCGGGGTGCAGTGGCTGGGCTGGACCTGGCCCTACGCCGCCTTGCTCTATCTGCTGGTGCGGCTTTCGGGCCGCGAGGCGGCTGACACGCCGGCTGAAAAGTAAAATCCGCCCATGAGTTCTTCCCCCTCCGCCGAAAACACCACCAAGGGCAGCGCCGCGCCTGATTCATATTACGAGCGGCACGTCTTCTTTTGCCTGAACCAGCGCGCCAATGGCGAGGCTTGCTGCGCCGATCACCACGCGCAGCAAGCCTTTGATCGCTGCAAGTCGCAGGTCAAGTCGGCCGGGCTGGCGGGTCCGGGCCAGGTGCGGGTGAACAAGGCCGGTTGCCTGGACCGCTGCGCGGCCGGGCCGGTGCTGGTAGTCTATCCCGAGGCGGTCTGGTACAGCTACGTGGATAACAGCGACATCGACGAAATTGTCGAGTCTCACCTGAAAAACGGCCAGGTGGTCGAGCGCCTGCTGGTGCCCGCGCATCTGGGCCGCTAACGGCGGCCCATGGGCGAGGGCTGGCATGCCGTTTCGCCCCCTGCGGCAAAAAAATACATGAAATTGGCCGCTTATCCAGTGAATACGGACATAGCGTGCTATTGTTTTTATAGTGCATTGATTGAATAGAAAGCACGTCCGTGAATTCCCAGACCCGTAAATCCACCATCCAGGGCCCCGTGGGCGCGCTTGAAGTCGCGCTGGATGCGCCGGCCGGCGCATCGCGCGGCGTTGCCGTGATTGCCCATCCGCATCCGCTCTTCGGCGGCACGCTGGACAACAAGGTTGTGCAGACGCTGGCGCGGGCCTTCGTCCAGTCGGGCTGGACGGCGGTGCGCTTCAACTTTCGGGGCGTTGGCGGCAGTGCCGGCAGCCACGACGAGGGCCGGGGCGAGCTGGAGGATTTGCTGGCGGTGGTGCAACATGCGGCGCCGGCGGGCGACGGCCAGGCCGCGCTGGCGCTGGCGGGGTTTTCCTTCGGCGCTTTCGTCACCACCCACGCCTTTGAACGCCTGAACGCAAGCCGCCCGGTTGAAAAGCTGGTGCTGGTGGGCACCAGCGTCAGCCGCGCGCCTGCGGCGCCGATAGAGCCTGCTGCCCATCTCAAAACGCTGGTCGTCCATGGCGAGCAGGACGACACCGTGCTGCTGTCCGCAGTGCTGGACTGGGCACGGCCGCAGGCGCTTCCTGTTACGGTTGTGCCCGGAGTCGGGCATTTCTTTCATGGACAATTGCCCTTGCTGAAAAACCTGGTGCTGCGCCACCTCGCGTCGCCCGTGCCTTGAACCTTCCCGGTCCTGCGCGGTCCACTCCGGTCTTCCTTATTTTTTCCTCTTTTTTCTCCTACCCAATTCCTGACATGCAATGCTCACTCAAGGCCCCCGTCGGCCTGCGCGGTTTCGCCGCCACGCTAATCCTGACTTTTTCCGTGGCGCTTCCCGCCGCCCAGGCCCAGACGCCGCAGGCCCCCGAGATTGCCGCGCGTTCCTACCTGCTGCTTGACGTCACGGCCAACCAGATCCTGGCCGCCAAGGACATCGATTCGCCGGTCGAGCCGGCGTCGCTGACCAAGCTGATGACCGAATACCTGGTGTTTGACGCGCTCAAGTCCAAAAAAATCACCCTCAAGCAGACTTTTGGCGTGAGCGAGCGCGCCTGGAAGATGCCCGGTTCACGCATGTTCATTGACCCCAAGATGCAGGTGCCGGTGGAAGACCTCATCAAGGGCATGGTGGTGCAGTCGGGCAACGACGCCACCATGGCGCTGGCCGAGGGCGTGGGCGGCACGGTCGAGCATTTCGTGCAGCTCATGAACGAGCAGGCCAAGGCGCTGGGCATGAAGTCGACCAGCTACAAGAACCCGGAGGGCCTGACCGAGGCCGGCCACACCACCACCGCGCGTGATTTGAGCATCCTGTCCACGCGCCTGATGCAGGACTTCCCCGATTACGTGGCTTACTCGGCCATCAAGAAATACCGCTATCCCGGCACCCCGGCCGCCAATGACACCAACCGCAACACGCTGCTGTTTCGCGACCCGACGGTGGATGGTCTGAAAACTGGCCACACCAACGCGGCCGGCTACTGCATGATTGCCACGGCCAAACGTGATTTTCCCAATCTGGGCACTGGCGGCCGCCGCCTGCTCGCCATCGTGCTGGGAACGGGCAGCGACAGCGCCCGCGCCAACGAATCGCAAAAACTGATGAACTGGGGTTACACCGCCTACGAAGCCGTCAAGCTCTTCGACGCCGGCCAGGCCGTTGTCGCGCCGGCGGTCTGGAAGGGCAAGGAGTCCACCGTCAAGCTCGGGCGGCCCGAAGCCATCGTGGTCGCCGTGGCCGCGGGCAGCGCGCCCAAGGTGAAAACCCAGGTCGCACGGCCTGACCCGCTGGTCGCGCCCTTCAAGAAGGGCCAGTCGCTGGGCAGCCTCAAGGTCATGCTGGGTGACAACCCGGTTCCGATCGTCGAGGTTCCGCTGGTCGCGCTGGAGGCCGTGGAAGAGGCCGGCATCTTTGGCCGCGCCTGGGATTCCATCAGGCTCTGGATCAAGTAGTCGCCAGGCGGCAGGCGATGCGCCGCGCCGCTTTGCTGGGGCGGCGGTGACGTTTCCAGGGTGGTTGCGACGCCCCACTTGAGCCTTTTTGCCATCCGGTTTATACTAGAAAGCTTTTCCGCTTTTGGTGCGGGGAAGTTTTCGCGTATTTCATACCGCTTTTATGTGTTTTCCAAACGTTTAGGGACGTTTTTCAATGCCAACCATCAATCAGTTAGTCCGTCAGGGGCGCGAGGTCGAAAAGATCAAGTCCAAAAGCCCCGCGATGGAAAATTCTCCACAGCGCCGTGGCGTTTGCACCCGCGTGTACACCACGACGCCCAAGAAACCAAACTCCGCTCTGCGTAAAGTTGCCAAGGTGCGCTTGACCAACGGGTTTGAAATCATCTCCTACATCGGCGGCGAAGGCCACAACCTGCAGGAACACAGCGTCGTGCTGGTTCGCGGCGGTCGTGTCAAGGATTTGCCGGGTGTGCGTTACCACATCGTTCGTGGCTCGCTTGACCTGCAAGGCGTGAAAGATCGCAAGCAGTCGCGCTCCAAGTACGGTGCGAAAAAGCCAAAGGCCAAATAAGCCAGGCCGGTTCGGGCTCTTACTTAACGGTTTGTGTTCGCGCCCGAAGATGCAGTCGTGAATGGTCACGGCCATTTTTAAAAAACAGGTGCTTGACTCACCCTGGCAGGTGTTTGAAGCGAAGTGACCCAAGTGCAAGTTGTTTGCGCCGGTCGAGTAAGTGAGGGTTTGATAACTCTCGCGGTATTGCAGGGGCATGGTGCCTGGGCAGTGCCAACTGAAGCAAAGAGGTGAAAAAATGCCACGTCGTCGCGAAGTCCCTAAACGTGAAATTCTCCCTGATCCAAAATTTGGCGATGTCGATCTTGCCAAATTCATGAACGTCATCATGCAAGGCGGCAAGAAGGCCGTCGCAGAGCGCATCATTTACGGCGCGCTCGACTTTATCGAGAAAAAGAACCCTGGCAAAGACCCGCTCGAGGCTTTCCACATGGCCATCGGCAACATCAAGCCCATGGTTGAGGTGAAGTCCCGCCGCGTCGGTGGTGCCAACTACCAGGTGCCGGTTGAAGTGCGTCCCGTGCGTCGTATGGCGCTGGCCATGCGCTGGTTGAAGGAAGCCGCCAAGAAGCGTGGTGAGAAATCCATGTCATTGCGCCTGGCCAATGAGTTGATGGAAGCCACCGAAGGCCGTGGCGGCGCCATGAAAAAGCGTGACGAAGTTCACCGCATGGCCGAAGCCAACAAGGCCTTCAGCCACTTCCGCTTCTGATTTTCGATTGCAGTTTGGCTGCAATGTTTTCTGCGCTGATTTGACGGGTTGCCGCCGGTCGCTCAAGGTACCAAAAGCCTTGATTCCTGGCGGTCCAACTCCAACTTCTGCCGGCTCGGTGCCAAAAGCGCCCGGCCGGCAGACGCGTAGAAAAAACAAGAGAACCATCTTGGCAACGAGTCTTTGTTCGTAACACCGAACTGAAAGTAATTTATGTCCCGCGCTACCCCCATTAAAAACTACCGCAACATTGGTATTTCCGCGCACATTGACGCCGGTAAAACCACCACCACCGAGCGCATCCTTTTTTACACCGGCGTCAGCCACAAGATTGGTGAAGTCCATGACGGCGCTGCCACCATGGACTGGATGGAGCAGGAGCAGGAGCGTGGCATCACGATCACTTCCGCTGCAACCACCTGTTTCTGGAAAGGCATGGATTCATCCTTTCCCGAGCACCGCATCAACATCATTGACACCCCTGGCCACGTTGACTTCACGATTGAAGTCGAGCGCTCGATGCGCGTGCTGGACGGTGCCTGCATGGTTTACTGCGCAGTGGGCGGCGTGCAGCCCCAGTCCGAGACGGTCTGGCGCCAGGCCAACAAGTACAAAGTGCCTCGTCTGGCCTTTGTCAACAAGATGGACCGTACCGGCGCCAACTTCTTCAAGGTCGTCGAGGGCATGAAGCTGCGCCTGAAGGCCAACCCTGTTCCCATGGTCATCCCTATCGGCGCCGAAGAACACTTCACTGGCGTCGTGGACCTGATCTTGATGAAAGCCATCATCTGGGATGAGGCTTCTCAAGGCATGAAGTTCGAATACCGTGACATTCCCGCGGAGCTGCTGGAGTCGGCCAGGGAATGGCGCGAAAAGATGGTCGAGGCGGCAGCCGAGGCCAACGAGGAGCTCATGAATAAATACCTCGAAGAGGGTGATTTGAGCGAAGAAGAGATTAAATTCGGTATTCGCACGCGCACCATTGCCAGTGAAATTCAGCCGATGTACTGCGGTTCTGCCTTCAAGAACAAGGGCGTGCAGCGCATGCTGGACGCCGTGATTGACTTCATGCCTTCGCCTATCGATATTCCGCCTGTCAAGGGCACGGATGAAGATGAAGCGCCTGTGACCCGCAAAGCCGATGACTCGGAGAAATTCTCGGCATTGGCATTCAAGCTGATGACCGACCCCTTTGTCGGGCAACTGACCTTTGTTCGCGTGTACTCCGGTGTGCTGAAAAAAGGCGACACCGTTTTCAATCCCATCAAGGGCAAGAAAGAGCGCATTGGCCGTATCGTGCAGATGCACGCCAACGAACGCCAGGAGGTCAGTGAAATCGTCGCGGGTGACATCGCCGCCTGCGTGGGCCTGAAAGACGTGACCACCGGTGAGACGCTGTGCGATCCGGATGCCATCATCATGCTTGAGCGCATGGTCTTCCCAGAGCCCGTGATCGCACAGGCCGTGGAACCGAAGACCAAGGCCGACCAGGAAAAAATGGGCATCGCGCTGCAGCGCCTGGCCGCAGAAGATCCTTCCTTCCGTGTCAAGACCGACGAAGAGTCGGGCCAGACCATCATCGCCGGCATGGGCGAGCTGCACCTGGAAATCATCGTTGACCGCATGAAGCGCGAATTCGGCGTTGAAGCCAACGTCGGCAAGCCGCAAGTGGCTTACCGCGAAACCATCCGCAAGACCATCGAAGATGCCGAAGGCAAGTTTGTGCGTCAGTCCGGTGGTAAAGGCCAATACGGTCACGTGGTGCTCAAGATTGAGCCCAATGAGCCGGGCAAGGGCATCGAATTTATCGACGCGATCAAGGGCGGTGTGGTTCCTCGCGAATACATCCCTGCGGTTGAAAAAGGCATCCACGAGGCTGTGACTTCGGGCGTGCTGGCCGGTTATCCGGTGGTGGACGTCAAGGTCACGCTGCATTTCGGTTCCTACCACGATGTGGACTCGAACGAAATGGCCTTCAAGATGGCTGCCATCTTTGGTTTCAAAGAAGGTTGCCGCAAGGCTGGCCCGGTGATTCTGGAGCCGATGATGTCCGTCGAGGTGGAAACACCAGAAGACTACGCCGGCAACGTGATGGGCGATTTGTCCTCACGCCGCGGCATGGTGCAGGGCATGGAAGACATGATTGGTGGCGGTAAAGCCATCAAGGCCGAAGTGCCATTGTCTGAAATGTTTGGCTACTCGACCACCTTGCGTTCCGCTACGCAAGGTCGTGCCACCTACTCGATGGAGTTCAAGCACTACTCGGAAGCCCCGCGTAACGTGTCGGAAGCCATCATGGCTGCGCGCGCCAAGTAAGTAAAAAAGAAGCCGGTTTCACAAGAGACCGGCTTCACCATTCCTTGTCTGCGATTGTGTGCCGCTTTGTACCCGTGCGAAGCGAATCAGCAACACAGTGCAGACGTTAAACCGTACACGGGCATGTTCTTTCTCTGGAGTTAAAATGGCAAAAGGCAAATTTGAGCGGTCCAAACCGCACGTCAACGTCGGCACGATCGGCCACGTGGACCATGGCAAGACGACCCTGACGGCGGCCATCACCTCAGTGCTGGCAGCCAAGTTCGGCGGCGAAGCCAAAGGCTACGACCAGATCGACGCGGCACCGGAAGAAAAAGCCCGCGGTATCACCATCAATACCGCCCACGTCGAATACGAAACGGCGAATCGCCACTACGCCCACGTTGACTGCCCAGGCCACGCCGATTATGTGAAAAACATGATCACCGGTGCTGCCCAGATGGACGGCGCTATTTTGGTGTGTTCCGCTGCTGACGGCCCTATGCCCCAGACCCGCGAGCACATCCTGCTGGCCCGTCAGGTGGGTGTTCCTTACATCATCGTGTTCCTGAACAAGTGCGACATGGTGGACGACGCCGAACTGCTCGAACTCGTTGAAATGGAAGTGCGCGAGCTGCTCGACAAATACGATTTCCCTGGCGACGCTACCCCCATCATCCACGGTTCCGCCAAACTCGCCCTCGAAGGCGACAAAGGCCCGCTGGGTGAAGAAGCCATCATGAAGCTGGCTGAGGCCCTCGACACCTACATCCCCATGCCAGAGCGTGCAGTGGACGGTGCCTTCCTGATGCCCGTCGAAGACGTGTTCTCCATCTCCGGCCGCGGCACTGTGGTGACCGGTCGTGTCGAGCGCGGTATTGTCAAGGTCGGCGAAGAAATCGAGATCGTTGGTATTGCCGACACACAAAAGACCATCTGCACCGGCGTGGAAATGTTCCGCAAGTTGCTGGACCAGGGTCAAGCCGGCGACAACGTCGGTATCTTGCTCCGCGGCACCAAGCGTGAAGACGTGCAGCGCGGCCAAGTGCTGTGCAAGCCAGGTTCGATCAAGCCACACACCCATTTCACTGGCGAGATCTATGTCTTGTCCAAGGATGAGGGCGGTCGTCACACGCCTTTCTTCAACAACTACCGTCCCCAGTTCTACTTCCGTACCACGGACGTGACCGGTGCGATCGAGTTGCCAGAAGGCAAAGAGATGGTCATGCCAGGCGATAACGTGTCGATCACCGTCAAGCTGATCAACCCGATCGCCATGGAAGAGGGTCTGCGTTTCGCCATCCGTGAGGGCGGCAAAACCGTCGGCGCTGGTGTTGTTGCCAAGATTCTTGCGTAATAATTTTTTTTGGGGATAGGCCGCTAAAAGCAAGGCTTTTTGCTCTGCTCCCCATCTGACAGGAGA
>JBKJKI010000132.1:0-9212 GCA_046597475.1 Polaromonas sp. | reverse complement strand
CTCGGCGCAGTTGCGCGGGCAGCCGCTGACGGCGAACTTGACCTTGTGCGGCGCGTACATGCGCCACATGGCGCGCTCCAGGTCCTTACCCATTTGCGTGCTGTCCTGCGTGCCCATGCGGCACCACTCGCTGCCGACGCAGGTCTTCACCGTGCGCAGCGCCTTGGCGTAAGCGTGGCCGCTGGGCATGCCGATGTCCTTCCAGACGTTGACCAGGTCTTCCTTCTTGACGCCAAGCAAATCGATGCGCTGGCCGCCGGTGACCTTGACGGTCGGGATCTTGTACTTGTCGACCACGTCGGCAATGCGGCGCAACTCGGAGGCAGAGGTTTCTCCGCCCCACATGCGTGGAATGACGCTGTAGGTACCGTCCTTCTGGATGTTGGCGTGGCTGCGCTCGTTGATGAAGCGGCTTTGCGGATCGTCCCTGGCCTCCTTGGGCCAGGTGCTGATCAGGTAGTAGTTGATGGCCGGGCGGCAGCTGGCGCAGCCGTTGGGCGTGCGCCATTCCATGAAGGCATGGACATCGGCAATTTTCAGCAGCTTGTTGGCGCGTATCGCGTCGCGCACCGCCTGGTGGCCGTGGTCGGTGCAAGCGCACATGGCTTTGAGCTTGGGCGTGGCCGAGTAGTCGCCGCCGGCGGTAAACATCAAGATCTGCTCGACCAGGCCGGTGCAGGAGCCGCAGCTGGCGCTGGCCTTGGTGTGCTTGCGCACCTCGTCGAGCGTGAACAGGCCTTTTTCCTTGATGGCCTTGCAGATCGCGCCCTTGTTCACGCCGTTGCAGCCGCAGACTTCGTCGCTGTCCGCCATGGCGGCGGCCTTGCTGTGACCTTCGTGGCCGGCGTCGCCAATGTTGGATTCGCCAAACATCAGCTTGTCGCGGATGCCAGCGACGCTGCGGCCGTCGCGCAGCAGCTTGAAGTAGTAGCTGCCATCCACCGTGTCGCCATAGAGGCAGGCGCCAATCAGTTTGTCGTCCCGGATGACCAGCTTCTTGTAGACGCCGCCAAAGGGGTCGCTCATGACGATTTCCTCGCTGCCCTCGCCGCCCGTGAAGTCGCCGGCGCTGAACAGGTCTATGCCGGTGACCTTGAGCTTGGTCGAGGTCAGCGAGCCGGTATAGCGGCCAATGCCGAACTCCGCCAGGTGGTTGGCCAGTACCTTGCCCTGCTCGAACAGCGGCGCCACCAGGCCATAGGCAATGCCGCGGTGCGCCGCGCATTCGCCGACGGCGTAGATGCGCGCGTCGGTGGTGGTCTGCAGCGTGTCATTGACCACGATGCCGCGGTTCACATGCAGGCGCATTTTTTCGGCCAGCGCCGTGTTGGGGCGGATGCCGACGGCCATGCAGACCAGGTCGGCCGGTACTTCGGTGCCGTCCTTGAACCTGACGGCTGTCACGCGCTGTCCGTCGTCGCCACCGCCGCCCACGAGTTCCTGGGTTTGAGCGCCAATCATGAATTTCATGCCGCGCTCGACCAGCGATTTTTGCAGCAGCTTGCCCGCGACTTCGTCGAGCTGGCGCTCCATCAGGGTCGGCATGACATGCACCACGGTGACCTGCATGCCGCGCTTCATCAGTCCGTTGGCCGCCTCCAGCCCCAGCAGGCCGCCACCTATGACGACGGCATGTTTGTAGGTGGTGGCGGCGCTGATCATGGCCTGGGTGTCGGCAATGTCGCGGTAAGCCAGCACGCCTTTCAGGTCCTTGCCCGGAACCGGCAGCATGAAGGGGTTGGAGCCGGTGGCCATGATGAGGCGGTCGTAGCCGGCGCTGATCTGCTCGCCCGCGGCATTTTGCGCATGGACCAGGCGGCGTACCCGGTCCACGTCGGTGACGGTCCAGCCGGCATGCAGGGTTATGTGGTTGTCGGTATACCAGGACCAGTCGTTCAGCACGATCTCGTCCAGCGTCTGCTCGCCGGCCAGCACCGGCGAGAGCAGGATGCGGTTGTAGTTGGGGTGCGGCTCGGCACCGAATACCGTGATGTCGTACAGCTCGGGCGCAATCTTCAGCAACTCCTCAAGCGCACGCACGCCGGCCATGCCGTTGCCAATCATCACCAGTCTGGATTTTTTCATCATGACCCCTTTATCCGATTCGGCAGTTCGCAAAAACAAAAAAGGCGTCCGCACGGCGGGCCAGGGCTGAAGCCGGCATGTCCGTGGGGACGCCATCGTCCTGTCTGCCCAATCCGCCATTGCACCGGGCCTTCATGCGGCCATCTTTGGCCATGTCTGTAGTCAAGCAAGGGCTGTGCCAGGTTTTTCTTTCTCACTTTGCAAAATGAAATTGACTGAATACCCCTGCTGAATGGGTATGAGATGCTATAAAAATAAGAGTTGATGGCGTTGCGGTCCCCGTTGCGGTGCCGACTGTGCTGCGAAAGCCTTGAATTGGTGCACGCGGTTGCAGGCCGGGGCGCCGATGAAGTGAACTTTGCCTGCGGCATGCTGTCCATTAGCCAGCTTTTCCGCCGGACAAACAAACTTCACGCACATCCATCCAGAAAGAAATCATGAATTCAAAGCAAACCCCGCATGCCCAGCTGTTCATTCCAGCGCTCGGGAAGGTCTATGAGTCGCTCGACGACCTTGCCTTCACCTTGCTGCGCGTGGCGGCCGGGGCGGGTCTGGCCTTTCATGGCTTTCCCAAGATCATGGACCCGATGAAACTGGTCGGAATGGTCGAGATGCTGGGCTTTGCGCCCGGGCCGTTCTGGGCCGTCCTGCTGGCGATGGCGGAATTTATTGGCGGCATTTTGCTTGTCGTGGGTCTGCTGACACGCCCGGCTGCGCTGGCCACCACCATCGTGCTGCTCGTAACCGTGTATTTCCACTGGATCCTCAAGGCGCAGGGCTACGAAGGCGCCGAAAAATCAATCCTGTGGGCCGCCATGACATTCCTGGTCCTGGTGCGTGGCGCCGGCGCGTACTCCATCGATCGCCTGATGAAGAAAGTTTTTTAAGCTTGCAAACGGCGAGCCCGCATGCCTATAGCCGGCTCGCCGTTCATTCACGGGCTGTCAGGCCCCGGCGGCAGCCTTGTCGCTCCTGAAGCGCCGTGCTGAGCGGCCAGGCTGGTTAACCCTGATTGCAGGCAATAGCAATTACCATGTGGCAAGCGCGGGTTGCGGGGCAGGGCTGTACCGGCGGCGCTGAAAATAAACCGCGCCCATGACGCAGGGCTATTGCATTGCCGGTGCGTATGGGCTGAAACTTGCATCTGAATCACTTTTGAGGGAGTCATTACATGACCGCTGTAGCCGACATTCTGAAATCCAAGGCCGATCACACGGTCCACGCCATCGGGCCCGACGACTCGGTATTCGATGCGCTGCAGCGCATGGCCGACAAGGGCATTGGCGCCCTGCTGGTGATGGAGGGCGATACGATTGTCGGCATCGTGACGGAGCGCGATTACGCCCGCAAGATTGCCCTCAAGGGGCGCACTTCGGCGCTGACGCAGGTGCGCGATGTCATGACCACCGAGGTGATGTTCGTCAAACCGGCGCAGACCAGCGAAGAATGCATGGCGCTGATGACCGACAACCGGCTGCGCCACCTGCCGGTGGTCGATAGCGGCAGGCTGATTGGCCTCATCTCCATTGGCGATCTGGTCAAGGACATCATTTCCGAGCAGAAATTCGTCATCGAGCAGCTTGCCAACTACATCAGCGGCAAGCGCGGTTGAGCGGGCGCAAAACCCGCCAGGGCCGGCAGATGTCGGCACGGGCAAACTGATTGCCCGGGGTGCACCAAGTTTGGGCATGGGAATTGCATGGCCTGATGCATGGCCTTCAACATAGACATCGGATTTGCAAGCCTGGCCGGGCGCAAGCCGGTCAATGAAGACTTTTGCGCCGCCATGCTGCCCGAGGCAGGGCAGGAGGGCATGGGCTCCATCGTGGCGATTGCCGATGGCGTGAGCACCGGCGGCATGGGAATGGAGGCGGCCCAGACCACCGTCACCAGCCTGGTGCGTGACTACTACGCCACGCCCGAAACCTGGGACACCACGGTCGCGCTGGACCGCATCATTGGCGCACAGAACGCCTGGCTGGCCGGCATCAACCGGCGCCGCCAGCCCGTCATGGGCCTGACCACCCTCACCGCGCTGGTGCTGCGCGGGCAGTCCTACACGCTGGCGCATGTGGGCGATTCCCGCGCCTACCTGCTGCGCGGCGGAAAAATCCTGCAGCTCACCCATGACCATGTCGTGAGCCACCCGGATTTCAGGCACCAGTTGCTGCGCTCGGTAGGCGCGGAAGACCATGTGGTGGTCGACTACATGCAGGGCGATCTGCAGCTGGGCGACGTGTTTGTGCTGGTCACCGACGGCGTGCATGGCGCGGTGCGCGGCGAAGTTTTCGAAAAGCGCCTGAAGGACCTTGCCGGCCTTCCCGACCCGCAAGCGGCGCAGCAAGCCAGCCAGAAACTGGTTGATACCGCCCTGGCCGATGGCAGCAGCGATAACGTCACCGCCGTGGTGGTGCGTGTCCTTGGCTTGCTGGACGCAACGCTGCAGGACATCAACCGCGTGGCACAGACTCTGCCGATACCGCCGCGCCTGAAAGTGGGCGAGGTGATAGACGGCCTGACGGTGACCGCGCCGGTGGCCGACAACGGCATCAACGTGCTCTACCAGGTGAGGTATGTGGCCCCCACGCCCGGCACTGGCGTGTCCGCGCTGCCCCCCGAGGGGGCTGGACTTGCTCGGGGCGGCCCGTCGCTGCGCGCGGTGACCCCCACGCCCGGCACTGGCGTGTCCGGGCTGCCCCCCGAGGGGGCCGCTGCGCCTGCGGCCCGGCAAAGCCGGTTCCGCGGCCCCGGCTGGCATGAAGAGCAAGCCCGGCGCAAAAGCGCCCATGCGTCCGGCACATCCGCCGGCAAGCTGTATGCGCTCAAGACCTTGCACCCGGCCAGGGCTCATGACGAGCAGGAACGCACCATGCTGGCGCATGAAGCCTGGCTGGCCACGCGCATGCAGACCGGCCGTGCGGCTGACCATCTGGTCCATCTTCATGAGCGCCTGCCCGACGGCCGGGAGCGCAGCGCCTTTTACCTGCTGTACGACTGGCACGCTGGCGAAACCCTGCAGCAGCAACTGGCGCGCGGCCACAAGTTCAGCGTGCAGCAGGCACTGGGCGTGGCGACCCAGACCGCCCAGGCATTGGGGCGCCTGCACCGCCAGTGTGTGATCCACCGCGACATCAAGCCCGCCAATCTGCACCAGGGCGAAGACGGCGTGCTGCGCCTGCTCGACTTGGGGGTGGCGCTGAGCGGGCGCGAGCCCGAGGCGATGCGCAAGCTGCACGCCGGCACGCCCAGCTTCATCAACCCCGAGCAGTGGGGCTACAGCGGGTCGGCCACCGACGGCACAGAAGAGCTGCCCGACGCGCAGAGTGATCTGTTCGCGCTGGGCGTCACGCTCTACCAGCTGCTCACCCGCAGCTTGCCCTACGGCGAAGTGCTGCCCTATCAGGTGGGCCGCTACTACCGCGACCCGGTTCCGCCCAGCCGCATCAACCCCGAGGTGCCGATCTGGCTCGACCATATCGTTCTCAAGGCGGTGGCGCGTGATAAACGCAAACGTTTTGAGACAGCGGAAGAACTGCTGCTGGCGCTGGAGCGCGGCGCTTCAAGGCCGCTGACGGCGCCGCAGGCGACACCGCTGATGCAGCGCGACCCGGCGGCCATCTGGAAGCTCGCGCTGGTCGTGTCGCTGCTGTTCAACCTGCTGCTGGTGTACTGGCTGCTGTTTTTGCCGAAATAGGCATTAAACAGGGCGCTAGCCCAAGCGATACGGGTATTAATAACTATAAATTTAATAGCACTCAATGCCGCGCCGAAAGTAGCCCGAAAGCATCAAAAGCGGGACAATCAAGCCGTGCACCGTCAGGCGTACGCAAGCAGGTTTACCCGTTTGAGCAAGCCCGTTTTGGAGGTGATCGCCATGCTGAAAGACCGCGCCGAAACAGGCCAGCTGAAAGAGCTTCTGACGCAAATTGGCGCCAGCCTGGATGACTACCTGAAGTTTGAACACCCCGACGCGCTGCACCCCGGCAGCCAGTGGCGCCAGTACCTCGATATTCCCTTGCCACGCCAGGGCGTCGGCATCGCCCAGGTCACCCGGGAGCTGGTCAGCCAGATCATCCCCAATGGCTCGGCCGTCCCCCGGCCGGGTTTCACCTCCTTCATCACCACGGGCGCTACCAGTGTGGCTGCGCTGGCCGCAACGGCCGCCAGCATCGCGGGGCCGCAGCGCTATGGCCTCACGGCCTTTAATTTCCTGGAGGAGTTGTCGCTGCAATGGCTGGCCTCGATGTGCGGCATCGCGCCGCTGCAGGGGGTTTACAGCAGCGGCGGCTCGGTCGCCAATTTGCTGGCGCTGGGCGCGGCCCGGCAGTTTGCCTTTGAGCAAGTCGGCCACGATGCCGCCGCCCACGGCCTTGACCGGCCCGTCTGCCTTTACGCCAGCGAGCAGGCCCACCACACGATTCAACGCTCAGCCGCAGTGCTGGGTCTGGGGCGCCGCTCGGTACGCGCGATTGCCTGCGACGGCCAGAGCCGGATGCGGGCGGATGAACTGAGCCGCGCCATGGCCAGCGACAGACAGGCCGGCGTGTTGCCCATCGCCATCGTCGCTAATGCCGGCACCACCAACACCGGCGCCATCGACCCGCTGCAGGCGATTGGTGAAATCGCCAGGGAGCACGGCATCTGGTTTCACATCGACGGCGCTTACGGCCTGCCCGGCATTCTGGACGACCGCATCAGTCATCTGTACGAAGGGCTGGCGCTGGCCGATTCCGTCATCGTTGACCCGCATAAATGGCTGGGCGCCTCGGTTGGCGTGGCGGCCACCTTTGTGCGAGACCGCCAGCTGCTCTGCCGCGCCTTCACGCAAGAGGCGGCCGACTACCTGGAAGGCGCCATCGAACAGGAAGGCCATGCACCGACCGTCATCGAGCATTCGATGGATGACTTTGGCATCCCGTACTACGACTACGGCGTCGAGCTGAGCGCACCGAGCCGCGGCGTGGTGGTGTGGGCGCTGATTCGCGAAATCGGTGTCGAGGGCCTCACCGAACGCATCAGGCGCCACAACGACATGGCCAGGCACATCGCCCAGGTTGCCAGGGAGCACCCCCACCTCGAACTGCTGCAGGAGCCCGTGCTGTCGATCTGCTGCTTCCGCTATGTCGCCCCCGGCATCGCCGATCTGGACCTGTTCAACCAGCGCCTGCACCGCCGCCTGATACGGGAAAACGAAAACATGCCCAGCACCACGCTGGTCAACGGCAAGCTGGCGCTGCGCCCCTGCTTTATCGGCGCGCGCACGAACCAGTCACACGCGGACGCGCTGCTGGAAGCGGTTTTGCGGATTGGGGCGGAGATGGAGCGGGAGATGGGCAAGGCGTCTGACGGTGGATGAAGAGTTGCGAGGCGGGCAGTGATTGGCGCCTTTGCCTGTGGGGTGGGCAAGCCTTTTGGGGTATTTTGAGCCCTGGCCCACGGAATACGGTCGGAGACAGCTATCTATTCGATAGCGGTTGGTGCACCGGGGGTGAGGGGCAATTGGGTGGGCTGCGCTGATTGGGCAGGCCGAGGCGTTGATGGTCAACGTGGTTTTGGTGGGTGACCGTTAAGCAGCGTTTGCGGGTATTCGCCAATGACAGCTTTCTGGTTGCCCAATTCACGGCCGGTCACAAGCCGTTAGTGGCGGTCGGCAATGGGCCCTTGCAGGCCGGTAACGTTGAATTGTCCGATTGTCGTGTGGGACATGGGCCCAAACTGTCTTCTGCGTGCGTGCGGCACCTTAAGATGAAATGTCTCCAATACTGTAATTTTTCAGTTTTTTCATCCCCAAAAGTGAGGTCGTTAATGTTGATCAAGAAGACTGTTATCTCTCTGGCCGCTGCCAGTGCGTTTTTTCTGGGTAGCGGGCTGGTTCTGGCCCAAGCGCCCAAAGGCAGTACCACGGCTACCGCAACCAGCGCTGAAGGTGCAAGGCTGGCGTCGAGCTACAGCGCGTTTGCCGGCTCCCCAGAGAATGCACAATCTCTGGTTAATGGCCTTCGCACGGGGTCCAGCATCACGCTGGGTCCCAGCGTAACTGGACCCAATTCGACGGCGCCATCGGCAGGCCTTTCGCCGGCAACGGGCAAGATGGGTTACGGCAGTGTCAACACGGCGCTTTCGCTCGCCAAAACTTCACTTGCCAAGGAAGGTATCACCAACCCGACACCGGCACAACTCTCTGCAGCATTGGGAGGCATTTTGGGGCAGAGAAGCCAGGGTATGGGTTGGGGGCAAATCGCCAACGGTATGGGTGTCAAGCTGGGGTCCGTGGTAAGCGCCTCGCATACTGACATGAGCGGAAAGAAATCGAACCACTCCGCCAAGACTGACAATGATGGCAAAGCGGATAACGCAGGCAAGGGACCGGCTTCTGGAAAAGACTCCGGCAGCGGTGGAAAGGGTGGGAATGCCGGCGGAAACGGAGGCGGAAATGGCAATGGTGGCGGCAATGGTGGCGGTGGCGGTGGGAAAAAATAAGCTGCTTCTGCTTAGGTTTATCCAACACCGGCCCTCAGGCAGCCGTATTGCTCGGTGCTAATGCTCGGGCAGGTGTCGGACAAACCTAAACAGTTCCTGACGTTCGCAGTTCCAGGGTGACAGTCAGCAGTTGGCAGTTGGCAGTTGGCAGAAAGCAGTCTCACAGCTTTGTACAGCCTACACCGGCAAAGGCCCACAGTTGCGTGCGGGTTACTCCGTGTTGGATGCAGCTCTCAGCCACAGCCATGCGCGCGGCATGGCTCTGCCTCTGTGGGACTTCTGAGTGGTTAATGAAGGTCCCAGCAGCAAGCTCGCGCGGAAAACACCCGTTGCATCAGCCTCCGAGCAAACCTTGAATGATGTCCACGATCAGATTGTTTTGCTGTTGCACCAGTACGATGTCGCCGCCGATGCGGGCATAGCGGTAACCGTAAGGGGCAGGCGGTAGTTGCACGATCACTGGCTGAGGCACCGCATAGACCGTTACGCCTCGTGGTACTGGCTGGCCAACCACCCAGTTGCGAGCCTGGCCCGGGGGCATACAGCCATTGTTCTTTTTAGCCAAACCCGGTGGGCATTTTTTGCCGTTGGAGTAGTTTTGTACGTAGTACTCGCGGACTAAAGTGCGCTGCTGGTCATTGAAGTAG